>DATBRS010000071.1:0-5074 GCA_036560185.1 Myxococcota bacterium
GAGAAGTCGACGGGATGATGCGGCCACTTGCTCGCCCAATAGGTCGGGCCGGCGAAGTCGCGCAGCCCGGGAATGTTCGGCTCCGAGGGCATCGACAGGCAGCCCGTCGCCATCACGCAGAAGCGCGCGCTCGCGCGATCGCCGCGATCCGTCTCGACGCTCCAGTCGCCCGCCGCGTCGCTCCAGTGCGCGCGCGTCACGCGCCGCTCGAAGCGGATGTCGCGCTTCAGGTCGAAGCGCTCGGCGACGTGCTCCGCGTAGCGCAGGATCTCGGGCTGCGTCGCGTAGCGCTCGCTCCAGCTCCATTCTTGCTCGAGCTCGCGCGAGAACGAGTAGGAGTAGGCGAGGCTCTCGGCGTCGCAGCGCGCGCCCGGGTAGCGGTTCCAGTACCAGGTGCCCCCGACGCTGCTGCCGGCCTCGTAGACGCACGCCGAGAGGCCCATGCCGCGCAGCCGGTGCAGCAGGTACATGCCAGCGAAGCCGGCGCCCACCACGATCACATCGAAGCGCGCGCCGTCGTCGCGCTTGCCCGTAACGCCACTGGGGCTGCTGCTCATCTCATATCGCCTCCGCCGCCACCCATGCTAGGCGCTCGCGCCGATCGCTTGCATCTCGGAGCCGAGGACGGGAGCGACGCCGCGGAAGCGCCGCTCACGTGCGCATGGCCGCGTAGCGATCGAGCGTGCGCAGCACCTCGCTCTCGCTGGCGACCGGCAGGCGCAGGATCGCGCGCTCGACGCCGAGCTCTCGAGTCGCCGCGAGCGTGCCCTCGTCCTGCTCGCGCTCGGCGAGGAACAGCACCGACACCGCGAGCTTCGCGTCGTCGCGCCCGAGCGCGCGCATGCGCGCGCGCACGTCGGCGATGCTCGCGCGCGTCGCGTCGAGGCGGAACGAGATCGGCATCCAGGCGTCGGCGTGTCTCGCGACCAGGCCGCGCCCGAAGGGCGTGTCGAGCGTCCCCAACAAGATGGGCGGATGCGGGCGCTGCAGCGGCTTCGGGTAGAGCCACACGTCGTCGAATTGCACGAACTTCCCGGAGAAGCGCGCGCGCTCGTCGCGCCACAGCACCCGCAGCGCGTCGAGGCGCTCGGTGAGCTGCGGCCAACGCTCGTCGAAGGCCACGCCGTGGTTGCCCATCTCGGCCACGTTCCAGCCGGCGCCGACGCCGAAGATGAAGCGGCCGTCGCAGAGGTGATCGAGCGTGGCGACGCGCTTCGCGAGCGAGATCGGATGGTGCTGGTTCACCAGGCAGATCGAGGTGCCGAGCACGAGCGTCGTCGTCGCAGCCGCAGCGGCCGCGAGGCCGAGGAACGGATCCGACATGTGCCGGTACTCGCGCGGCAGCTCGCGGCCATCGACCATCTTCACGACGCCGTCCGGCGGCGCAGGGATGTGCGTGTGCTCGGGCAGCCAGAGCGACTCGAGGCCGCGCTCTTCGACCGCGCGCGCGAGCCGGTCGGCGCGCAGCGTGTACTCCGTGTTGAACGAGAAAACGCCGAGCTTCATGGCAGCAGCTCAGGCCGCCGGCGCGTGCGCGGCGTGGAGCACGCCGACTTCGCCGCCGACGTCGATGGCCTGCATCGCGGGCAACACCTCGCGCGCGAACAGCTCGAAGTTCGCGTTGGCGACGTCGTGGGGCATGCCGCCGAACGCAGGCGTCACGAGCAGGCCGCCGGCGTCGCAGCGGCGCACGTAGTCGGCGAGCTTGCTCTCGACCTCGCGCGGAGTGCCCCACACCTGGAGGTCGGCGAGGAAGCCGTTGAACTTGTCGAGGCCGTGCTTCGCGATGTTGCGCGCCAGCGCGCCGTAGTACTCGTAGCCGTCGATGCGCTCGAACTCGACGTTCGAGAACTGGTAGTGCTCGACGGTCGAGCGCGCGTAGCGCTGCAGGTAGACCTCGCGCATGCGCCGCGCCTCGCTCGGGTCGTGGCTCACGCCCACGAACACGCACAGGATCGGCTTCGGCGGCTCGCAGCCGTTCAGCTCGCGGAAGCGCGAGCGATACGCCGCGAGCTCCTTCTCCACCGTCTCCCACGGCTTCTGCGCGATCACCATCAAGCCGACGCCGAGCTTGGCCATGATATCCATCGACTGCGGCGAGATCGCCGAGGCGAAGGTGCGCGACTTGAACGACGCGAAGGGAGCGGGCCGCAGCTTGACGGGCGGTTGCTGGTACAGCTCGCCGTCGTACTGCATCACGCCCGCTTCGAGGCCGCGCAGGATCGCGTCGGTGTACTCGACGAAGCGCCGGCGCGATTCGCTCATGTTCACGCGGAAGCCGTCGAACTCGATGCGCCCGAGCCCGCGTCCGACGCCGAGGATCGCGCGGCCTTGAGAGAGATGATCGAGCAAGCAGAAGCTCTCGGCGACGCGCACCGGGTCGTGCCACGGCAGCACGCTCACCATCGTGCCGAGCTTCACGCGCTCGGTGCGCCCCGCGACCCACGACAGGAACTGCGGGACGTTCGGCGTCATCATGTAGTCGTCGAAGTGGTGCTCCGGCGTCCAGATCGAGTCGTAGCCGGCGGTCTCGGCGCGCGCGGCGAGCGCGAGCTCGTGGCGATAGACCTCGGCGTCGCTGTGCTTTCCGTCGAGGTTCTGGAAGGTGAGGCTGAGGCCGGTGTGCATGGGGAGTTTCCTTTCTGGAGGCTCGCGCTCGAGCGGGGCTCGCGCGCTCAACGCATCGCGAATCCGCCCGCGACCGTAATCAGTTGCCCGGTGAGCTGGCGGCTCGCGCGCTCCGAGGCGAGGAACACGACCGAGCGCGCGATGTCGTCGGCGGTCGAGAGCCGGCGCAGCGGGGTGCCGCGGCGGACGTAGTCGATCTGCTCGTCGTTCATGATCGCCTCGCGCTCTCGCCACAGCGAGCCTTCGCCGATCGCCTCGCGCTCCGGCACCACCAGGCCGGGCGCGACGAGGTTGGCGCGGATTCCGTAGCGGCCGTACTCGAGGGCGAGCGTGCGCACGAAGCCGATCACGCCGGCCTTCGCGGCGGCGTAGACGCTCTGGCGCGGCTCGCCGAACGCGGCGGTGCTCGCGATCGCGACGATCGCGCCGCGCTGCTGCGCGAGCATGGCCGGCAGCACGGCGTGCGCGCAGGTCATGCAGCTCATCAGGTTCAGCTCGATGCGCTCCGTCCAGCTCTCCTCGGGCGTGTCGAGGAAGAACGCGGGCTTGTTCGATCCCACGTTCGCGACGAGCGTGTCGACGCCGCCGAGCGCGGCGGTCGCGGCTGCGATCGCCGCGCGCGACGCCGCGCGATCGAGCAGATCGACGGCAAAGACGTGGACGCCCGGAGCGCCGCGCGCGCGAGCCTCGCGCGCGGTCGCCTCGGCGCGCGTCACGTCGCGATCGAGGATCGCGAGCTGTGCGCTCTCCTCGGCGAGCGCGTGCACGATCGCGCGCCCGATGTTCGAGGCGCCGCCGGTGATGATCACCCGGCTGTTCGCGAGGCCGAGCTCCACGTCACGTCTCCCGGTCGTGCGCGCGATCGCGCGGGCTCACGCCGCGTCCGCCGCGAGCAGCGCGTTCACGCTCTCGTGAAAGTGCACGAGCGCCGGCTCCATCTTCCCGTACACGACCTCGGGCACCGCGCCCGACGCGAGGTTCTCGTGGATGCGCGCCATCGCCGGGAAGTCCTCGGCGTAGGTCACCCGCAGCAGCACGTCGAGGTTCTTCACCCAATAGGCGCGCTCCTTGTCCGACTCCGGCGCGCGCGGCGCGAACAGCGAGGTGGCGACGCGCGTGCGATCCACCGCGAGCGGCGTCACGCGCCACAGCTCGACGTGGTCGATCTGGTGACACAGCACGGCGTTGGGCATCAGCAGATACTGAGTGGTGCCGTGGGGCAAGAGGCGAGACTCGGTATCGAGCGGTCTCGCCAGTTCCTCGGCCACGCTCTTGCGCACGCCGATGAAGCGCCCGTGCACGCCGTAGGCGTCGAACAGCCAGCGATCGAAGTAGTAGTGCGGCGCAATCGTCGCCTTGTGCAGCCACGGGATGTGGTACGGCTCGGTGAAGGTGTCGATCACGAGCTTCCAGTTGAAGGCGAACTCCTGCGCGCGCGTCTCGATGTGCACGTAGTGCTCGAGGCCGTACGCCGCGAGCTCTTCCTGCGCGCCCTCGAGCGCCGCGTCGACCTCGAACGCGCCGCCGGCCGCGCGCGCGAACACGAGGCCGTGCGCCTCACGCACGGCGACCGGATGCAGCGAGAGTCGCTCGCGCGCGATGTCGTCGAAGCCCGGCTCGGCGCCCGGGCGCGCGCGCAGGCGCCCGTCGAGCTCGTAGAGCCAGCCGTGATACGGGCACGCGATCGCGCGCTCGAGCCGGCCGCAGCCGTCGAGTAAGCGCGAGGCCCGATGCCGGCAGGCGTTCACGAACGCGCGCAGCGAGCCGTCCAGCTGCCGGACCGCGACGACCGGCACGCCGCCGAGGCTCCCCGTGAGGTAGTCGCCGGGACGCGCGCACTCGCTCGAGAGACCCAACAAGTTGGGCCGGCGTTGGAACAGGGCGTCGCGCTCGCGCGCGAAGCGCTCGGCGCTCGCGTACGCGCTCGCCGGATTGCGCAGGCTGTAGGGGCCGAGCGGACCCGGCCGGGGGGCCGCGGGATCCGCCAGCCGCGCGAGCAGCTCGAGCTCTCGTTCGCGCTTCATCGAGACTCCTCGCCGCCTTCGGAATAAAATCTAACTATCATTCGAATCCGCTGTCAAGCTCGATTCTCCCCGCGCCGCGGGCTAGCGTCCCCACATGGCGAACGGACGGGCGCAGACGCTGCGCACCCCGCGCAAATCCGAGCGCACGCGGCAGGCGGTGATCGACGCGGCGGCGCGCCTGTTCGCGCGTCGGGGCTACGCGGGCACGAACTTGTCGGACATCGCCGCCGAGGCCGGCATCAAGACGGGCAGCCTCTACTACCACTTCGATTCGAAGGAGCAGCTCGTCTACGAGGTGCTGCGCTTCGGCACCGCGCACTCCTACGAGAACACGCGCGCGGCGGTCGCGGCGCTCGGGCCCGGCGCGACGGCGACGCTTGCGCTGCGGACCGCGATCGAGGCGCATCTCGATTCGCTGCATC
>DATBRS010000072.1:0-39164 GCA_036560185.1 Myxococcota bacterium
GCCGCGCTCGTTGCAGCTACTCTGCCGGCTGGAGATGGGGCGCAGAGGCAGCATCTACGCGTGCACCGAGTGCGGCGCCCAGCAGCCGCGCTGGCTCGGGCGTTGCCCGGAGTGCGGTGCCTGGTCGACGCTCGTGGAGGAGCGCCCGGTCGCGGCGGGCGAGCCGCGCGAGCTGATCGCGCGCGAGGCGCACAGCGCGAAGCCGCGCCGGCTCGCCGAGATCGACGCAGACGCCGTGCCGCGTCTCGCGAGCGGAATCGCCGAGCTCGACCGCGTGCTCGGCGGCGGGCTCGTGCCGGGCTCGGTCGTGCTGCTCGCGGGCGAGCCCGGTGTCGGCAAGTCGACGCTCGCGCTCCAGCTGGCTGCGGGCGTGCACAGCGGCCGGCCCGTGCTCTACGTCGCGGGCGAGGAGAGCCCCGAGCAGATCCGGCTGCGCGCGGATCGTCTGGCGTCGCTGCCCGAGTCGCTCGCCGTGCTCAGTGAAACATGCGTCGAAGCACTGGCAGAGCCATGGCGCGAGATCCAACCGCAGCTCGTGCTCGTCGACTCGGTGCAGACGCTGCGCAGCGAGCGCGTCGAATCTGCGCCCGGTTCGGTGACCCAAGTGCGCGAGTGCGCGGCGCTGCTCGCGGCCACGGCGAAGGCGCAGGGAGCGCCGCTCGTGCTCGTCGGGCACGTGACCAAGGACGGCACGCTCGCCGGCCCGCGCGTGCTCGAGCACCTGGTGGACGTGGTGCTCACCTTCGAGGGCGACCGCGGGCACCCGTACCGGATCCTGCGGGCCACGAAGAATCGCTTCGGCGCGACCGACGAGCTGGGCGTGTTCACGCACGAGGAGAAGGGCCTGGTCGCGGTCGAGAATCCGAGCGAGCTGTTTCTCGCCGAGCGCCAAGCCGGCGCACCGGGCTCGTGCGTGATGCCGGTGGTCGAGGGCACGCGTCCCTTGTTATTGGAAGTGCAAGCGCTGATCGCGCCGGCGGGCTACGGCACTGCGCGGCGCACCTGTCTCGGCGTCGACGACGGCCGCGTCGCGCTGCTGCTTGCGGTGCTCGACCGCCGCAGCGACGTCGATCTGCTCTCGCGCGACGTGTTCGTGAACGTGGTCGGCGGCATGCGCATCAGCGAGCCAGCGGCCGATCTCGCGGTGGCGCTCGCGATCGCGTCCAGCCGGCTCGATCTGCCGCTGCCCGCCGACGTCGCGGCGTGCGGCGAGATCGGGCTCGGCGGCGAGGTGCGCCGCGTCGGGCGCATCGAGCAGCGCCTGCGAGAAGCCGCGCGTCTCGGCTTCCGGCGCGTGCTCGTGCCCGCGCAGCTGGCGAGCGCGAGCGCGGGCGGCGCCGAGGCGATCGGGGTCGCGGACGTGGCGGCGGCGGTCGCGTGGCTGCGCGCGCAGAGCAAGCCGCCCGCGGCACCTCCAGGCAGCGCGCGCCGGAGCCCGTGAACAGGCCTCGTTCACGCCTCGTGACTCGCAGTTAACCATGCGTCGTTGCTCGTTTTTTCGAGAATTTTCCGTTGCGCGCGACGCGCCGCGCGCGGTAGCTTCGCCCTAATGACAGCACGCATCTCGCCGCCGCCTGCTGCGCTCGCGAGCGCGCTCTCGCGCAGCGCCACGGCGCTCGAGCAGGTCGAGCGCACGATGCGCGAGGCGATCGCCGGCGATCACGCGCTGATCGGCACGATCGGCGAGCACGTGCTCTCCTCCGGCGGAAAGCGCCTGCGTCCGCTGCTCGTCATGCTCGCCGCGGAGCTGTGCGGCTACGACGGGCCGCGCCGGGTGCAGATCGCCGCCGCGATCGAGCTGCTCCACACCGCGACGCTGCTGCACGACGATGTCGTCGACCTCGCGACGCTGCGCCGTGGCAAGGAGGCGGCGCGCGCGATCTGGGGCAACCGCCGCGCGGTGCTGGTCGGCGACTACTTCTACGCGCGCGCGTCCTCGCTGATCGTCGAGGACGGCAACATCGACATCCTCTCGATCTTCTCCGACACGATCCGGCGCATGTCGGAAGGCGAGCTGATCCAGCTCGAGCGCAGCTTCGATCCCGACGTGACCGAGGCGCACTACTACGCGGTGATCGATCGCAAGAGCGCGTCGCTGATCGCCGCCGCCGCGGAGGCCGGAGCGATCCTGGCCGGCGTGACGCGCGCCGAGCGCCGCCGCCTCTCCCAGTACGGCCGCGAGTTCGGCCTCGCCTTCCAGCTGCGCGACGACGCGCTCGACTACGCCGCCAGCGAGGCCGAGCTGGGCAAGAGCCCCCACACCGACGTGCGCGAAGGCAAGGTGACGCTGCCGCTCCTGCTCACGCTGAAGCGCGCCACCGCCGCCGAGCGCGATGCGATCGGCTCGGTGCTGAAGACCGCCGCGCGGCGTGCCGCCGAGCTGCAGGCGGAGGGCATCGTCGGCGTCGAGCACGTGCTCGACGCGCGCGAGCTCGCGCCCGTCATCGAGCTGGTCGAGCGCCACCACGGAATCCCCGACACGAATCGCCGGGCGCGCGAGCACGTCGCGCGCGCCGCGGAATCCATCGCGCCGTTCCCCGACGGCCCCAGCAAGAGCGCACTGCTCGCGGCGGCGGACTACGCCGTCGGCCGCGACACCTAGCGCGCGAGAGATCTCCCCCGCGGTCCCGCGGACATCGCAACCATGAACCGCAACTCCGCACGCGGGCGCTCGCGCGCCCTTCTCTCGGCCCTCGCTCTCGGCATCGCGCTCAGCGCCGCCTCGGCGCCGGCATTCGCGGCCGCGAAGCTCTCGGGCGTCGTGAACGTGAACACGGCGTCCGCCGAGCAGCTCACGCTCCTGCCGGGCGTCGGCGAAGCGCGAGCGCGCGAGATCGTCGCCGCGCGCACGAAGCAAGGCGGCTTCAAGCGCATCGAGGATCTGCTCGCGATCAAGGGCATCGGCGAGGCCAGCCTCGCGAAGCTGCGCCCCTACGTCGCGCTGCAAGGCGAGACGACGCTGCGCTCGCAGTAGCGCCGAGCTGGGCGCCGGAGCGCCGCGGCGCTCCGCTGACCAGAAGCCCCCGGCACGCGTGTTGCGTCACGCCGAGCCGGCGGTGACTGGACTCAGCGGAGAGGCCGCGGCGCTCCGGCGTAGCGATGCAAGGACGCGGGAGCTATTTCGCGTCGCCGTGCGTCGCTGCGCCGTCCTCCTCTGCGTGCTCGCGCTCGCGACCCTCGCGAACGCGGAAAACGCGCCGCAGCGCGTGGTCTCGCTGAATCCCTCGCTCACGGCGATCGCGCTGGCGCTCGGCGCGGGCGAGCAGCTCGTGGGCGTCGACGACTTCTCGGCGCGGCAGGAGCCGGCGGTGGCCGGCTTGCCGCGGGTGGGCGGGCTCTACGACCCGAGCCTCGAAGCCGCGATCGCACTGCGGCCCGACCTCGTGATGCTCGTGCCGAGCGCCGAGCAGCGCAGCTTCCAGGAGCAGCTCGCGGCGCTCGGGATCGAGCGCTTCGTCGCGAACCCACGCAGCTACGACGAGGTGCTCGGCACCATCGCGGCGATGGGCGTGCGGCTGGGCCGCGTGCCCGAGGCGGAGCGGCGCGTCGCGATGCTGCGCGCCGCTCGCGCGCGGGCGGAGGCCGCGAGCGCGGGCCGCTCGCGCGTGCGCACGCTGCTCGTGCTGCAGCGCGATCCGCTCTTCGTCGCCGGCGCCGGCACCTTCGTCGACGACATGCTGCGCGCCGCGGGCGCCCAAAATCTCGGCGCGGATCTCGCAGGCCCATGGCCGCGCGCGTCGCGCGAGTGGCTGCTCGCCGCGCAGCCCGCGTTGATCCTCGACGCCACCGACGAGCCCGAGCCCGCGGTGCAGTTCTGGGCGCGCTGGCCCTCGCTGCGCGCGCGCATCGAGTCGCTGCCGGCGGGTGCTGTGACGCTGCCGGGGCCGCGGCTCGACCGCGCGCTCGCGCTGCTCGAGGCCGTCGTCCGCGGCGAGCGCGCGCCCGCCGAGGACCTGCCGTGAGCTCGTCGCTGACGGCCGCGCGGCTCGCGCGCGTGCTCGGCGCGCTGGCACTCGCGCTGCTCGCGGCGCTCGCGGTCGGCGTCGCGCTCGGCCCGTCGGGCCTCGCGCTCGGCGACGTCTTTCGCGCGCTGCGCGGCAGCGGCGAGGCGGTGGCGCAGGACATCGTGCTGCGCGTGCGGCTGCCGCGTGCGCTGCTCGCCGCCGGCGTGGGGGCGTCGCTCGCTACGGCGGGCGCCGCGTTCCAGGCGCTGCTGCGCAATCCGCTCGCGGATCCGTTCATCCTCGGCGTCTCCGGCGGCGCGGCGCTCGGCGCGATTCTCGTGATCGCGCTCGGCGGCGCGCTCGGCCTCGGCGCGAGCGCCGCGCCGCCCGCCGCGTTCGCCGGCGCCCTCGCGGCCGTGCTGCTGCTGCTCGCGGCCGCCGGCCCGCGCGGCCGCCTCGACGCGACGCGCTTGCTGCTGATCGGCGTCGTCTTCAACGCGCTCGCTTCGGCGCTGATCGTGTTCCTCGCCTCGATCGCGGGGCTCGCCGAGGGCAGCCGCATCTTCCTCTACCTGATCGGCAACCTCTCCGACGCACGGCCCGCGCTCGCGGGCTGGGTCGCCGCTTTCCTCGCGCTCGGCCTCGCCGGGCTCGCGCCGCTCGCCCGCGCGTTGAACGCGCTCGCGCTCGGCGACGACTCTGCGGCCCTGCTCGGCTTCGAGCCCGCGCGCGTGAAGCTCGCGCTGCTGCTCACGACGTCGCTGCTGGTCGGCGCGGCAGTCGCGGTCGCGGGCCTCGTCGGCTTCGTCGGGCTGATCGTGCCGCACGCGCTGCGGCTCGTGATCGGCGCAGACCACCGCTTGCTGCTGCCCGCCTCGGCGCTCGCGGGCGCGAGCTTCCTCGTGCTCTGCGATGCGCTCGCACGCACGGCGCTCGGCGGGCCCGAGCTGCCGGTCGGCGCGATCACCGCGCTGGTCGGCGGCCCGCTCTTCCTCGCCTTGCTGCGGCGCCGCGACGGGCTTCCGCGATGAGCGCTTCCCCGGCGGCGCTCGCGCTGGAGGACGTCTCGCTCGCGCAGCGCGAACGCCCGGTGCTGTCGGGCGCGAGCCTCTCGCTCGCGTTCGGCGAGGTGCTCGTGCTCGCCGGGCGCAACGGCGCGGGCAAGACGACGCTGCTGCGCATCGCGACCGGCCTGGTCGCGCCCGACGCCGGCCGCGTGCTGCTCGAAGGCCGCCCGCTCGCCGCGCACTCGCGCCGCGAGATCGCGCGCTCGCTCGCGCTCGTTCCCCAGGACACGAGCGTGCCGTTTCCGTTCCGCGTCGAGGAGGTGGTTCTGCTCGGGCGCGCGCCGCATCTCGGCGCGTTCGGCTTCGAGTCGCGGGAGGACCGCCGCATCGCCGGCGCGTGCATGGAGCGGCTCGGCATCGGCGCGCTCGCGCAGCGCAGCATCCTCGAGCTCTCCGGCGGCGAGCGGCAGCTCGCGATGATCGCGCGCGCGCTCGCGCAGACGCCGCGCATCCTGCTGCTCGACGAGCCGGTCGCGCACCTCGACCTCGCGCACCGGCTCGCACTCGAGGAGCTGCTGCGCTCGCTCGCGCGCGAGGGCAAAGCGGCCCTGCTCGTCTCCCACGATCTCGCTGGCGCAGCGCGCGTCGCGGATCGCATCGCGCTGCTCGCGAACGGGCGGGTGCTCGCTTGCGGTACCCCGCGCGAAGCGCTGCGCCCCGCTCTAATGAGTGAGGCGTTCGGCGTCGACGCGCAGTTGGTGGAAACGAGCGAAGGGCCCGTAGTGGTGCCGCGGCGCGCGGGTTAGCCTGCGCCGTTTTCGGGGGGAGCGGCGATGGCGGCGAAGAAGAAGGCGGGGAAGAAGCGGACGGCAGCGCAGCGCAAGCCCACGAAACAGCGCGCGCGCAGCCCGCGCGCGGCGCTTGCGATCGCGAAGATCGTCGCCTTCGAGATCCTCGATTCGCGCGGGAACCCGACGCTCTCGGTGGAGGTGACGACGTCGAGTGGGCAGCTCGGCCGCGCGGCGGTGCCGTCCGGCGCATCCACCGGCACGCGCGAAGCGCTCGAGCTGCGCGACAAGGATCCGGCGCGCTACCTCGGCAGAGGCGTGCTGCGCGCCGTCGCGAACGTGAACGGCGAGATCGCGCGCAAGCTGCGCGGCGCAGCGCTGGGCGGCCTCGCCGAGCAGCGCGCGCTCGATTCCGCGCTGTGCGCGCTCGACGGCACCGAGGCGAAATCACGGCTCGGCGCGAACGCGACGCTCGGCGTCTCGCTCGCGGCCGCCCACGCGGCGGCCGCCGCGGCGGGCGCACCCCTCTACCGCTGGCTCGGCGGTGCGCGAGCGAACCTCTTGCCCGCGCCGATGATGAACGTCGTGAACGGCGGCGCGCACGCCGACAACAACGTCGACCTGCAGGAATTCATGCTCTTCCCGGTCGGCGCGCCGAGCTTTCGCGAGGCGCTGCGCTGGGGCGCGGAGATCTTCCACACGCTGCGCGGTGTGCTGCACGAGAAGGGCTACTCGACGGCGGTCGGCGACGAAGGCGGCTTCGCGCCCGACCTGAAGAGCAATCGCGAGGCGATCGAGCTGGTGATGACCGCGATCGAGAGAGCCGGCTACCGGCCGGGCGAGCAAGTCGCGATCGCGCTCGATCCGGCGATGAGCGAGCTCTACGAGAGCGGCATCTACGACCTCGCGGGCGACCGCGCGAAGAAGTCGAGCGACGAGATGATCGCGTTCTGGGTCGAGTGGTGTGCGCGCTATCCGATCGTGTCGATCGAGGACGGGCTCGCCGAACAAGACTGGGACGGCTGGGCGCGCCTCACGCAGCGGCTCGGCGGCGAAATCCAGCTCGTCGGCGACGACCTGTTCGTCACGAACCCGGCGATCCTGCGCGAGGGCATCGCGAAGCGCGTCGCGAACGCGATCCTGATCAAGGTGAACCAGATCGGAACGCTCTCGGAGACGCTCGAAGCAGTCGCGATGGCGAAGCGCGCGGGCTACGGCGCGGTGATGTCGCACCGCTCGGGCGAGACCGAGGACACGACCATCGCGGACCTCGCCGTGGCGACGGGCGTCGGCCAGCTGAAGACCGGCTCGCTCTCCCGTACCGACCGCGTCGCCAAGTACAACCGCCTGCTGCGCATCGAGGCGGAGCTCGGCGCGCGCGCGCGCTACGCCGGCCGCGCCGCGTTGGCCGTGACGAAGTGAGGCGCGCGCTCCGCGCGCTGCTCGCGGCCGGGCTGCTGCTCGCGGCGGCGAGCGCGGCGTCGGCGCACATTCCCGACGCCGAGACCGTCGCCCGCGCCGCCGCCGATGCGAGCCGCGCGCAGGGCCGCAACCGAGCGTTCAGCTTCGCGGTAGCGGTGCGCGCGGGCGCGAGCTCCGCACCGAACGCGCGCGGCGAGCTGCTCGTCGACCCGGGCGGCGCTGCGCGCATCGAGCTGCGCCATGACGACGGCTTCGTCGAGCGGCAGATCCGCCGCGCCAGCGGGCTGGTCGCTGCGCGCGATGGCGAGGCGCTCGAGGATCCGCATCCGCTCGCGCCGCCGCTCTGGCCGCTGCTGGCCGCGACCGGCGGCGAGCTGCTCGCGCGCGCCGGGGAGCTCGGCGTGGCGCCCGGCGCGATCGCGCTCGGCTACGACGGCGCGCGCGATTGCTTCGTGATCGGCGGCGTGGCCGGCCGCGCGTCGATCTGGATCGACACCGAGAGCTATCAGGTCGCGCGCGTCGACCTCGCGGACGGAACGCACGTGCGCTTCCTCGCCTTTGCGAGCCGCGGCGGCGCGCTGCTGCCGGGCACGATCGAGATCGAGACGGCGAGCCTCACGTTTACGCTCGAGCTGACGAACGCCGCGCCGGCCACGCCCGCGGCGGACGCGTTCTCGGACGCGTGGCTGCTGTCCCGCTAGCGTCCGCGCCATGCGTTCCGTCGAGCACACGCGGCCGCGTTCCGGGCTCTCGGTGCCCGTGATCACCGCGCTCGATGCGCGCGGCGAGCTGCGCGAAGACGACCAGCGCTCGGTCGTACGCCACGTGATCCAGGACGGCTGGGGCGCGGACATCGTGTTCGCCGCGGGCACGACCGGCGAGTGGGATCGCGTCCCCGCGGAGCTCTCGCGCGAGGTCGTGCAAGTGTGCGCGGAGGAAGTGAAGAAGGCGAACGCGGCGCTGGCGGAGGTGGATCGCGTCGAGTGCTGGGCAGGCATTACGGCGCCGACGCGGGCGGAGACGCTCGCCAACGCGATCGCCGCGATCGCGTCCGGCGCCGACGCGCTGGTGATCGCGCCACTCGCGGTGCGCGACGTGCACGACGCCGTGCGCTTCGTCGCGCGCGAAATCGGCGATCTGCTCGATGCCTCCGCGCGGCGCGTGCCCGTCTTTCTGTACGACAACGCGTCGATCGCGACCCACCCGGATCGCACCCACCTCCGCACGAAGCACGTGAAGGCGCTCTCGCGCCTCGACTTCGTGCGCGGCATCAAGGTGAGCGCGCCGATGAAGGTGCTCGGCAACTACACGCAGGCGGCGCGGAACTTCCGGGAGCGCGGCGAGTTCGGCATCTACGTCGGCGACGCGATGCTGATCTTCGAGCTGTTCCGGCCGCGCAGCGGCATCGGCGGGCTGCTGCGCAATTCGTGGCAGCGCTACTGGCTCGCGGGCGAGCTGCCGATCGGCGTCGTTTCCGGGCCGGCGAACGCCCTGCCGCGCGAGTGGGCGCGCGCGTGGCAAGTGTGCCGCGCGGGCGATGCAGAGCGCATGGATGCAGCCGAGCGCGTGCTCGCCGCGTTTCGCACCGCGACCCGAGCTGGCGGCGCGAGCCGCACGATCGCGTGCCTGAAGCGCGCGCTGCTGCTGCAGGGAGTCGTCACGAGCGACGCGGTCGCGCCGGGTACGCCCGCGCTCGGCGCCGCCGAGGCCGCGCAATTCGACGCCGCGTTCGAGGGCGTGCGCAGCCTGGCGGGCGAGCTGCTGGGCCCGACCTGGGCGACGCCGGGCGGAGCTTCGGCGTGAACGCCGAACGCCCCGCGCGCCGCACCGTCGGGATCGGCAGCCTGGTGGCGGACCGGCTGCACCGCGTGCCGCGCGTCCTCGGCGTCGACGAGAAGGGCATCATGCGCGCGGGCGCGGACGGACGCACCGCCGAGCTGCGCGTCGGCGGCGTCGTGCTGAACCACCTCGGCTGGGCCGCCGTGTTGGGGCTCCCAGTGGGCGTGTTCGGCAAGCAGGCCGACGACGCGAACGGCCGCTTCCTGCGCGACGCGATGGATCGCTTCGGCATCGCGAAGGACCTCGTGCTCGACGGCTCGGCGAGCTCGTTCGCCGACATCTACGTCGACGACGCCGGTGGGCGCGCCATCTACATGGCTCCTGGCGCGACCAGCGAGACGACCTACGCGCACGTGCGCCGGCACCACGAGCGCACGATCCAGAGCGCGCTGCGCGTCACCACCGAGGTCTCGCAGCTGCCGCTGCCGGCCGTGCTCGAGGTGTTACGGCTCGCCGAGCTCGCGGGCGTCCCGACGCTCGTCGATCTCGACGTGCCGCCCTCCGACGCCGTGCCGGTGCTCGGCAGCCAGGCCGAGCTCGAGCAGGTGCTGCGGCGCGCGCGCATCCTGAAGCCGTCGGGGATGGCGGCGCGCGAGCTGGTGCTGACCGCGAACGGCGACGCGCTCGCGAGCGCGAAGAAGCTGCGCGAGCGCTACGGCAACGAGGCCGTGATCGTGACGGACGGCGCCGCGGGCTGCGCCGTCGCGACCGCGCGCGAGACGCTGCTCGTGCCGGCCTATGCGGTGGCGCAAGTGGTCGACACGACCGGCGCGGGCGACGCGTTCCTCGGCGGCGTGCTGGTCGGGCTCGCGGCGGGCCTCGGCTGGGAAGACATCGCGCGGCTCGGCAACGCCTGCGGAGCGGCGTGCGTCGAGAAGCTCGGCGCGTTCCCCGACGACGCGCGCGCCGCGCTCGCCGCCGTGCTCGCACGCTACGACGGCACCGCGCTCCCGGAATGGGTGACGCGCGGCTCTTCGCCGCTGCCCGAGGCGCAGCCCGGCAACGAGGCGCTGGTCGCGCTCGACGTCGCGCTCGCCGAGCTGAGCGCGCTGCGCGCGCGCGTCGACGCGAGCGCTTTCGAGCGCGCGGTCGAGCTGATCGACGCGTCGCGCGCGGCGGGCGGACGCGTGCACGTCACCGGCATCGGCAAGCCCGAGCACGTCGCCCGCTACGGCGCCGCGTTACTCGCCTCGGTGGGCACGCCGGCCTCGTTCCTCGGCGCGACCGAGGCGGTGCACGGCAGCGCAGGCCAAGTGGTGCGCGGCGACGTCGTGATCGCGATCAGCAACAGCGGCGAGACGGGCGAGCTGATCGCGGCCGTGGGCGCGGTCAGAGCGCTCGGCGCGCGCGTGCTCGCGATCACGGGCGCCCCGCGCTCGTCGCTCGCGCAGCTCGCCGAGCTCTCGCTCGATGCGCACGTCGAGCAGGAGGGCGGCGGGCTCGGGCTCGCGCCGCGCGCGAGCGTCGTCGCCGAGGCGCTGGTGATCGCCGCGCTCAGCGCCGCACTCGAGCACGCGCGCGGGCTCACGCGCGCCGAGTACCACGCGCGCCACCCGGGCGGCGCGCTCGGGAAGAAGAGCGCGAGCTGAGCGGGCGGGCCGCGCCCACCTCGACTCAGGCGGCCAGCGAGTCCCACAGCAGCTTCCCGCCCGCGGTCGCCAGCACGAGCGCGAGCACGCGCTTGATCGTCGTCGCTGGCAGCCGCTGACTGCCGAGTCGAGAGCCGAGAGCGCCGCCGAGCGCCGCGGCACCGACCAGCGCGAGCGCGGGCTGCGGAAACGCTCCGCCGCGCCAGAGGTTGCCGAGCAGGCCGGCGCTCGAGTTCGCGAGGATGAAGAGCGCGCTCACCGCCGCCGCGCGCTTCGCACTCGCCCAGCGCATCAGCAGCAGCAACGGCGTGAGGAAGACGCCGCCACCCGTGCCGGTGAGGCCTGCCAGGAGACCGAGCGCTCCGCCCGAGCCGAGGGCGACTGGCAAGGCGGGCGGCTTCGCCTCCGGCCGTTCACGCGGACTCGTCACGACCGAGTACGCCGCGAACGTGAGCACGATGCCGACGAGGGTCTTGAACGCCGCCGCTGGGAGAGAGATCGCTCCGCCGACAAACGCGAGGGGCACCGCCAACAACGCGAATGGCCAGAACAGACGCCAGCGGAAGTGCCCCGCGCGCACGAATTGCACGCTCGCGATCGTCGCCACCAGAACGTTCAGCGCCAGTGCGGTCGGCTTCATCTGCTCCGGCGCGACGCCGAACAGCGCCATCACCGCGAGATAGCCCGAGCCGCCCGCATGCCCGACCGACGAGTAGATCAGCGCCACCACGAAAATGCAGAGCGCGAGCCCGAGCAGGAGTTCCGGAGACACGCGCGGGAAATCAGCTCGCGCGTTCCGGGAGCCGCACCGTGAGCACGGGGCAAGGCGCCTTCTGCACGACGCGCTCGGCGATCGAGCCGAGCAGCAGATGCTTCAGCCCGGAGCGCCCGCGCGTGCCGATCACGATCATGTCGGCCTTCTGCGAGGCCGCTTCATCTTCGATCACGGTGGCCGGATAGCCCTCGCGCGCCAGGACCTCGACGGGAATCTTCGCGTCGCGCACCCGCGCCGCAAAGGTCTCCAGGTTCTGTTCCGCCTCCGCCTTCACCGAAGCCCAGAACTCCTGCGGCAGGTAGGCGCCCTCGAGCTGCTGGAACTCGACGGGCAGGTGGTAGGCGTGCAGCAGGATCAGCGTGCTGCCGTGCTCCTCGGCGAGGTGGATCGCCCAGCGGATCACCGGCTCGGCGTGAGCCGAGAAATCGATCGGCACGAGGATGCGGCGGACGTCGATGCGCACGCCTCATCCTGCGCGCGAGCGCGCGGGGTTTGCAAGCAAAACGGCGTTGCGCCGGGCGGGGTGGGTCCTTACCGTGTCGCGCCTTCCGGGGCCGTAGCTCAACTGGGAGAGCGCCGCGTTCGCAACGCGGAGGTTGGCGGTTCGATCCCGCTCGGCTCCACCAAGCCCGAACGCAATTCCCTGAGTCGGCCCTTCGCTTCGGCTGGAGCGCGAGACTGCTCGCCGAAGTCGCGGCCAGCCCGCGCACGCGCCCAGCGCCTCGCCGCAAATACAACACCGGTGTTGACTTTACGAAGCGACGCGGGTTCACTGACCGGCGCATGGCCGCCCCCACTCCGCCGCGCCGCGAGCGCCGCTCCGACTTCGTGCAGACCCGGCGGCGCATCATCGCCGCGGCACGCCGGCAGATGGCGGAGCGCGGGCCGGAGAGCCTCACGGTCTCTGCGGTCGCGCACACCGCCGGCGTCAACCGCACGACGGCGTATCAGCACTTCCGCACGCGCGACGAGCTGGTTCGCGCGGTCAGCGAGGAGCTGCTCGCAGAGGTCGCGGGCTACCTCGAGACGAAGCGGCCGATCGTCGAGCACATCGACGCGCTCGCGGATTACTTCCTCGCGCATCCGGAGCTCGCGCGCCTCGCGCTCTACTGGCTGCTCTCGGACAGCCCGCTGCCGCGTGCCGGCAAGGAGCTGTTCCTCCACGAGACGCGCAAGATCGTCGAGGGCGCCGGCGCGCGCGCCGACGCCGACGCGGAGATGCTCGGCCACCTGATGATGGGCGTCGCAGTGCTGTGGCCGCTGCACGCGCGCATCGAGTTCGAGGACGACACCGCGCGCCGCGCCGCGACCTCGCGTCTCGCGCGCGAGCTGAAGCGCGTGCTGCTCTACGGCCTGCTGCGGCCAGAGGAATGGCCGCGTCTCGTGGCCGAAGTCGGAGCTGCACCCGCCGCTGCTGCGGCGCGGCGGAAGCGGAGGAGCCCCTAGCGATGCGCCCGTTCGATCCGTTCGACGAAGTCCAGCGCGACGATCCGTATCCGGCCTACGCGCATCTTCGCCGCGAGAGCCCGATCACGCGCATCGAGAAGACCGGCGCCCATGCGGTCGCGCGCTACGCCGACGTCGCGTACGTGCTCCGCCATCCGGAGCTGTTCTCGTCGAGCGCGATGCAGACCGCGCTGTCGAGCGGCTTCACGTCGGGCTTCGGCCGCAGCCTCTCGCCTGCGGAGCTTGCGCGAATCGGCGAGCTCGTGAAGTCGATGCCGCTGTCGCCCGCCGAGCAGCTCGGCGCGCGCCTCCTGATCGCGTCCGATCCGCCGAAGCACGCCCCGATGCGCAACCTCGTGAACCGGGGGTTCACGCCGCGGCGCATGGCGCAGCTCGAGACGCGCGTGCGCGCGATCGCGCGCGAGACGGCCTCGCGCCTCGAGGGCAAGCCCGAGTTCGACATCGTTGCCGAGCTGTTCGTACCGCTGCCGGTCACCATCATCGCGGAGCTGCTCGGGGTCGAGCCCGAGCGCTCGGCCGACTTCAAGCGCTGGTCGGACTGCGCCGTGGCCGGTGCGACGGGCGGTGCCGGCGCGCTCGGGCCCGTACACGTGCTCGAGGGGCTCTCGGAGCTCTCGCACTACATCCTCGGCGTCGTCGAGCGGCGCCGGAGCGATCCGCAAGACGACTTGGTCTCGACGCTCATCCGCGCAGAGGACGGCGAGACGGCGCTCACCCCGGGCGAGATCGTGATGTTCACGCTGCTGCTGCTCGTCGCGGGCAACGAGACCACGACGAATCTGCTCGGCAACGGGCTGCTCGCGCTGCTCGCGCATCCCGAAGAGCTGGCGCGCGTGCGGCGCGACCCGCGCCGGATTCCCGCGCTGGTCGAAGAGGTGCTGCGCTACGACGGGCCGATCCAGTTCCTGTTCCGCCAAGCGACGCAAGACGTCGAGCTCTCGGGCGTCACGATCCCGGCGGGCGCCCTCGTTCTCCCGCTGCTCGGCTCCGCCAACCGCGACGAGGCGCAGTTCGCCGACGCGGATCGCTTCGACGTCTCGCGTAACTCACAGGGTCATCTGGCCTTCGGCCTCGGGATCCACTTCTGCCTCGGCGCGTCGCTCGCGCGGCTCGAGGCGCGCATCGCGCTCGAAGAGTTGCTGTCGCGCTTCGATGGCTTCGAGCTGCTGGAGCCGCGCGTGCAGTACGTCGACTCGTATCTCGTGCGCGGGCCGAAGCGCTTGTCCGTGCGCGCGCTTCCGGCGCGCTGACGCTCAGCGCCACGGGCTGGCGAACGCCGCGAGCCCGCCCGCGAGCAGCGCGCCGTCCACGACCCAGGCGCCGAAACGCTCGCCTGGGCGGAACGCGGCGACCGCGCCGGCCATCGCGAGCGGGAGTGCGGCGAGCGGCTGCGTGCCGGCGGGACCCAGCAGCGCACACGCGAGGGAGCCGGCGAGAAAGAGGCCCGCGACGCGGCGCGCGCGCCGCGCGCCGAAATGCGCGGCGAGCCCCTCGGCGTCGCGCAGGTTCGAGAGGATCACGTTGGCCTGGACGGTGCCGATCACTGCGCCCGCGACGAAGGAGAGGCGTGCGAGCCCCGGCGGCGGCGCGCTCGCGACGGCCGGTAGGCCGACGCAAACGGCCGTCCACGAGCTGCTCAGATAAAACGGCTTCAGCCACATGAAGCGCTTGAGGCGGCGATGCGCGAAGCCGAGAGCCGCCACGGCGCCGGCGACCGCGACGGCGCGGACGTCCGCGGCCATCCCCGCCGCAAGAGCGCCGCCCGCACACAGCGCCGCGACGCCGAGCAGCTCGCGGCGATGTGCGGCGACGAACGCGCTGCGCAGCGGCGAGGTGCGGGCGTCGCGCGTGAGATCTCGCACGCGATCGACGCAGTAGACGGCGACCGTGCCGCAGAAGACCAGCGCGAGGAGCGCGGGCTGCGGCGCGAAGCCGAGCGCGCGGGAAGCCGCGGCCGCGAGCGCGCTGGCTGCGCAGGCGACGAGCGCGCTGGAGAACGCGAACGCGTCGAGCGCGCGAATCATGCCGCTCCCCTGACACGCGTCACCGCGGCAGCGCCTTCAGCCGCGGCATCACGTCGCGCGCGAAGCGCTCGAGGCTCGCGTCCATCGCCTCCGGCGCGATTCCCGGCGGCGCGGCCCACGTCACCACGTCGCTGAAGCCGAAGCTCGCGATGAACGCGGAGAGCTGCTCGAACACGGCGTCGGCGTCGCCCACGATCCAGCTCTGCGGAATCGCCGTCGCCTCGCGGCTCATGAACGAGACGTCGTCGCCGGACGCCCGGATCCAGTCGGCGTAGATGCGCGCCTTGTAGCGCTCCGCCTCGCGAATCGCGGGCCAGTCGCGCGCGCGGTCGTCCGTGATCAGCCACGGCCGGATGATGCCCACGCGGTGCTGCGCGGGGTCGCGGCCGGCAGCTGTTACGGCGGCGCGCCACGGGTCGAGCACGAAGCGCCGGTCGCCCTGGGGCAGCAGGTGGAGGCCGAACCGCGCAGCGCGACGCGCGCCGGCTTCGCTCATCGCCGCGAGCCAGAGCGGCGGACCGCCGGCCTGCACCGGGCGCGGGCGCAGGCACGCGCCGCGGAACTGCCAGTGCTCGCCCGCGAAGTCGAAATGCTCCCCGCTGAAGGCGAGCTGCAGCACGCGCAGGCTCTCCTCGGTGAGCCGCACGCGCGCGCGCCGGTCGACGCCGAACGCCGCGAACTCGTGCGGCGCGTAGCCCATGCCGACGCCCAGCTCGATGCGTCCGCCCGAGAGGTTGTCGAGCACGGCGAGATCTTCTGCGAAGCGCAGCGGGTGCTGGAACGGCAACAGCACGATGTCGGAGGAGATGCGCACGCGCTGAGTGCGCGCGGCGAGCGCGCCTGCGGCGGCAACGAACGAGGGCAGATAGCCGTCCTCGACGAAGTGATGCTCGGTGAGCCAGATCAGATCGAAGCCGAGGTGATCGACGCGCTCGGCTTGCGCGAGCACGCGCGCATACAGATCCGCATTCGTTAGGCCGCTGCCGGGCGGATTGCGGAAGTCGTAGGCGACGCCGAAACGCAGCGGCAACGGCATGAGAGCTCCGGTTTTCGGCTCGCATCTTGGAGCAGCGCGGCGGAGAATGCAGACATGCTGCGCGCTGCCCCGTGTTGCCTGATGACTCTCGCGCTCGCCGCCCACGCGGCGCCGCCGGAGCTCGCGCCCAGCGAGCGAGCGCTCACCCTCGCCTTCGCCGAGCGCGGCGGCGCGCGCACGGCGTTTCTCGTCGCGGCCGCAGGTGAGGACAGCGTCTCCGCGGTCGCGCTCGGCCCGGGCGACGCATTCGCGGCGCTGGCTGCGCGCAGCGAGGCCGAGCTCACCGCGCTGCTGCGCGATGGACCGCGCGAGCAGCTCGCCCTGGCGGAGCTGCTGCCCGTGCTCGAGGGTGCACAGCACGTCGCGGGCGGGGCGAACTACGCGGCGCACGGCGCCGAGGTCGGCGCGGCGGCGCCGTTCCTTTTCCCGAAGCTCGTGACGCCCACGCCTTGGCAATCGCAGCTCGCCGTCCAGCCCGGCTGGCTGCTCGACTACGAGGTGGAGCTCGCGCTGGTGTTCGACCGCGACATCGAGAGCGCGTCCGACCTAACAGCTGCACGCGCGGGCGTGTTTCTGATCGACGATTTCACGGAGCGGGCGCAGCTGGCGCTCGAGGCCGATCTCTCGACTCCTGGCGTGGGCGCGGGCTTCGCGGACGCGAAGGGCAAGCCCGGCTTCCTTCCGACCGGGCCGTTCCTGGTCGTGCCGCGCGATTGGCGCGCCTTCGTGCGCGACTGCGAGATCCGGCTGCACGTGAACGGCCGCGAGCGCCAGCGCGCGCGCGGCGGACAAATGGTCTGGGATGTCGACGAGCTCGTACGCCGCACGCTCGCGCTCGGCGCGACGCAGCGCTTCAGGTACGCGGGCGAGCCGATCGCGCTCACCCCCGGCCGCATCCCGCGCGGGACCGGGCTGCTCACGGGAACCCCGGCCGGCGTCGCCTTCCGCACTCCCGGCACGGGCTTCGTGACCGTGAACGCCGCGTGGTGGGCGGCGAGCTTCGCCTTCCTCGATGGCGGCGTGCAGGAGTTCGTGACGCGGCGCTGGGTCGAAAAGCTGCGCGAGGACGGGGTTTTCCTGCGCGCCGGCGACGTCGTGATCGCCGAGGGCCGTGGCCTCGGCGCGATCGTGACGCAGATCGTGGTGCCGTGATTCGGGCTCGGAGCCGGGGCCCGCGCGCGAATGCAGCCGTGCTTTCGGCGCCTCTCGGCTGCGTTTAAGCTTGGTCGCTCGTGGATGAGAGGGACTAGATCCGTGGAGCGACTCCCGGCGATCGTCACGGCGGGCGACGGCAAGGCTGCGCGCGCCGTCTATGGCGACGCGAAGGTGTATCTCGACATCGCCGGGCGCTCGCTCGTCGCGCGCACGGCGTCGGTGCTGATGCGCGTTCCGCGCGTGTCGGAGATCTGGATCGTCGGCAATGCCGACCGGCTCGAGCGCACGCTGCGCGAAGATCCTGAGCTGCGCGCGGGGCTCGCGAAGCCGATTCACGTCGTGCCCCAGTTCGGCTCGCTCTACGAGAACGCGTGGCAGACCTTCCGGCGCCTGCTGCCCGGCGCGCCGCCCGAGGGCCGCGATCCGGTCGGCGAGGAGCAGGATCAGCGGGTGCTCTACCTCTCCGCCGATCTCCCGTTCGCGACGCCGCAAGAGATCTCCTCGTTCATCGAGCGCTCGCTCGCCGCCGACTGCGACTACGGGCTCGGGCTGGTCACGGAGGATTCGCTCACGCCGTTCTATCCGGCGTACGGCAAGCCGGGCATCGAGATGGCGTACTTCAACGTCGCCGACGGGCGCGTTCGCCAGAGCAACCTGCATCTCGTGCGCCCCGCGCGCATGGGCCACCGCTGGTACATCGAGGACATGTACGAGCACCGCTACCAGAAGGAGCTGTTTCACGCGCTCGCGCTGGCGTGGCGGATCCTCACCTACGAGGGCGGCGGCATCAGCTTGGTGATCTACTACGCCGTGATGCACATCGCCGGCGTGGCGGATCGCGCGCGGCTGCGCTCGCTCGCCGACGCGCTGCGGCGCTTCGTCTCCTTCGCGCGTCTCGATCGGGCCTGCTCGCAGCTGCTCGACACGCGCTTCCGGCTGATCGTCACCGAGGTGGGCGGCTGCGGCATCGACATCGACAACGAGCGCGACATCGACACCGCGCGCGAGCGCTTCGAGGAATGGAGCAAGCAGCAGGCAGAGCACGCGGCGCGGCTGCTCGGTGCCGCACCGCTGCCCGAGCTCGCGGGCTGCGTGGGTACGCGGATCGAGCGCGTGCTCGTCCGGCCGCCGGCGTGACGGCGAGCTCGTTCGCGCTGCCCTCGCGCGGCGTGCTCGCCGTGCGCGGCGACGACCGGCAGCGCTGGCTCGACGGAATGCTCACTTGCAACGTGAAGAAGCTCGCGCCGGGCGGCGGGGCGCACGCGCTGCTGCTGACGCCCCAAGGCCGCATCGTGAGCGAGCTGCACGTGCTGCAGCGCGGCGACGAGCTGTGGCTCGAGACGGAGGCGAGCGCGATCGCGGGGGTGGTGGAGCGCCTCGGCAAGTTCGTGATCGCGGACGACGTGACGCTCTCCGACCTCTCGGCGAGCTGGGCGCGCGTCGCGCTCGAAGGCGACGGCGCGCACGCGATCTTCGCGAGGCTCGGCGGCGAGGTGCCGGCGGCGGAGCACGGCCACGCGCACAGCGAGATCGCGGGCACCCCGCTCGTCGCCGCGCGCTTCGGCTTCACGCACGCCGAGGCGCTGCAGCTGTTCGCGCCGCGCGCGAGCGAGGCCGCGCTGATCGCGGCGCTCGAAGCTGCCGGTGCGCCGCGCGAGAGCGCGGAGAGCTTCGAGTCGCGCCGCGTCGAGGCGGGCACGCCGTGGCTCGGCAAGGAGCTCGACGACAGCGTGCTGCCCGCGGAGGCGCGGCTCGATGGCGTCGCCGTCGCCGTGGATAAGGGTTGTTATACGGGGCAGGAAGTCGTGGCGCGCATGCGCAGCCGCGGCCGGCTCTCGCACCTGCTGGTCGGCCTGCGCTTCGCGGACGGCACGCTTCCGGCGCCGCGCAGCGCGCTGCGCGGAGAGCGCGGCGAGGTCGGCAGCGTGAGCAGCGCGGTGCTGTCGCCGCGCTTCGGTGCGATCGGGCTCGGCTTCGTGCAGGCCGCACTCGCCGAGCCGGGCACGAGGCTGCGCGTGCAGAGCGGCGAGGCCACGGTGGCGTCCCTGCCCTTCGCGCGCGAGGCGGCGCCGAGCCCCGCTTCGGGTCCCGGGGGCGCGTGAACGGCACGCTGGTCGTGTTCGCGAAGTGGCCCGCGCCAGGCGCGGTGAAGACGCGGCTGTGTCCGCCCCTAACACTCGCGCAGGCGGCGGAGCTCTACGCCGCGATGCTCGACGACGTGCTCGCGGCGATGGCGCTGCACGCGCCGCCGCTCGGCCTCGCGTGCGTGCTCGCCGGGCATCCGCACGAGGCGCTCGCGCAGTTCGCGGCCCGCGCGCCCGGCTGGCGCGTCGTCGCCCAAGAGGGCGCGGACCTCTCCGCGCGCATGGAGCACGTGGCCGCGAGCGAGCTCGCGCGCGGCGCGCAGCGCGTGCTGCTGCGCGGCAGCGACAGCCCCGCGCTCGGCCCGGAGCTGCTGGCGGCGGCGCTCGCGGCGCTCGAACGCAGCGACGTCGCGCTCAGCCCCGATCGCGACGGCGGCTACAACCTCGTCGCGCTGCGCAGGTTCGCGCCCGGCTTGTTCGCGCACGCCATGAGCACGAGCACGGTGCTCGCCGACACGCGCGCCGCCGCGCGCTCGCTCGGGCTCAACAGCGAGCTGCTCGCGGTGGGCTTCGACGTCGATACGAGCGCCGATTTCGCGAGCCTGCGCGCAGCACGCCCGCACGCCGCGGCGCTCTGCCCGCGCACGTTCGCGTGGCTCGACGCGCACGCGCCCGCGTCCTGAGCGAGCAGCGCCCGCTCAGGACGTGAGCAGCACGAGCGAGCCGAATTCGACCCAATAAGTCGGATTGACGCACCGATGCGCCGACTCGCGCGCGCATCGTGCTGCGGCACGCGCCTTGCTCATGAGGCCGCGGAACTCATTCCACGGAGGTCTCTTGCCCATGTCTCGCTTCGTCTTCTCAGTCTTGACCGTTTTCGCTTTTGCCCTCGGTGCGACGGCCGAGGAGGCGGACGTCGACGCGCGCTTCGCAGCGATGCAGGCGCGCATCGAGCAGCTCGAGCAGAAGCTCGCCGCTCAGAGCGAGGAGCTGGCGGCGGCGAAGACCGCGCCCGCTCCCGCAGCGGTGGCGCTGCCCGACGTCGCCGCGGAACCCCCGTCGTTCTTCGACTCGATCAACGTGAGCGGCTTCGTCGCGGCGTCCTACTTCTATAACTTCAACAGCCCGGACGGAGGCGACTTGGCCGGAGGCAACGCGCCGGTCGATCTGCTGCATCCCGACGCCAACAGCTTCTCGCTCGATCAGGTGTGGATGACGATCTCGCGCGATGCGTCCGAAGAGCAGCGCGCGGGCTTCAAAGCCGACTTCGTCTACGGCAAGACGGCCTCGCTGCTCTCGGCCGACAACGTCGACGGCGACGCGGGCAACGACTTCGATCTCTATCAGGGCTACGTGACGTACCTCGCGCCGCTCGGCGAGGGCGTGACGATCCAAGCCGGCAAGTTCGCGACGCTGATCGGCGCCGAAGTCGCGCAGGCCAACGGCAACTGGAACATCACGCGCGGCAACGTCTACAACTACATCCAGCCGATCAACCACACCGGCATTCTCGCCTCGACACCGATCGGTCCGGTCAGCGCGACCTTCGGCTTCGTCGACGAGACGCGCGCCTTCCCGGCCACGAACGCGGACAAGAACAACAACAAGGCGCTGCTGTTCGGGCTCAGCGGCGCGGGCGAGACGCTGTCGGGCTCGTTCGCCGGCACCTGGGGCCGCGCGCCGGGCGGTGCGAACGAAGACGACAAGGAAGTGATCCTCGACTTCATCGCGCGCTGGACGCCGAACGACAAGTTCGGGACCTACGTGAACTTCGACTACCTCTCGGTCGAGAACAGCGCGAGCCCGTTCTTCGAGTTCACGGGCTACGGCATGGCCGCCGCCGCCCGCTTCGCGTTCACCGAGAACACGGGCCTCGCCGGCCGCTTCGAGTACCTGAAGACGAACCCCGACGCGGGCGCGGACTTCGGGATCTGGGGCATCACGGGCACGCTCGATCACAAGCTGACGAGCGCCCTCACGCTGCGCGGCGAGCTCCGTTACGACGCGCTCACCGAGAGCGGCACGCTCTACGTGGGCGACGACGGGCCGGGCGACGACGACGACCAAGTCACCGCCGGCCTCGAGATGATCTACGGCTTCTGAGCCAGCATCTCGTCCGCGCCAAACCAACGGGCGCGGATCCCGCGAGGGATCCGCGCCCGTTTCGTTCCTCGGGGACGTTCGTTCACGAGTGAACGAACGTCCCCAGCTCGACTACCAGAGCGAGAACTTCGGGGCGATTCCGAGCTTCTCCATCTTCGTGTAGAGCGTACGGCGGCCGATGCCGAGCGCTCGAGCGGCGGCCGCGCGGTTGCCGCGCGCCTCGCGCAGCGCGCGCACGATGCGCCAGCCCTCCGCGAGATCGACCCACTCCGTCAGGTTGGGCGCACCGCCGCGGCGTTCGGCAGCCGTCTCGAAGAACTTCTCGAAGAACGCGTCGAGCGCGCCCGGCTCGGGGCGAACGGTTGCGGGAGCGGTGATTTGTCCGAGTGCCATCGGGGAATGCCTCCAGCGGGCGCTTAGAGCAATCCCTGTTCCAACGTGCCGAGTGCGCTGCGTTACTCCCAGACGCGCCGCTGCTCACAAGTTCAGCAGGCGCTGCACAGCAGAGGAGCGGGCATCGGCACATACGGGCACGCATCGGCCATTCCCGTGCGTCGTCGCCGCCATTCACGGATGGCACGCGAGTTGCTCTCTCCGACGGAAGCCCCCTCAACTGCACCCTGCTCGGCCGAATGATTCGTGATAGGGTCCGGCCGCTTCGGGGCCTCACAGGAGACGCCATGAAGAAGATCGAAGCGGTGATCAAGCCGTTCAAGCTCGACGAAGTGAAGGAGGCCCTTCACGAGATCGGCGTCCAGGGCATGACGGTCACCGAAGTCAAAGGCTTCGGACGCCAGAAGGGCCACACCGAGCTCTACCGCGGCGCCGAGTACGTCGTGGACTTCCTGCCCAAGATCAAGCTCGAGATCGCGGTCCCGGACGACCTCGTGGACAAGGTCGTCGACGCGATCGCAGGCGCCGCCAACACCGGCCGCATCGGGGACGGCAAGATCTTCGTGATGTCGATCGAGCAGGCCGTCCGCATCCGCACCGGCGAGCGCGGCGACGAAGCGCTGTAGCGCGCGCCCCTCGGCTTCAGCGGCGGGAAGCGACCCGCCGCGACCAACGCTCGCCCCGCGAGCCAGAAGGAAAGACCCCCACCGATGACTCCCAAGCAGGTTCTCGAGTTCGCCAAGAAGAACAACGTCGTGATGGTCGATTGCCGCATCATCGACTCGCCCGGCCTGTGGCAACACTGTTCGCACCCGATCTCGCAGCTCGAGGAGGCGACCTTCGAAGACGGCTACGGCTTCGACGGCTCGTCGATCCGCGGCTGGAAGGCGATCAACGAGAGCGACATGCTCATGATCCCCGACCCGTCGACGGCGTTCATCGACCCGTTCCTGGCGCATCCGACGCTCGTGTTGATCTGCGACGTCGTGGATCCGCTGACCCGCGAGCCCTACGGCCGCGATCCGCGCCACATCGCCAAGAAGGCGGAGCTCTATCTCAAGCAGACGGGCATGGCCGACACGTCGTTCTTCGGGCCCGAGGCCGAGTTCTTCGTGTTCGACAGCGCGAAGTTCGGCACCGGTGTGAACCACGGTTACTACGAGCTCGACTCGGTCGAAGCGGCGTGGAACTCGGCGCGCGACGAAGAGGGCGGCAACCTCGGATACAAGATCCGGCACAAGGAAGGCTACTTCCCCGTGCCGCCGCACGACACGCAGCAAGATCTCCGCACCGAGATGTGTCTCGAGATGGAGAAGATGGGCATCGTGATCGAGACGCAGCACCACGAAGTGGCGACTGCCGGCCAGGCCGAGATCGACATGAAGTTCGACACGCTCGTGTCGATGGCCGACAAGCTGATGAAGTACAAGTACGTGGTGAAGAACGTCGCGCGCCGGCACGGCATGACCGCGACCTTCATGCCGAAGCCGCTGTTCAAGGACAACGGTTCGGGCATGCACTGCCACCAGTCGCTCTGGAAGGACGGCAAGCCGCTCTTCGCAGGCAACGGCTACGCCGGCCTCTCCGACATCGCGCTCTGGTACATCGGCGGCATCCTGAAGCACTCGCGCGCACTCGCGGCGTTCACGAACCCGACCACGAACTCGTACAAGCGACTCGTGCCGGGCTACGAGGCGCCGGTGAACCTCGCGTACTCGTCGCGCAACCGCTCCGCGTCGTGCCGCATCCCGACCTACTCGCAGAGCCCGAAGGCGAAGCGCGTCGAGGTCCGATACCCGGATCCGGCCTGCAACCCGTACATCGCTTTCGCGGCGATGCTGATGGCGGGCATCGACGGCGTGATCAACAAGATCAACCCCGGAGATCCGCTCGACAAGAACATCTACGCGCTCTCCGCCGAGGAAGCGAAGGGTGTTCCGACCATGCCGGGCAGCCTCGACGAAGCCGTGCGCGAGCTCGAAGCCGATCACGACTTCCTGCTCCAAGGAGGGGTGTTCAGCAAGGACCTGATCGAGTCGTGGATCTCGTACAAGCGCGAGAACGATATCGATCCGATGCGCATGCGCCCGCACCCGCACGAGTTCGAGCTGTACTACGACTGCTAGTCGGAGTGCGCGCGAACCGCGCGCCGTAACAAGAAGGCCCCGCAGCGGAGACGCTGCGGGGCCTTCGCATTTCCGCAGGCTCAGCGGCGCGAGGATTCGCGGAGCAACGGCAGCGCGGGCTCGGCGGCCGCAATGGAGCGCCGCGTCACGCCCGCCGCCTCGGCCACCGCCTCGTACGCCTGCTGCACTTTCTCCACGAACACGTCCGCATCGGGCACGATGTCGGGGTCGCTGTTGAAGCCCCAGTGCAGCGTGCCGTCGTAGCTCGCGAGCGCGATGCCGATGCCGAGCCCCGCCATCAGCGGCACCTGCGGATACATCTCGAGCACGCGCGCGCCGCGGAAGTAGAGCGGAATCTGCGGGCCTGGGACGTTGGTCACGATGGTGTTGATCTGCCCCTCGTTCGCGCGCGCGCCCAACGACAACAACACCGAGGGCGTGAACTCGGCGATCTTGTTGATGGTCTGCACGCCGAGCGCTTGCCGCGTCTCCTTGAGCCGCACGGTCTCCTCGTGAATCAGCGCGAGCTGCTGCCGCGGGTCGGGCTCGTGGATGGGTAGCTCGAGGATCCACGACGAGACGTTGTTGCCCAGCTTGCCTTTCTGATCCTCGCTGCGAACCGAGACCGGCGACGAGACGCGGAACTTCACGCTGCTCGGGTCGACCGCGCGATGCAGGAAGTAGTTACGGACGGCGGCTGTGACGACGGTCAGCACCACGTCGTTCACGGTGCAGTCGAGCGCCTTGCGGATCGCCTTCACCTCGGCGAGCGGCATGCGCAGCCAGTCGAACTTGCGGTGCGGACCGACGTTGCCGTTGAGCGGCGTCTCGTCCGCGCCGCCGGCGAGGCCGACCATGCTGACGACGGCGCGCGCGCGCGTAGCCAACTCCGCGCCGAAATCCTCTGCCTGCTCGCGGAACTCGCGGAAGCTCTGCAGCGCGCGCGTGGGAATCGAGAGCGTGCGGCGCGCCTCGTCCTGTAGCAGCTCGCGGCGCGACGGCACCGGGCGCGGCATGAACGGCGGCGCTTCGCCGAGCGGCGCGACCTCGGGCGAGGGCGACATCATGATCTGGAACAGGTCGACGCCCGACGCGCCGTCGATCATGCAGTGATGGATCTTCGTGATCATCGCGAAGCGCTCGCCGCCCTCGAGGCCCTCGACGATCCAGGTCTCCCAGAGCGGGCGGCGGCGGTCGAGTTGTTGGGACATCACGCGCGCGGAAAGCCGCTTCAGCTGCGCGGCACTGCCGGGCCTCGGCAGCGCGGTGTGCCGCAGGTGGTAGTCGAGATCGAAGCGCGCATCGTCGACCCACACCGAGTGCTGCGCGAGCGGAATCTGGAACAGCTTCTGGCGGTAGCGCGGCACGCGGTGCAGGAACGCCTCGGTGCCGCGCCGGATCGCCGCGAAGTCGACGCCGCCGTCGGGAGTTCGCAGCGGACCCGCGTCGAAGATCAGCGTCGACGAGACGTGCATGTGCACGTACGGCGTCTCCCAGAGCAGGAAGGAGTTGTCCTGGGGCGAGAGGCGCTCGTAGCTGTAGCTGGGCATGCAGAGCCTCCGCGGCGGGCCATCATGCCACGCGCGCGCGTCGGATGGTGAGCGGGGCGGCGGGCGCGGCCCCGGCCCTAGGGAGCGAAGCCGAGCACCTGCGCCATGCCGTAGAGCCCCGGCGGCTTCGTGCGCACCCATTCGGCGCCGCGCACGGCGCCGCGCGCGAAGTGCTCGCGCGTGGCCGCTCGGTGCGCGAGCTCGAGCCGCTCGCCGCGCCCGATGAAGAGCACGGTGTGCTCGCCCGGGTTGTCGCCCCCGCGCAGCGTCTGCAGCCCGATCGCGCCGCGCGCGCGCACGCCGGTGTGCCCCTCGCGCGCGAGCACGCGGCCCTGCTCCGCCGCGCGCCCGGCCTCGATCGCGTGCGCGAGCTCGAGCGCGGTGCCGCTCGGCGCATCGACCTTGGCTCCGTGGTGCAGCTCCAGGATCTCGGCGTCGTAGTCGCTCGCGCCGAGCATGCGCGCGGCCTCGCGCGTCAGGTGCTCGAGCACGTTCACCGCGACCGAGAAGTTCGCGCCGAGCAGCATCGGCACGCGCTTCGCGAGCGCGTCCACCTCGCGCCGCTCGTCCGCCGTGAAGCCGGTCGTGCCGATGACGCACGGCAGCGCGCGTTCGGCCGCAGCGCGCAGGAGCCCCAGCGACGCGCGGGGCGTCGCGAACGCCATCGCGACATCGATGCCCGCCAGCGCAGCCGTCAGATCCGCACCGAGCTTCACGCCCGGCGCCAGCTCCGTCCCGAGCGCCGCATGCCCCGGCGCCTCGAGCGCCGCCCCGAGCACGAGCGCTCCATCCTCAGCGAGCACCGCCCGCACCCGCTCCCCCATGCGCCCCATCGCGCCGAGCAGAAGAACGCGAGAGCGAGCTCCGTCCCGCGACGTCACGATCGAACTCCGTCCTGAACACTCCCGAGAGCCCGATGAGCCCGCAAGCAACGCAGCGGATTCTGCGCGGTTCGAAGCCGCGCAGAATCCGACCTCCCCATTTCACCGTTCGTGGCACTCCGAAACCGACGAGCGCGCTGCGGCGGGCCAGGGGCCGCGGAGCCGAAATCAAGCGCAGCGAGGCCCCGCGAGCATGCGCGCGCGAAGCGCCGCGCATCGCGGCCAGTCTGCACAGCTGTCGCTCCCGCCGAGGGCCGAGTGAGCCATTGCGCGGAGCCGCCCCCGGCCCGCCGCAAGGCGCGGACGCCGCGACGACCTCGACCGCCGATCCTCATCACGGCAGAAACTGTCCCACGTTCGCCAGCTTCCGCGGCAGATACTCGTCGATCACGTAGTTCAGCCCCCACTTGGCGAGAGCCTGCTGTTCGGCGCGCACGCCCATCTGCAGGAGATCGTTCATCGCCTTCTGCCACGGCTTGTGCGCCTTGAAGAAGGGATCGTTCTTGAGCGCGTCGCGCGCGCGCTTGATGTCGACCTCGAGCAGCGGGTGCGTCGGCAACTGGTAGTCGCGGATGTCCTGCGGCGTCACGCCGAGGAAGCGCGCCTGCGGCACGCAGAAGAATTGCGAGAGGTGCGCGGCGTTGCCCGAGCCCACCTTGAGCGTGCGGTAGATGTTCGAGATGCCGTAGGGATCGCAGTCGACGAACGCGTAGACGGGGAGCTTGCACTCGTCGGAGAGCTTGCGGATGAAGCGCCGCGTCGCGCGCGTCGGCACGCCCGCGAGCGAGATCAGGATGCAGTTCGCGGTCTGCCAGAACTTGTGGCTCTGCAGGCGCTGGAACACGCCGCCGGTCTCGATCGCGAGGATGAACTTGGCGTCGGTCTGGAACGAGAGGTGCTCGACGGTCGACGGAATCGAGTAGGCGCCGCTGCCGAAGCGCGTGCAGTCGATGCGCTCGACTTCGCCCGTCTCGCGGTCGGGGTCGAGCACGATCAGGTTGCCCGCGACCGCGCCGCCATGCTCGTCCGGGATGAAGCGCAGCTGCTCGCGCGAGAGGCCGCGCACGGAGAACATCGCCTCGATGTCGTCCATCACCGCGTCGCTCTCGGTCTGCTCGTCGAAGCGCGCGTCGTCCCAGTTCTTCGATTGATAATAAGCGTCGCGCTTCGTCGCGAAGTCGTTGGTCTCCACCAGCGTCTTCGAGAGCCCCATCATGCGCAGCGTCTGGGCGAAGCTCTTGACGGTGTTCACGGTCAGCGTGCGCGTCTTCTTCTGTGCGCCGATCTCGAAGTAGCCCTTCTTCTCGGCGTACTTCACGTTGGCCAGCGAGCGGATCGGGAACGCGAGATCGGGCTTGCCGCGCTTGTTGACCTGTTGGTGCACGCCCGACGCGCTGTTGCGGATCGCGCCGATCGTGATGTCGTCGAGCGCGGAGTTCTTGCGGCGGATCTCCTCGGCGCGCTTCGCCGCGTCCGCGTCGTCCGCGCGCACCACTCGCTTGCTCTTCTTCGCAACGCCGTCGGCCTTGGCTTTCTTCGCCGCCATCAAACTCTCCGGCTCTTCTCGAGCAGCTGCGTGAGGTTCGCGACGACCTTCGAGCGCTCCTTGTCGTCGAAGCCGAGGATCTCCTGCAAGCCGATCGCGACCTGCGGCAGGTACTTGTCGATGTAGGAGCGCTTCTTGGCTTCGTCGGCCTCGCGCCGTCGCTTGCGAATGAACATCGCGACCTGCCGCCCGCACTCCTGGAGCGCGAGCCGCATCTCCTTGATGATGTCGTCGTAGTGCGCGATCGCCTCTTTGCTCTCGCTCGTGAACGGCACCCACACGCTCGCGATGTGAATCATCACCAGCATCGGGCCGACCGGCAGTGATCCCTTCGGCTGCTGCAGCTGATACGAGCGCCAATCCGTGCTCATCACCGCGCGCGTCGCGGCGCAGGCGCCCTGCTGGTACTGGAGCGGCACGCGGTTCGCGTAGCGGTAGAGCGTGATCGTCTCCTCCGCGGATAGCTCGCCGCCGTACGCGAGGCCGGCCTCGATCAAGAACGGGTTGCCGCGATACACCGCCGGCCTGCGCGTCACGGTCGCGTAGAACTCCGCCTTCACTTCCTGGCGCAGCGCGCGTTCGATCAGCTGCTCGCCGATCGGTGCGATGCAGTCGGTCGGCGGCGCCATGATCTTGGTCGCGATCACCGCGCGGTGGATCTTCTCCGCCTCCTCGCGCGTGATCTCGCTCGGGCGGCGATTGCTCTTCACGTGCGCTCTCTCGCAGATCTCGTCCGCGATCCGGCCGCTGATGCGCGAGAAATCCTGCTGCAGGCAGCTGCGCAGATTGCGCGCCTCGGTGTCGCGGAACATCTGCATCAGCACGCCAAGCTCGACGCCGTAGGGATGCGGCTTGATCTCGGCGGTCTCCGGCGGCAGCTCCTTGGTGACGCGGTCGAAGAGGATCACGCCGTTGGTCTTGTCGGGGCTCGGCGGCAAGTACTCGATGCGAGCGTGCGGATTCGCCAGCGCGATCTGCCGCACGTAGGCCTCGACCGACTGCTTGCCGCCGCGATAGGCGCCCTCGAGCTCGATCTCGACGCGCGTGCCGTGCGCGTGGTGCCAGTCGACCGTCTCCTCGCGCGTCACGCGCGGATCGTTCGTCTTGGTGTCGATCACCAGCTCGAACAGGTGCGCGGGCTTCTTGTCGCCGGTGCGCGTGACGATCCGGACCGGCTTGCCGGTCGTCAGGAGCCCGTACATGCCGGCGGCGCTGATGCCGATGCCTTGCTGGCCTCGGCTCTGGCGCAGGCGGTGGAACTTCGAGCCGTAGAGCAGGCGGCCGAAGATCTTCGGGACCTGGGCCTTCACGATGCCGGGGCCGTTGTCCTCGATCGCGACCCGGAAGCGCGTCTCTTCGAGCTGGACGATCTCGACACGGATGTCGGGAGCGATGCCGGCCTCTTCGCAAGCGTCGAGCGAGTTGTCGACGGCTTCCTTCACCGTGGTGAGCAGGGCCTTCGCGGGGTTGTCGAAGCCGAGCAGGTGCCGGTTCTTCGCGAAGAACTCCGACACCGAGATGTCGCGCTGCTTCTTCGCCATGTCCGCCGCGGTGGCGTTGCTGCGCGCCTTCGGCGCGCGCCGCCGGCCCGCGCGGTCGTCGCTGCCGGGCTCCACTTCGCTGGCGTCCTCCGCCGGGCTCGCAGCGCGCCCCGCGGCCTCGGGCTCGCGCGCTTCCGCGGCCGCCTCACCGGCCGTCGCGGGCGCAAACAGGCTCCCCTGCCGGTTCATCTCCCGGTTCCCCCCAACGGCGGATGATGCTGGCCGTGCCACGCGGGGCAAGGCCGCGCGGCGCGTTCACGGTGCGCGCGCGCGAGCGCCACGGCTCGACTTCGCTCGCGTGCCACTTCGGCCCGCGGCATCGCCGCTCGCTAGGCGAGCGCGATCTTCTGCCCGCGGAAGTTTCCGATCAGCCGCACGCGGCCGCTGTGGAGCAGCTCGACCACGGTCGTCACGACCTCGCGATCGTCCTCGGTCAGCTCGCCGAGCGTGGTGACGAGCTCGAGCAGCGTGGTCTCGACGACGGCCTCCGCGCCAGATTCCTGAAGCGTTTGCGTTCGGAGCAGCGCTGCTGAGGTCCGCATCGTCGAGTCCTCCACATCCATCGGGATTGAGATGCACTGCGCATGCCATCTGTTCACGCGCCCGGCGAGGCCCCGGTCGGAGCGGGATCGAATCGTCTAACTCGTTGACAGGAAAGAGGTTTATCGCGTACACGCCGCGGCGGGCCGGGCGCCGGGGAGTGACGGAATTCGGCCGCGACGGCTGAATTCCGACACCGCGTGAACGCCCGGCGTCCGCCCGCGCTACGAGCCCGCGCCAGTTCCCCCGGCCGCGGCGCCCCGCAACCCGACGGCCTCCGCGATCGCGTTCGACTCCACGCGCGCGTCGCCCGCGAGGTCCGCGATCGTGCGCGCGACGCGCAGCACGCGATGCGCGGCGCGGGCGCTGAGCCCGAAGCGATCGACCGCGCGCCCGAGCAGCGCGCGTGCATCGGGCGTCGCGGCGACGAACTCGTGCAGCGCGCTCGCGGGAATCTCGCTGTTGGTCGCGACGCACAGCGCCTCGAGACGCCGCGCCTGCCGCTCGCGAGCGGCGAGCACCCGCGCGCGCACAGCGGCGCTCGACTCCGCGCCGCTCGGGGCATCGAGATCGCGGAACGGCACGGGGCGCACCGTGACGTGGAGGTCGATGCGATCGAGCAGCGGCCCTGATAAGCGCGCCTCGTAGCGCGCCAGCGCGCCGTCATCGCAGCGACAATCGCGCACGCCGCTCTTGTGGAAGCCGCAGAAACAGGGATTGCAGGCGGCGACCAACAGGAACTGGGCCGGGAGCGCGACGCGAAGCTGGGCGCGCGACAGCACGATCACGCCCTCCTCGAGCACCTGTCGCAGCGACTCGAGGCAGCGCCGCTCGAACTCGGGCAGCTCGTCGAGAAACAGCACGCCGCGGTGCGCGAGCGTGGCCTCGCCGGGCAGCGGTGGGCTGCCGCCGCCGAGCAGGCCCGCGCGGCTCGCGGAGTGATGCGGCGCGCGGAACGGGCGAACGCGCGTGATCGGCGCGCCCGATTCGAGCGCACCCGCGGCGCTGCGGATGCGCGCGACCTCCAGCGCCTCGTCGACGCGCAGCGGCGGCAGGATGCCGGGCAGCGCGCGGGCCAGCAGGGTCTTGCCCGCGCCGGGCGCGCCGCGCAGCAACAAGCCATGAGCGCCGGCGGCGGCGATCTCGAGCGCGCGCTTGGCCTGCGCCTGCCCGCGTATGTCGGCGAGATCCGCCGCGCACGGCAGCGCTGCGTGGGCGAACGCAGCCTCGGCGCGCGGCAGCTCGCGCGCGCCATGCAGCCACGCCAGCACGTCCGCGAGCGATTCCGCGACGCGCGGCGCCGCGTGCTCCGCCAGCGCGGCCTCCGCGCCGTTCGCGGTGGGCACGACGATGCGCGTGCAGCCCGCGTGCGCGAGCGCGAGCACCTGCGCGAGCGCGCCCCGGACCGAGCGGATGCGGCCATCGAGCGCGAGCTCACCGATCAAGCCGAGCCCCGCGGTCGCTTCCCACGGCACGGCGCCCGCCGCCGCGAGCACTCCGACCGCGATCGGTAGATCGAGGCCGGCGCCCGACTTTCGCAGCGAAGCCGGCGCGAGGTTCACCGTGACGCGGCGATTCGGAAAGCGCTGCCCGACGGCCGCGATCGCCGCGCGCACGCGCGCCGCGCTCTCGCGCACCGCCGCCTCGGGGAGGCCGACGATGTCGACCTTGGGCAGCTGCGAGCTGATGCGCACCTCGACCTCGACGGGCACGCCTTCGACGCCGATTAGCGCGCCGCCGAGCACGCGGGGCACGCGAACCGAAGCATCGTCGTCGTCGCTCTCGCACTCTTCCGACAGCGCGACCGCGAGCTCGCTCTCGTCGAGATCGCGCGAGACAGGGGAGTTGGCCACGAAGAGTCGCCAACGGGACCGCGGGGGGAGCGGCGAAGCGATGAAGGCAGGGCCCGCTTGCGCGAACCCTGCCTTCCACCCTTGAGAAGCCCCGCCAGGGATGGGGCATCCGTGAATAGGTGGTGCGCGCCGACGGAAAGTGTCACGCGCCGCGCGGGAATCTGAATGCGCGTGGCTAGGGTCTCGCGCGTGCGGACGCGCTCTCGAATCCTCGCGCTGCGAATGCTGATTCCCGTCGCGGTGGCCGTGTTCGGAGTTGCCGGTTGCGGCGCCGTACCGACAGAATCGCCTGCCGCGAAGCCGCCCGCGCCCCCGGCCGACCCTGCACAGTTCAGCGCAGCGCGCTTCGACGCGAACGTGCGGGTGCTGGTGGAGCTCGGCGCGCGCACGCCGGGCAGCGAAGCGCTCGCGCGCGCACGCCAATGGGCGCAAGCGAACGCTGCCGCGACGCAAGCCGATGCGGCGATCGTGCTCGTCGCTCCGCTCGCGACGGGGCCTGTCGATGCCGCCGCGCTGGCAGAAGAGAGCTCGGGCTTGGCGTTCGTGCTCGAGGCCGCGCGCGCCCTCGCAGCGCGCGGCGAGCGCGTCGGCGTCGCGCTGCCGGCGGACGAGATCGCGGCCGCGCCGCCGATCGCGGGCGCGGCGCTCGCCATCTACGTGCGCCGGGCCTGCGCGCTCCCGCAGCGCCGCGATCTGCTCTCGCACCGCGTGCTGCGCGAGCGCTTCTTTCGCGCGGCGAATCTGCCGAAGGTGAGCTTCGAGCAGGTCGAGGCGCCGCACGCGGCGCTGCTCGCCGCAGGCGCGCGGCGCGTGGTCGCGCTCGACGCGCCGGCTGCCGCGGGCAGCCCCTGCGCACCGGTTGCGTTCGGAGAGGCGCTCGTAAAGTTCGTGAGCGATGCCACGGCGCTGCTCGCACGCGGCCGCTCGAATACGGCGCCGCTCTCCGCGTCTCAGGGGCCGTGAAGGCGCATCAACGCCAGGAAAGGGAAGACATGAATCGTTCAATCCGATGGATCGGCGCCACGCTCGGCTTGGTCGCGGCGACCAGCTGGCTCGCGAGCTGCGCGACGCAAACGGGCACCGCGCTCGACGACAAGCGCACGCAGGGCGCGCTGATCGGCGCCGCCGCGGGCGCCGCGACCGGCGCCGCCGTCTCGAAGAACAACGCAACGGGCGCCGGCGTCGGCGCCCTGGTCGGCGCGCTCGCGGGCGTCGGCGTGGGCCACTACCTCGAGAACAAGGAGAAGGCGGCGCGAGAGCTCGACGCGATTCCCGACGCCAACGTCGAGATCCAAGGCGATTCGGTGATCGTCTCGTTCGCGGGCGAAGTCATGTTCGACTCGGGCTCGCGCAACCTCGCGCCGGGTGCGCTCTCGCGGCTCGATTCGGTGGCCGCGACGATCAACCGCTACGCCGACTCGGCCGTGATCGCCAAGGGCCACACCGACTCGCAGGGCCCCGAGGACGCGAACATGCGCCTGTCCGAGGACCGCGCGCTGATGGTGAAGAATCAGCTGATCGTGAAGGGCGTCGACCCGCATCGCATCACGACGCTCGGCTTCGGCGAGAGCCAGCCGCTCGTCACGAACGCGACGCCCGAGGGCCGCGCACAGAATCGGCGCGTCGAGATCGAGCTGCGGCCGTCACAGCGCGTTCGCGAGGCGAGCTAGAACGGGCGCGTGATGCGCCGGCTGCGACGAATGCCCCGCTGTGAGCGACTCGCGATCGCCGCAGCGGGGCTGCTCTTTGCTGCGCTCTCGGCGCGGGCGGACTCCACGGTGCAGCTGCGCCTCGAGTCGCCGATGCCGGGCACGCACGTCGAGGGCTTCGTGCATCAGGCGCGCATCTCCGGCAGTGCGCTGGCCGACGCCGCGGACCCGCAGCGCTTCGACGTGATGCTCGTGATCGACGTCTCGTACTCGACGCGGACGGCGAGCGGCGGCGACATCGACGGCGACGGCGTCGTGGGTGTCGACCCGATCGCCGAAGGCCTGATCGGCATGTTCCCCGACGACGTCCGCAGCACCGATCTCGAGGACACGATCCTGCGCGCGCAGGTGCGCGCCGCGCTGACGCTGCTCGAGGATCTCGACCCGCGCCGCGTGCGCGTCGGCGTCATCACGTTCTCGGGCGAAGTCGATCCGACCACGGGCATGCGGTTGTCCGAGACCCAACGAGATGCCGAGGTCGTGATTCCCCTGACCGGCGACTACGCCGCCGTGCGCAGCGCGCTCGCGGGCGTAGTCGCGCGCGGCCCGCACGGGGCGACCAACTTCGGCGCGGGCATCCTGCTCGCCGTCACCGAGCTGAGCGGGCTGAGCAGCGCCAAGAGCCAGCCGCGTACGGGCGCGAAGAGAGTCGTGCTCTTCCTGACGGACGGCTTGCCGACGTTCCCGATCGGCAAGGGCACCGTCGTCGACGAGGGCGACGAAGAATTCGCTCTGCGCGCGGCCGATCTCGCGAACAGCGTCGGCATCTCGATCAACACCTACGCCCTCGGGCCCGAAGCGTTGAAGTACAACCGCACCACGACCGAGGTCGCGCGCATCACCGGCGGCGTCTATACGCCGGTGCAGAGCCCGGACGACGTGATCGCGCTGCTCGCGGGCACGACGTTCTCGAACATCGAGGACGTCGTGTTCACGAATCTCACGACCGGGGACTTCTCGACGGACGTGCGGCTCGCGCCCGACGGCTCGTTTGCGGGCTACGTGCCCGTGCGCGAGGGCCGCAATCGCGTGCGCATCGTCGCGCTCGCGAGCGATGGCACGCGCGGCGAGCTCGAGCTCGAGCTCGACTTCGCGCTCGGCCAGGTGGGCTCGCGCGACAAGCTCGGCGAGCTCGAGCGCATTCGGCGGCAGAACCGCGACCTCGAGCTCAAGCGGCGAAATCTCGAGATCGAGGCGTTTCGCGCGCAGCAGCGGCGCACGCTCGAGATCAAGGTGAAGGACGACGGCGAGGAACGCGGCAGGAGCGAGGAGACGCCGGCGCCCGCGCCGCCGCCTGCTCCGGCCCCCGCGCCCTGAGCGCGGGGGCGGTGAGAGCGATCAGAGCGGCGTCAGGCCCGCGTCGTTGATCTGCCGCTGCTTGAGCTTGCCCTTCTCGTAGACCGACTTCACGTCGATCGTCCCGTCCTGATTCTTGTCTTCCTCGCGCAGCGCGAGCAGCGAGCGTCCAGAGGCGACGTCATAGGTCTCGAACGTGTCGCGCTTGCCGTCGCCGTTCGCGTCGCGCTCGATGCGCGAGATCAGGTCGTTCTGATACGCCGTCCACGCATCGATCTTGCCGTCGTAGTTCTGATCTTCCTCGGCGTGATCGAGCTTCTTCGCTTTGTAGAAAACGACCCGGTCGATCTTCGTGTCCGCATTGGTGTCGTGCCGCTCTTCGCTGAGGGCGCCGTTCACGAACACGTAGAACGCATCCTTCTGGCCGTTGCCGTCGCGGTCGATCTCGCGCGCACTCATGCGCCCGTCCTTGCCGTACAGCTGCCACTCGTCGGCCTTGCCGTCGCCGTCATTGTCCTGCTCGACGCGCGCGACCACCGCGGCGTCGTAGATCGTCCACTCGTCGATGTCGCCGTCGTAGTCGCGGTCCGCTTCCTTGCGCAGAATCGCGCCGGTCGCGTCGTCGTGATACCGGACTTCCTCGGGCGCACCGTCCCGATCGGCGTCGAGCGAGCGCACGAGGACCGCGAGCTCGCGCGTATTTCCCCAAGCGCCGACCGCGATCTTGCGGTGCTCTTCGTCGAAGATCGCGGCCGGAAGGTCCTTCTCGGCCGGCGCGAGCGGAGCATCGCGGGTGTCCGCGCTGATCGCGCCCGCCTGCGCCTGGCCTTCCGCCTGCGAAGCGTCCGCCGCCGCGAGCTGCTCGTTCTGCTCGATCTCCCGTAACAACTCCTCCTGGCGCTCGAGCTCGCCCGAGATCTCGTCTTCGAGCTGACCCTGCCGCTGATTCTCGCGGTCGATCTCGCGCTCCATTTCCTCTTCGCGGCCGCGCTCGCCGCCGGGCGGCCCGCCGCCGCCACCGCCGCCGCCGAGCGGCGACTCACCGGTCACGGCGCCGTAGATCATCGAGACGACGCTGCCGACCGCGGCCCCGATCGGGCCCGCCTGAGCGCCGATGATCGCGCCGGTCAGCAGGCCCTGAGTCGCGGCCTTCGCGCGGTCACCCGCGGTGACGCGCTGCTGATCCTGCGGATCCGTCGTCTCTACATCTTCCTCGGGCAGTCCTGCGGTCGGGTCGTCAGGATCCGCGGAAGGGGGCGGGCTCGAGACCGGCGGTCGCTTGCTCGCCTGCGGCGCAGAGCCGTTCGATGCGCAGCCGAGGGTGCTGGCGATCGAGAAGCAAACGAGCACGGCGACCGCACGCATGGGGCGCCCTTTCTGTCGGTGCTTGTGTAGGTGGCCAGACAAGCGAAATGGCGACGGCGCGATCCTACTCCTGGGGTCAACCCGAGCCAAACAAACGGCGCCACCGTCACCATCGGAAACCCCGCGCGCGCAATCGAGATGCGCGCCGCGCGCAGATTCAGTTGCCGGCGGTCCCGGCATGCGCGGATCCCAGACCCCCGGCGCGCGGGTTTCACGGCGGCCAGCCGTGAATCACCTCTCGGTCGCGACACGCGCAAGGCGAGTCAGGCCACGTTTCAGCGGCATTTGCCTAACACAACCCTTGATCCCGCGGGGAGCGTCGGCTAGCTTGCGACCTCCTCGCGAGAGCGGCCCCCGCCGCACAGTGGCTCCCGCCGATGTGCACCCTCATCGCCCTCCATCGCTGCTTTCCGAGCGCCCACCTCTTGGTTGCGGCGAATCGGGACGAGTTTCTCGCGCGACCCGCTTCCGGGCCGCGCGCGCACGTTTGGAACGGCCGCCGCGTGATCGCGCCGGTGGACGAGCGCGCCGGCGGAACCTGGCTCGGCTTGAACGACGCGGGCCTGTTCGTGGCGCTGACGAATCGGCCGAGCGCGAATCTCGATGCGACTCGCCGCTCGCGCGGCCTGCTCGTCGCCGATGCGCTCGGACGCGGCTCGGCGGCGCGCGCCGCAGAGGCGGCGCTGCTGCTCGCCTCGAATGCCTACAACCCGTTCAACCTGTTCGTCGCCGACGCGGAGCACGCCTTCGCCGTGGTGTACGACGAGAAGCCGCGCGTGCGCGTGCTCGAGCCGGGCGCGCACGTGATCGGTAACGCGGACCCGGACGACGTGGGTGTGTCGAAGATCGCCCGGACGCTCCGCGCGGCCGAGCGCATCGCGCGCGGGCCGGAGCGCACGGCCCTCGACTCGCTGGGGGCGCTCTGCCGTTCGCACGAGGCGGGCAGCGACGACCCGCGCGAGCACACCTGCATCCACACTGCGCAGTACGGCACGCGCAGCTCCACGCTGCTCCGGCTGGGCACTCAGCGCGACGCAGACGAGCTTCGCTTCGCCGGCGGCGCGCCCTGCGAGACGCCTTACGAAGATCTGACCCAACTCCTGCGCACGCTCGACTGACGAGAGAGCGCGCACACACCACACGACGAGGTACGCAGCGTGAGACGAATCGGCAGCAACATCCGCAAGCAGAGCACGGAGGCGAAGGCAAACCGCCTGTCGCGCAACATCATCCGCTACACGACGGCGGAGAAGCCGAAGAACGAGTATCCGAAGCGGATCGTGTCTCCGCCGGCCGCGAAGGTCTGCTGCACCGACGAGAATCGCGTCGTCGTCGGCCAGGTGAAGGAAGTCGAGGGCTTCAAGTTCTGTTACAAGATTTGCGCGACCTGCGGCCACGCGGTCCGGTACTTCTATCCCGCGGCCGAGGGCACGAGCGACGCGGTGAAGAGCTACCGCTTGTGGAAGAAGTACATGGTGCAGTGACGCGCGGCGCCGCGCGCGCGAGAAGGTGGACATGGCGGCGAACGATTCGCGCGAGGAAGCGCGCGCGCCGCACGGTCGGTTGCAGCGAGCGGAGGCGTATCTCGAGGGCCTGATCAACCTCGAGCGCGCCCCGAGCTACGCGGGCGCGCGCATGTCGCTCGCTCCGGTGGAGGCGCTGCTCGCGAAGCTCGGCAACCCCGAGCGCGGCCTGCGTGTTCTGCACATCGCCGGCTCGAAGGGCAAGGGCTCGACCGCGCTGCTCTCCGAGGCGTTGTTGCTCAGCGCCGGACTGCGCGTCGGGACTTTCACGTCGCCGCATCTCGAGCGCTGGACGGAGCGCTTCCGCATCGCCGGACGCGAGATCGACGGCGATCGCCTCGCGGACGCCGTCGAGCGGCTGCGCCCCGCGGTCGACGCCCTGCGCGCGGGCCCGGACCCGCCGAGCTTCTTCGATGCGACGACCGCCGCCGCGCTGCTGGTCTTCGCCGAGGAGAAAGTGGACGTCGCGATCCTCGAGGTCGGCCTCGGCGGGCGGCTCGACTCGACGAACGCCGTGACGCCCGCCGTCACCTGCATCACGACGATCGAGCTCGAGCACACCGACAAGCTCGGCTCGACGCTGGCCGCGATCGCCGGCGAAAAGGCGGGCATCGCGAAGCGCGGAGTTCCGCTCGTCACCGGGGCCCTCGCGCCTGCGGCTGCCGCCGTCGCCGCGGAGCGCGCGAGCGCGCTCGACGCTCCGCTCGCGCGCCTCGGCGCCGAGTTCTCGGTGAGCATGCTCGCGGAGTCGCTGGGCGGCACGCGCGCGCGCTTCACGGAGGGCGACTTTACGTGCGAGCTCACGCTCGCTGCGCTCGGGCGGCATCAAGCCGCGAACGCGGCGCTCGCGCTCGCCTGCGCGCGACGGCTGCGCGTGCTGAGCGACGACGAGCTCGCGCGCGCCGCGCGGCACGCGTTCGCGCGAGCGCAGCTGCCCGGCCGGATCGAGGTCGTCTCGCGGGCGCCGTGGATCGTGATCGACGGCGCGCACACCGAGGAATCGGCGAGCGCGCTCGCGCGCGTGCTCGCGCAGATCCCGCGGCGCTCGGCTCATCTCGTGATCTCGATCTCCGCCGGCAAGGCACTGGCGGCGATCTGCGCGGCGCTCGTTCCGCACGCGGATCGTGTGACCGTCACACGCGCCGAGCCGATCCGTTCGCTCACGCCAGCCGAGGTCGCGGGCGCGTTGCGCGCTGCCGCGCCGGGCCTCGAGCTGCGCATCGTGCCGAACCCGCACCTCGCGCTGCGCGCCGCACGCGAGAGCCTCGGCGCCGACGAGCTGCTCGTGGCGACGGGCTCGTTCTATCTCGCCGGCATCGCGCGCAGCGTGCTGCGCAGCTGACCCGCCGCGTCCGCGAAAAACGAAGCGCCCGGGCTGGCACCTCGCGAAAGCCACGAGGGGAGGGGTTGCCTGCCCGGGCGCTGGAGATCTCGTCTCCGCGCGTGACTGGAGCAACCGGCATGCCAAGGCCGCGCGGAATCGCCGGCGGCGCGCACATTGCGCGGTGTTCTCGCGGCGCGGTCTCGGCACTTGCCGGTGCACGAAGCTGCAGCGCGTCGGCCGCGGCGCCGCGCGCGACGCCAATTTGCGTCACCCGAGAGACGACC
>DATBRS010000073.1:0-53353 GCA_036560185.1 Myxococcota bacterium
CGACCGACACGGCAAAGCTGATCGGCACGGCGGCGGCGCGTTCGATCACGCCGCTCTCGGCAGAGCTCGGGGGCAAGTCGCCGTTCATCGTGTGCGCCGACGCTGACCTCGACGCCGCCGCGCAGACGATCGCGGGCCAATACATGAACGCGGGGCAGGTGTGCCTCGCCGGCACGCGCATCGTGGTGGAGCGCACGATCGCGGAGGAGCTGCTCGCGAAGGTGCGCGCCGCATGCGCGCACATGGTGGTGGGCGATCCGCGCGATTCGAAGACGCGCGTGGGTCCGCTCATCACGCAGGAGCACTTCGCGCGCGTGGCGGGCTTCGTCGAGCGCGCGAAGGACGCGGGCGCCCGCGTGCTCTGGGGCGGGAAGCGCGACAGGGCGGGCGAGCTCTACTACGAGCCCACGCTGTTCGACGGCGTGAAGCCGGACGCCGAGATCTCGCAGCGCGAGGTGTTCGGGCCGGTGCTCACCTGGCAGACCTTCGCGAGCGACGACGAGGCCGTCGCGTTCGCCAACAACACCCGCTACGGCCTCGCCGGCGTGCTGTTCTCGCGCAACGAGAGGCGCGCCATGGCGATCGCCGAGCGCGTGGTCGCGGGCACGCTGTGGGTGAACTGCTTCTTCATCCGCGATCTCGCCGCGCCCTTCGGCGGCGCGCGCGATTCCGGCCTCGGACGCGAAGGCGGCGAGTGGAGCTTCGACTTCTACTGCGACGTGAAGAACATCTCGGTCAAGAAGGGATCGTTCGCGTAACGCGGACGCAACCAGGAGGGGGCGACGGCGATGGTGCAAGTCACAGAGCTCGGATACCTCGGCCTCGGCGTGAAGGACCTGGGCGCGTGGAGGCAGTTCGCGCGCGAGATCCTCGGGCTCCAGGTCGTCGAAGAAGCCGGCGAAGCGGATCGCGTCTATTTGCGCATGGACTCCTGGCACCACCGCTTCGTGCTGCACGCGAACGGCGACGACGACCTCGCCTACCTCGGCTTCCGCGTCGCGGGCGCCGTGGAGTTCGGCGAGATGCAGAAGCAGCTCGCCGACGCGGGCATCGGGGTGCGCGTCGGCTCGCTCGACGAGGCGGAGGAGCGCCGCGTGCTCGAGGTGATGAAGCTCAGCGATCCGGGCGGCAACGCCGTCGAGATCTTCCACGGCCCGCTGCTGCGGCCGAACCAGCCCTTCCATCCGGGCCGCGGCATGCACGGCAAGTTCGTGACCGGCAGCGGCGGCTGCGGCCACTGCATCATTCGCCAACCCGATTCGGACGCCGCGGTCCGCTTCTATCAGGCGCTCGGCATGCGCGGCGGCACCGAATACAAGTTCGGGCTCGGGTCGAAGGCGCTCCAGCTGCGCTTCATGCACTGCAGCGAGCGCGATCACTCGGTGGCGTGGGGCCTCGGTTCGTCGGGCAAGCGCCTGAACCACATCATGCTCGAGGTCGACAACCTGGACGATGTGGGACTCACGCACGACCTGGTGCGCAAGGCGAAGGTGCCGGTGGCGACGCAGCTGGGGAAACACTCGAACGACCGCATGTTCTCGTTCTACTTCCAATCGCCGTCGGGCTTCCAGTTCGAGTACGGCTTCGGTGGCCGGCCGGCGACGCATCAGTCCGAGTACTACGACGCCGACGTCTACGGGCACGCGCCGGAGAGCGGCGGGTTCTGATCGTCACGGTCACCGCAAGGAGAGAGCCATGAGCGTTCTGGACGGACCTCGCATCGAGACGCGGCGCATCCTGCACGAGGGCACGCCGCAGTGGGTCACGCTCGCGGGCGACGAGTTGTTACTGGCGGACGGGCGCCGCGTGCGCGAGGCCGAGGCGACCTACCTCGCGCCCTGCGATCCGAGCAAGATCCTGTGCATCCACCTGAACTACGAGTCGCGCCGCATCGAGTTCCAAGCGCCGCCGCTCACGACTCCGACCTACTTCCAGAAGCCGACGACGGCGTTGAACGCCCATCGCGGCGCGCTCTGCCGGCCGGCGAACTGCCAGTACCTGAACTTCGAGGGCGAGGTGGCGGCGGTGGTCGGGCGGCCGATGCGCAACGTCGGCCGCGACGACGTGTGGGACCATCTCGCCGGCTTCGCGCCGGCGAACGACGTCGGCGCTCAGGATTTCCGCGACACCGACGCGGGCTCGATGCTGCGCGTGAAGGGGCAGGACGGCTTCTGCCCGATCGGCCCCGGCCTCGTGCGCGGCGTCGACGTGCGCGAGAGCACGCTGCGCACGCTGCTGAACGGCCGGGTCGTGCAGGAAGGCAAGCTCTCCGAGATGACCTTCGGAATCGACTACATCCTCGCCGACCTGTGCCGGCACATCACGCTGCTGCCGGGCGACGTCGTCCTGACCGGTACGCCCGCGTTCTCGCGGCCGATGCAGCCGGGCGACGTGATCCAGGTCGAGGTGACGGGCCTCGGCAAGCTCACGAATCACGTCGTCGAGATTCCCGCGCCGCGCCACGAGCTCGGCCATCAGCCGACGGACAGCAAGGCGGTGCGCGCGGTCGCGCTCGGCAGCGATTCGCGCAAGGCGCCGAGCGCGTGAGCGCAGAGCCGCGGACGGGCGGCGGCTTCCTGCGCAACCTCTGGTACGTCGCGGCCTGGAGCCACGAGCTCACGGCGGATGCGCCGATCGGGCGCACGCTGATCGGCGAGCCCGTGGCGCTGTATCGCCGCCCGGGCGGCGCAGTGGTCGCGCTCGAGGACCGATGCCCGCACCGCTTCGCGCCGCTCTCGCTCGGTCGCATCGAGGGCGACGACCTGCGCTGCATGTATCACGGCTTGCTGTTCGGTAGCGACGGCGTCTGCAAGCAAATGCCGGCGCGGCCGGCGCCGCCGCGCGCTTCCGTGCGCGCATATCCGGTGGTCGAGCGCTGGAGCTGGATCTGGGTGTGGATGGGGGACCCCGCGCGAGCGGATCCCGCGCGCGTGCCCGAGGCGTTCGGCCTCGACGATCCGCGCTTCACGATGCGCGCGAGCGTGATGGACTACGCCGCGAACTGGGAGCTGCTGAACGACAACTTGTGCGATCTCTCCCATCTCGATTTTTCCCACGAGACGACGCTCGGCGGCAGCAGCGGTGTGAAGTGGTCGCCGCGCCTGCCGCGCATCACGCCGCGCGAGGACGGGCTCGAGATCGAGCGCTGGTGGGAGGACGCGCCGCTCGCCGCCGGGCGCTCGGATCGCTTCGACACGCTGAACCGCTACCGCTACCTGCTGCCCGGCTTGTTCCTGATGACCACCGAGTGGTACCCGCTCGGCACGGCCGAGCGCAGCGGCTACGCGGCGCCCGAGCGCGAGCCGGTCTCGCGCCGCGTCGAGCAGCAGGCGGTGACGCCCATCTCCGAGCGGAGCTCCCGTTACTTCTACGCGACCGGGGTCGCCGCCGAGGTCGCGAAACCCGCGTTGCTCGAGGGCATGTTCGCGATCATCAACGCAGCCTTCGCCGAGGACAAGCGCATCCTCGAGGGTCAGCAGCGCATTTGGGATCTCACGCCGAGCGCGGCGCGCAAGCTCTCGACGCCCCACGACGAGGCGCCGCTCGCGTTTCGGCGTCTGGTCGCGCGGCGGCTCGCGGAGGAGCGCGGGCACACGGCCTGAGCGCGGCGCCCTCCGTGCGCTCCGCGCTTCTGCCATGCTGTGCCAGCCGGAGGCATCGGATGAGCGATCTCGATCTCGCGAACCTCTCGATCGCGCGCGCCGCGCGCGCACTGCGCGCGAAGGAGCTCTCGCCGCTCGAGCTGACGGACGCGTACCTGCGGCGCATCGAGCAGCTGAATCCGCGCGTGAACGCGTACATCACGGTGACCGCGGAGCGCGCGCGCGGGGATGCGCGCCGCGCGACCGACGAGCTCGCGGCCGGCAAGCCGCGCGGGCCGCTGCACGGCATCCCGATCGCGCACAAGGATCTGTACGAGACCGCGGGCATCCGCACGACCGGCGGCGGCAAGTTCCACGCGAGCCACGTGCCGGCGGAAGACTGCACCGTCGCGCGCAAGCTGCGCGAGGCGGGCACGATCCTGCTCGGCAAGCTGAACACCCACGAGTACGCGTACGGCGTGACCACCAATAACCCGCACTACGGCGCGACGCGCAATCCGTGGGATCTCACGCGCGTTCCGGCGGGCTCGAGCGGCGGTTCCGGCGCCGCGATCGCGGCCGGCCTCGCGACCGCCACCACCGGCACCGACACGGGGGGCAGCATCCGCATGCCGGCGTCGGTGTGCGGCGTCGTCGGGCTGAAGCCGACCTACGGGCGCGTCAGCAAGGCCGGCGTGCTGCCGCTCTCGTACGCATACGATCACGCGGGCCCGATCGCGCGCACGGTCGAAGACGCCGCGCTGCTGCTGAACGCGATCGCGGGCTACGACCCCGCCGACGCCGCCAGCGTGCGCGTGCCGGTGGACGACGCGACCGCGCAGCTCGGCGCGGGCGTTCGCGGCCTGCGCGTCGGTGTGCCGCGCGCGTGGTTCTTCGAGCGGCTCGACGGCGAGGTCGCGGCGGCGGTCGAGCGCGCGCTCGGCGAGCTCGCGCGGCTCGGCGCCGAGTTGCGCGACATCGAGCTCCCGGACGTCGGCGCGGCCGTCGCCGGCACCTTCGGCTTCGTGCTCGCCGAGGCGCAGCAGATCCATGCGAAATCGCTGCGCGCGCGCCCGCAGGATTTCGGCGACGACGTGCGCGCGCTGCTCACCAGCCCGGCGCCGGACAGCGCGGCGCTGATGGCCGGGCTGCGCGGCCGCGACGCGCTGACCGCCGCGATGCGGCGCGCGCTCGAATCCGTCGACGTGCTCGTCACGCCCACGACGCCGATCGCCGCCCCGCGCATCGGCGACGAGACCGTGCGCATCGGCGGCGCCGAAGAATCGGTGCTGGCCGCGATGATCCGCTGCACGGCGCCGTTCAACGCAACGCACCTGCCCGCGCTCTCGCTGCCCTGCGGCTTCACGCGCGGCGGCTTGCCGGTGGGGCTGCAGATCGCGGGTCGCCCCTTCGACGAGGCGACCGTGCTGCGCGCCGGCCACGCCTACGAGCAGGCGACGGACTGGCATCTGCGCACGCCGCGGCTGTAGCGCGCCTCAGTCTCTCGCGAACGCCGCCAGGTCGCGCGCGGTATCGCGGCTGATGTCGGGGCAGCACATCGGGAAGACCTCGGTGCCGTGGATCGTGCCCATCACCTGCCGGCAGCGCGCCGCGACTCCGTTCGCGAGCAGCAGGCGATAGAAGCCGACGCCCTCGTCGCGCAGCGGGTCGCATTCGTTCACGCTGATCACGACGGGCGGCAGACCCTTCACGTCGTCGTCGCTCGCGAAGCCCGGCCAGGCGAGCGGATTGCGCTTCTCGAGCTGCTCGATGCCGTACGCGACGGCGCCGCGGTTGTTGTGGAGATCGAGCAGGATGCCGTTGTTCGCGGTGCTCGACGGGTTCTGCGGCAGCGGCCAGACGCCGGCGATGTAGGGGCAGAGCGCGTACAGCCCCTTGATCAGGCCGGCGTCGCCGTCGCGCTTCAGCTTGAGGCCCGTGGCGAGCGTGAGGTTTCCGCCGCCGCTCTCGCCCGCGATCACGATGCGCTTCGGGTCCACGCCTAGCCGAGCGGCGTTGGCCACGAGCCACTTCAGGCCCGAGACGCAGTCGTCGAGGCCGGCCGGGAAGGGCGCGACCTCGGGCACCGAGGAAGGCGTCAGCGCGTTGCGAAAGTCGACCATCGCGACCGCCACGCCCTGGGCGGCGATGATCTTGCCCCAGGCGCGGTAGTTCCCGTAATAACACGACATGGATTGCATGCCGCCGCCGTGGATGTAGTAGACGCAGGCGCGCGTCTCGGCGTCGTCGGGGCGGATGAACTGCATCGCGATCGTGTTGCCGTCCGGCTGCGAGACGAGTTTCTCGCTGTGGATGCGCAGGCCTCGCGACGGCGCGATCAGCTCGTTGTCCGCGGCTTCGAGCATCGCCTGCATGCCGGCCGCCAGCTGCTTGGCCGCCGGGGTATTCGCCTCGGCGAGCAGCTGCGCGCGGTCGGTCGCGTCGGGCTGCGGCGGCATGTCGAGCGCGCCGAGCAGCGCCTTGATGCGGGGGTCGATGCGCGGATCGTCGAGCCACTTCGCGGCCATGGAATCCTCCGGTTGGGTTGCGCGCACGTTACTCGGCGCGGCGTGCGACTTCAGCCGCGCGCGGAGATCGAGGCCGCGCCGCGTCTTGCGCCGTTGGCGCGTTTCCGCTCCCCTCCGCCCGCCTTTCTCCGTCGGCTCGGCAGGGGGGATTTCGTGGCGATTCGCGAGTTCATCGAGACGCACTACAAGCACTTCAACGCGGCCGCGCTGGTCGACGCCGCGAAGGCGTACGAGCAGCACATCACGGGTGGCGGGCGCATGCTCGTGACGCTCGCGGGCGCGATGAGCACCGCCGAGCTCGGCAAGTCGCTCGCCGAGATGATCCGCCGCGGCAAGGTGCACGCGATCTGCTCGACCGGCGCGAACCTGGAAGAGGATCTCTTCAACCTGGTCGCCCACGACCATTACACGCGCATCCCGAACTACCGCGACCTCTCGCCCGCCGACGAGAAGGCGCTCGAGCGAGCCGGGCGCAACCGCGTCACCGACACGTGCATCCCCGAGGCCGAGGCCTTCCGCGCGATCGAGAAGCCGATCCTCGACCTGTGGGCGCGCGCGGAGCAGCGCGGCCAGCGCTTCTTCCCGTACGAGTTCTTCTACCAGCTGCTGCGCGAGGGCAGCGTGCGCGACAGCTACCAGATCGACCCGAAAGACTCCTGGCTGGTCGCGGCGTGCGAGCAGGATCTGCCGATCTTCGTGCCGGGCTGGGAGGACTCGACGCTCGGCAACATCTTCGTCTCGCACGTGCTGAGCGGCGACGTGAAGAATTATTCAACCGTGAGAGGCGGGCTCGAGACGATGGGCGCGCTCGCGCGCTGGTACGTGCACACGACGATGGGCAAGACGCTCGAGGAGCTGCCCGCCGTGGAAGGTTCCCACGACGAGGGCGTCGTGGAGCTGCGCGCGATCGCGGCCGATCGCGCCGAGCGCACGGTCGGCTTCTTCCAGATCGGCGGCGGCATCGCCGGCGACTTCCCGATTTGCGTCGTCCCGATGATCCATCAGGACTTGCGCCGTCCCTGTCCTTATTGGGGCTACTTCTGCCAGATCAGCGACTCGACCACGAGCTACGGCTCGTACTCGGGCGCGGTGCCGAACGAGAAGATCACCTGGGGCAAGCTCGACGTGGACACGCCGCGCTATGTGATCGAGAGCGACGCCACGATCGTCGCGCCGCTGATCTTCGCCTACGTGCTGGGCTGGTGAGGGAGGACGGCGCCCGCCATGGCCGAGCTGTTCACCAGTGAGAACCTGATCGCGCTGCTCACGCTCGCCAGCCTCGAGATCGTGCTCGGCATCGACAACATCGTGTTCATCTCGATCCTGGTCGGGAAGCTGCCGGCGGCGCAGCAGTCGAGCGCGCGCCGCGTCGGGCTCTTGCTCGCGATGGGCATGCGCATCGGCCTCTTGCTCGCGATCAGCTGGGTGATGGGGCTGACGGAGCCGCTGTTCAGCGTGCTCGCCGAGGAGTTCAGCGGCCGCGATCTGATTCTCCTGATCGGCGGCCTGTTCCTCGTCGCGAAGGCCACTTGGGAGATCCACGACAAGCTCGAAGGCGAGCAGCACGGCCCGGAGGGTGGGCGCGCGGCCGCGAGCCTCGCCGCGATCCTCACCCAGATCGTGCTGCTCGACCTCGTGTTCTCGCTCGACTCGGTGATCACGGCCGTGGGCATGGCGAAGCACATCGAGATCATGATCAGCGCCGTCGTGATCTCGGTCGGCGTGATGCTGGTCTTCGCCGCCTCGATCGCCGCGTTCATCGATCGCCACCCGACGATGAAGATGCTCGCGCTCTCGTTCCTGCTGCTGATCGGCGTCGTGCTCGTGGCGGACGGCCTCGGGCAGCACGTCTCGAAGGGCTACATCTACTTCGCGATGGCCTTCTCGCTGTTCGTGGAGATCATGAACATCCGCATCCGCGGCCCGAAGGCGGAACCCGTGCACCTCCACCAGAGCTACGTGAAGGAGCCCTGAGCGCGGCCTCGCTGCTAGTCCGCTCCGACCGGCCAGCGGATCGTCACTTCGCGGCGTCCGAACGCTCGGGCTCGCGTGACGTCGAGCCCCATGTAGACGTCGATCGCGCGCCGTCGCTGCTTCGGCATGCGGTCGGCGACCGCCCAGACTCCGGGGAGCCCCTCGATCTGGACGCGCGTCCCAGCCCGCAATCCCATGGCTTCGAGATCTCGCGAAACGGCGATGATCTGCGTTCCGGGGGCGAGTCGGACACCATGAGCCGTCAAGGTCGGATCCGAGTCGGTCTGATCCACCGTCGAGTTGTAGGCGCTGGCCGTGACCACGAGCTCGCGCTCTACCGTCCTCTGCGCTCCGCCGGGGAGTGAGACCGCGCAAGCCGTTGTCACGAGCGCGAGGAAGCACAACGAGAACGTCGCGCTCACTCCGAGCTGCGAAGGCTTTTTCGAACCGCGCGCGACGCAACGCCGAGCTCGCAGCATCGGCCCTCCGTTCCACCGCGACACGGAGCAACCCGCATGCCAGAGCCGATGCGTTGCCCCGCCCGATCTGCGCGGTGAATCGTCGAATATTCCCCGCGTTTTGTAGAAAAGCGCGGCCGGCGCGTGTTCGTACTCGCGTGGCGACGCACGGCGCTGGCGTTCCTCGTCGACGACGAATGGCATTCCGTGTGCATCGAGCGAGCGGAACGCCTCGGGTCCTGGTCGGGGGCCCGGCACACGACATCGGAGAAGCGACATGAAGAAGCAACTCGTATGGGTCGCGGCGCTCGCGCTGGGGTTGGTCGCGTGCGGCGAACCGCGCGACTCGGCGGCGGAGTCTTTCGACGCCGGGCGCCAGATGGACTCGCCAGACGTCGCCGCCGGTACTCCGCCCGACGACACCGGCGTGAACGGCATGAATACGCCGGTGGCCCCGTCGAGCTCGGAGCGCGATCTCGAGATCACCCAGCAGATTCGACAGCGGATCACGGGCGCCAACGACTTCTCCACCGACGCCCAGAACGTCCAGGTGATTACGCAGAACAGCGTCGTCACGCTGCGCGGGCCGGTGGAGACCGACCGTGAGAAGCAAGCGATCGCGGCGATCGCACGCGAGACCGCCGGCGTGACGCGCGTCGACGATCAGCTCGAGGTCGCGACTCCCTGAAGGCACGTCGACTCGAACCGATCTCGCCCGCCGGGGAGCACTGCCGCTGAGCTGGGTCAGTCCCAGCTCTTCCGGAAGTTGACGCCCAGGTTGGCGGCGTCGCCCGAGGTTTCGGCGCGCACGCTAAGCGCGCGTGTCAGCGTGTAGTGCAGGCGCACGAGATGCGACGCCGCCTCGAGGCCGTACTCGTACTCGACGTAGAACTTGTCCGAGAGCCGCTTGCCGAGGGCGACGGCGCGGTCGCTGGCCTCCGCGCTCGCGCTCTCGCCCGTGCTGCGCAGCGAGATCTCGTCGAGGCCCACGATGCGCGCGACGCGCTGCTCGAGGGGCACCGCGTCGCCTCCGCTGAACAGCGTCGCGGTCGCGGCCTGCAGCAGCGCGGTGTCGGCGGCGCTCGCGTCCGAGGCGCCGTGGCCGAGCATGATCCACGAGAGCTTCTCGCTGTCGGGCACCGGCGGGCTCGAGGTGAGGCGCGCGAGCGGCGCCTTCAGCGTGCCCGTGAGCTCGACGCCGGCTTCGACCTCGAGGTTCTTGCGCAGCGCGAGCACGTCGAGCGCCGGGTCGTCGATCGCGCCGTTGAAGATCAGCGCGCCGCGCTCGATCTCGAGCTTCTGGCCGAAGGCGCGATACGAGCCGCGGCTCGCGTCGATCTCGCCGAACGCGACCAGCGCGCCGTCCGGCAGCGTCTTCACGCGCAGCTTGCCGCGCAGGTACGTGTCGAGGCCGGAGCCGACCACGCGCAGCTTCTTGCCGGCGTCGAGCTCGAGGTCGAGCTCGAGCCGGGCGCTGCCACTCGCGCGCTGCGCGGAGCGTTCTCTGCCGAGCACGATCACGTCGTCGCCGAGCCGCGATTGGCGGATCTGCGGCACCTCGAGGTAGCCGCGGTTCGCGCGCAGCTTGCCGCGCAGCGCGAGCCCGCGCGCGTCGACGCTCGCGCTGCCCTTGCCCGTGACCTCGAGGTTGCGATCCGGGCGATCGAGCACGCGCAGGTGGTCCGCCTCCCACGCGAGCTCCGCGGGCCGGCCGTCGAGCGGAACCTCGCCACTCGCGCGCAGCTCGCCCTTCGCGGCCGCGAACGAGAGCGCGTCCACGTGCACGACGCCCGGCTCGAGGCGCGCGCGCAGCTTGCCGTCGCGCAGCGAGATGGCCGCCGCCGGCCAGTCGAAGCGCAGCGCGTCCGCTTGCACCGCGCCCGCGAATCGAGGCGCGCCGAGCGAGCCGGAGGCCTCGAGATCGAAGGCGCCGCTGCCCTCGACCCGCGCCGAGATGCCGAGCAAGCCGCCGAGCGCGCGGATCGAGCTGACCTCGCCGGCCAGGCTCGCGCTCAGCTCCGAGGAGCGCGCGAGCAGCGCGCGTCCCGAGGCTGCGCGCAGATCCGCGCGCAGCCGCGCGTGCCCTAATCGCTCGCCCGCGAGGCTCGCGTCCACGTGCGCGACGCTCGCGCCCAGCGCCGCATCGATCGAGAGGGCGCGGATGCCGAGGGCGGCGCCTCCGATCTGGGCGTCGCCCGACGCGAGCTCGAGGCGGACCTGACCGAGCTGCGCCGGATCCGCGGGCACGACCCAGACGCCGCGCACGCGCAGATCGCCCGCCGCCGACGGGTCGCGGCCGAGCAGCGCGAGCAGCTCGCCGAGCGCGATGTCGTTCGCAACGCCCGCACTCTCGATCCGGCGCTCCGCCAGCGCGAGGCTGCCGATCGCCAGCTCGCCGCCGAGGGCCTGCAGACGCGTCGGGCCGAGCGTGGCGCGCGCCGGCGGCGCGTACTCGAGTGGCGCGGGCTCGAGCAGCTTCGCGACGAAGCGCCCGCTCGTCTCGAGCGCGTCGATGCGCCCCGACCACGCGCCCGTCCAGCCCCCTGATAGCTGGGCGCGCAGCGCGAGTCCTTGCGCCTCCCCGTCGAGCGCGATCGCGTGCGCCGCGAGCGTCCCGTCGGCAGAGAGATTCGTGGAGTCGATGCGCACGCCGCCCAGCGTGAGCTCGGCGAGGTGCAGCGACGCGCTGAGCGCGCGCGCGCCGCTCGCGCCGATCGCCGCGCGCGCGTCGAGGCCCGCGAGCCCGAGCCCGCCCGGCAGCGAGAGCTCGTGCGCGCTCGCCGTCAGCTCGCCGCCCGGGTGCGCGAGCGTGCCGAGCAGCCGCGCGTCGAGCGCGAGCTCGCCGCCGAACTCGCCGCCGAGCGCGCCGACGTCGGGAGCCGAGAGCGCGAGCTCGAGCGCGTCGCCCGGTGCACCGAAGGCGCCGCGCGCGCGCAGCGTGTTGGCGCCGAGGCGCAGCTGCGCGTCCGCGTGCGACACGCGCGCCGGCCCGAGCGTGAGCTCGCCGCGGCCCTCGAGCGCGCGGCCGCGGTAGCGGCTTCCATTCAGCGCGTAGCGCACGCGCGCGTTCCAGGCGTCGCCCAGCTCGCCGGCGGCCGTCACGTCGCCTGAGAGCGACGCGCTCGGAAAGTCCCCGAGCGCGGACGGATCGAACGCCGCGAAGCGCGCCTCCAGCTCGAATGCGCTGGCGCCGTCCCACGCGCCGTGCCCGCTGATTTCGCCGCGCCCGATCGCGATGCGCACGTCCTCGGCGCGCACGGCTTCGCCCTCGCGCACGACGCGGCCGCGCAGCTCGCGGCCGCGCTCGCGCAGCGCGAGCGTGCCCTCGATGCGCGCCGCCGAGAGCTGCGCGCGCAGCTCGCCGGCGAGCTGAGTCGCGCGCAGGCTCTCGTGCACGGCGTGGGCGTCGAGCCGCTGCACGTCGAGCGCGAGCTGCAGCGCGCCGTGCTCGACGCGCGCGTCGCCGCGCGCGCTGCCGGCCGCGCCGAGGTCGGCATCGAGGCCCGAGAAGTCGAGCACGCCGCCCCCGACGCGCAGCCCGGCGTCGAGTGCGCGCACGGGGAGCGCATGCTGCGAGAGCGGGCCCGGCTTCGCGTTCTCGGCGCGCAGCGAGCCGGCGAGCAGCGCGTCTGCAGCGCCGTTCGCCTCGATGCGAACCGTGAGATCGCTGTGCGGCGCGTTCTCGCTGCGCACGAACGAGGCCACGTCGACGTGCTCGCCGCGCAGCCCGAGCGCGCCGAGCCACGGGCGCGCGAACGCGGCGACACTCGCCTCGCCGTCGAGAGGCGCCTCGTCGAGCGTGCCGGTCAGGCGCAGCGCGGCGGCGACGAGCGAGCCGCTCGCGACCACGCGCGCGCGCGTGCGCGGCGGCTCGTCGCGGGCGACCTCGAGCTCGCCCGCGAGCGCGAAAGGCGGCTGCGCCTCGACGCGCGCTCTGCCCGCGAGCTCGCCCCAGGGCGAGACCAGCCGCGCGAGCTCGGCTTCGTGGGCGTCGCGCCCGAGCCGCAGGCTGCCGCGAATCTGCCGGAGCTCGAGGCTCGGGGCGAGCGTGAGCTCCGCGATCTCGAGGCGCGCGATCTCGAGCGTGAACGGCAGCGCGAGGGTGTGCGGCTGCTGCGGCGGCTCGGCGCTCGCGGGGCCGGGCTCGATGCGCAGCGCTCCGATCGTCACCGCCTCGAACGCGAGTGCGCCCGAGGCGAGCGCGCGCCAGCGCGGCGCGATCTCTACGCGCTCGGCGACGCTGCGCGTCTCGCCCGTGCGCACGCTCACCCGCGCCGCGCGCAGCGGGCCGAGCAGCGAGCCGCTCGCGCCCTCGATCGCGACGCGCCCGCGCGTCAGCGCCGGGACGCGGGCCGCGAGCGCGCGCAGCACGCTCTCGGAGCGCACGGCAAAGAGCGCGCCGAGCGCGAGAGCGCAGAGCGCGGCGAGTGCGATGAGGCGCTTGCGCGGCATCAGAACGTGAGTCCGAGCGAGAAGTGAACGCGCACCGTGCCGTCGTCTTGGCCGTAGGCGACGTCGATGCGCAGCGGGCCGATCGGGCTCTGGGCGCGCAGGCCGGTGCCGTAGCCGGGCGAGAGCGGGAAGCCCGAGGTCTCGTTCCACGCGTTGCCGGCGTCGACGAACAGCGCCGCGCCGATGCGCTCGTTGAACCAGTGCGTGACCTCGACGCTGCTGAGCGCGAAGTAGCGGCCGCCGAGCACGGCGCCGCTCTCGCTGTCGCCGAGCGATTCGAAGTCGTAGCCGCGCACCGTCGTGCTGCCGCCGGTGCGGAACAACATCGACTGCGGAATGCCGCTCGGGCCCTTCGCGAGCACGGCGCCGGCCTCCGCACGCAGCGTGAGGTCGTCGTGTGGAGTCAGCGGTACGTAGTAAGCGCTGCGCGCGATCGCGCGGCCGAACGCGCGCGTCGAGACGCCGGGCGGCGCGGCGCCGAGCTGGAGCTGCGCCATCCAGCCGGCGCGCGGCTTCAATAAGTCGTCGGTGTCGCGCCAGGTGTGCGTGTACTCGAACAGCAGCGCGTACACCGATTCGGAGAGCACGCCGGCGGCGTGCTGGCGCGAGAGCGCGAAGGTGACGCTGTAGGCGGGCCGGCTCAGCTCGTTGAGCGCGCTCGTCTTGGCGACCAGCGACAGCTCTTGGGTGTCGAGATCTTCGATGTCGGTGTGCTCGAAGCGAATCCCCACCGTGTCGGACCAGCCGAAGCGCTCGGGCAGCGAGAGCTCGCTCTCGGCGTCCTGCTCGAGGAAGTCCGCCTCGACGCGCGTGCGCAGGCGCAGCCCCCTGCCGGCGAAATCGTGGTTGCGCAGCTCCGCGGAGCCGTAGGCCTTCACGTCTGTGCCGTAGCCGACGCCGAGCTCGATGCGGTTCGCCGGTGCCTCGATCACCGCGATGCGCACCGGCGCCGCGTCCGCGCCCTCGGGCCTCGCGTCGAGCGCGACGTGCACGCTCGAGAAGTAGCCGGTCGAGGCGAGCCGGCGCTGGAAGCGATCGAGGCGCTCGCGGTCGTAGATCTCGCCGAGGTCGTAGGGGCGCAGCGTCTCGACGCGGCGCGGCGAGTAGCGCGCGAGCCCCGTGATCTCGAGGTCGCCGAACGCGAAGGAGGGCCCGCTGTCGATCGCGAGCGCGATCTCGGCGCGCGAGCGCTCGGGATCGATGCGCACCTCGCTCGCGGCGATCGTCGCCGCCGGCCAGCGCCGGCGCGCGACGCGGTCGAGGACGCGCTGCTTCGCCGCGAGCCAGCGCTCCTGGGTGAAGATCATGCCGTCACGCAGGCCGAACTCGGCGCGCGCCTCGGCGAGCGCCTGCGCGTCGAGCGGGTCGGTCGACTCCGCGATCGGGCCTGCGAACGTGAGCTCGACCTCGCGCACGCGCACGACCTCGCCGCGCTCGACTTCGAGCAGCACGCGCATCGGCGTCTCGTTCGTGAACACTTCCGAGTGCACGCGCGCCGAGACGTAGCCGCTCGCGGCCAGGATCTCGCGCGCCTGGACCTCGGCTTCCTGCGCGAGGCGCGTCAGCAGCTCCGCGTCCGGCGGCTCCTCGGCCTCGCTCCAGCGCATCAGGTCGAGGTCTCTCTCGAGCGCCTGCTTCAGCGAGCGCGCGGCCTTGATCTCGACGCGATAGGTCGCGTCGCGCGCGGCAGCCGGCGACGCGAGCAGCAGCGCGAGGGCGAGCGCCGCGAGGAATCGCGCTGCGAGCGCTCGTTCTGTGGGCAGGAGCCTCAGCAAAGTCGGCCTAGGATAGGAACTCATCGGCGAGAGGAGACGCGGGCTTGCCCTCAAATGAAGCACCGGCCGGCGCTGCCGAAGACGGCGCGGCGAGAGACAACTGGAGCCGCACGCTCGGCCTGCGCTTCGCCCACGTGAGCGGAGAGCGCGTGGTCGCCTACCTCGACGCCGGCCCCCAGCACCATCAGCCCTACGGCGTGCTGCACGGGGGCGTCTACTGCTCGATCGTCGAAGCCGTCGCGAGCTACGGCGCGGGCAACGCCGCGCTCGCCGCGGGCCAACGCGGCGTGCTGGGCGTCGCCAACAGCACCGACTTCTACCGCTCCCACAGCGCCGGCGAGCTCACCTGCGTCGGCACCCCCGTGCACAAGGGCCGCAGCGCGCACGTGTGGCAGGTGGAAGTGACGCGCAGCGCGGACGGCAAGCTCGTCGCGCGCGGGCAAGTGCGCTTCCACGTGCTGCAAGAGCTGCCCGCCGAGCGCACGCAGGAATACGCGGACCTCGAAGGGCGAGACTGATGGCCATCTCCTTGCTGCGCTTCGACCTGCGCCGGGCGCCGTTCTCGCCCGCGGATCACCGTGCGCTCTACGCCGCCGCGCTCGAGATGGCCGAGTACGGCGACGCGCGCGGCCTGACCGCGATCTCGCTCTCTGAGCATCACACCGTCGACGACGGCTTCCTGCCCTCGCCGATCGTGTTCGCCGCCGCGCTCGCGGGGCGAACGAAGCGCGTGCGCATCTCGATCTCGGCGCTGCTCGCGACGCTCTATGACCCGGTGAAGCTCGCCGAGGATCTCGCGGTGCTCGACCTCGCGAGCCGCGGGCGCGTCTCGACCACGCTCGGCATGGGCTATCGGCCGGAGGAGTACGCGAGCTTCGGCAAGGACTACGCCGCGCGCGGGCTGCTGCTCGACGAGTGCATCGAGGTGTTACTGCAGGCCTTCAGCGGCGAGACGTTCGAGTGGCGAGGCCGCCGTGTGCGCGTGACGCCGCGCTCCCACACCCAGCCGCATCCGCCCATCTGCGCCGGCGGCCAGAGCCTCGCCGGCGCGCGCCGCGCCGCGCGCTTCGGCTTGCCGTATCAGCCCGCGAGCAACGATCGCGAGATGATCGCGCTCTACACGAGCGAGTGCGCGCGGCTCGGCAAGAAGGCGGTCGTGCTGCCGCCGGGCAGCGGCGAGACGATCTGGCTCGCGCGCGACCCGGAGCGCGCCTGGCGCGAGCTCGGCCCGTATCTGCTGTACGAGGCGACGACCTATGCGAGCTGGCAGCCGGCGTACCAGCAGAGCTCCACGGTGCATTCTCAGGCGAAATCGATCGAGGACTTACGCGCCGAAGGAAAGTACCGTGTACTGACGCCCGGCGAGTGCGTCGCGCGCGCGAAGGAGCAGGGCCCGTACGCGGCGTTCGTGCTCTACCCGCTGTGCGGCGGCACGCCGCCGGAGCTGGCATGGGAGAGCGTGAAGCTGCTGATGGAGGAAGTGCTGCCGCGCATGTGAGCGGGGAGGGCCCGCGTGCGCGGCCCATTCGTGCGAGGAGCACACGGCGATGTCGGAGCGAGCCCCGGTCCTGATCGTCGGCGCCGGCCCGGCGGGCGCCGCGCTCGCCTACGTGCTGGCTTCGCGCGGCTGCGCCGTCACGTTGATCGAGCGCCAGCACGACTTCGCGCGCGAGTTCCGCGGCGAGGGGCTGATGCCGAGCGGCGTCGACGCACTGCTTCAGTGCGGGCTGGGCGACGCGCTCGAGGCCGCCCCGCATGTCACGCCGGACGCGCTCGAGCTGTACCGCGACGGGAAGCGCGCGATCCGCGCCGTCGTCGCCGACGTGCTGCCGCCCGGCGCGCGCGCGCTGATCGTGTCGCAGCCGCATCTGCTCGAGGCGATCGTCGCGCGCGCGAGCGAGCACGCGAGCTTCACGTTCGTGCGCGGCGCCGCGGTGCGCGATCTGCTGCGCGACGCGCTCGGGCGCGTGCGCGGAGTGCGCATCGACACCGAGCGCGGCCCGCGCGAGCTGCGCGCGCGGCTCGTGATCGGCGCCGACGGACGCGCCTCGGTGGTGCGCCGGCGCGGCGGCTTCGCGGTGCGCGAGATCGGTGCGCCGCTCGACGTGGTGTGGGCCAAGCTCCCCTGGCCCGCTTGTTACGGCGCCGAGCGTCCGGTGCGCGGCTACCTCGGCCACGCGCACCTGTTGATCGCGATCCCTGCCCCCGACGGTTTGCTGCAGATCGCCTGGGTGATCCGCAAGGGCAGCTACGGCGCGCTGCGCAGCCGCGGGCCCGAGGAGTGGGTGCGCGAGATGGCGGCGCACGTCTCGCCGGATCTCGCGGAGCACCTACGCGCGCGCGCGGGCGAGATCACGCGCCCGTTCTTGCTGGACGCCGAGACCGACCGCGTGCTCGGCTGGGCGCGCCCCGGCGCGCTGCTGATCGGCGATGCGGCGCACACCATGTCGCCCGTGGGCGCGCAGGGAGTCAACGTCGCGCTGCGCGACGCCGTGGTCGCGGCGAACCAGCTCGTGCCCGCGCTGGGCGACGACGCGACGGACGCGACCCTGGACGCCGCCGCGGCGCGTGTCGAGCGCGAGCGTGGCCCCGAGATCGACACGATCCAGGAAATCGCGAAGCGCCCGCCGCAGATCGTGATGGGCACTTTCCCCGGCGCGGAGCTGGTGCGGGCGCTCGCGCTGGCGCTGCTCGGCACGCCGATGGGCCGCCGAGCCGCCGCGCGCGTCGGCGCAATCATCGCGAACGGAAACTGCGAGGTGAAGCTCAGCGTGTAAGCGCCGCGCAGCGGCGCGCGCAGCGAGGCGGAGCCGAGCGGAGTCGAACGGTGGCCTCCGCGTGCGGGACGCCCAGTAGCAGCGCGTCCGCGCATCCCCCCGCCGCGCCGACCGCCGCGCAGCGGCGCGCGCAGCGAGGCGGAGCCGAGCGAAGTCGAACCGTGGACTCCGCGTGCGCGGGGCGGCGGCTTCGCACATGATGGGCGCTCGCCCGGAGGATTTCCCCATGTGCCGCAACATCCGCACGCTCTTCAACTTCGAGCCGCCCGCGACCAGCGACGAGGTGCGCGCCGCCTCGCTGCAGTTCGTGCGCAAGCTCTCGGGCTTCAACAAGCCGTCGCAGGCCAACGAGGCGGCATTCGAGCTCGCGGTCGCGCGCGTGGCCGCAGTCGCGCAGGAGCTGCTCGGCTCGCTCGTCACGAGCTCCGAGCCGCGCGATCGCGCGGTCGTGGCGGCGAGAGCGCGGGCGCGCAGCGCGCAGCGCTTCGGAGCGCGCGCGTGATCGAGCGCGCCGACGCCGAGAAGCTCGCGGCGCACTGGGTGGCGGCGTGGAACGCGCACGATCTCGACGCGATCTTGTCGCACTACCGCGACGACGTGGAGATCGCGTCGCCGGTGGTCGTGCAGCTGCTCGGCACGCCGGACGGGCGCGTCGTCGGCAAGCCCGCGCTGCGCGCCTACTTCGCGCGCGGCCTCGCCGCGTTCCCCGAGCTGCGCTTCGACTTGAAGGGCGTATTCGTCGGCACCGACACCGTGGTGCTCTACTACGCGAACCAGCGCGGCACGCACACCGCCGAGGTGATGGAGCTCGACGCGAACGGCAAGGTGACGCGCATGCGGGCGACCTACAGCGGCTGAGCGCGCCTCAGTCCGCGAACACGCGCTTCCAGTCGTCTTTCATGCTGCATCGCACACCTCCGGGTCCAGACGCCGCCGCCCTTCGAAGCGCGCGACAGGCGCGCGCGGTCCTCTCTGCGCTAACCGCTGCGCTCAGCCCAGCGCTCTCACGAGGAAGTCCGTCCGGATGTCCGCCCCTACTGCGCCGCCCGCGTTCACCACTCCGCCGCCGAGCGTGCGCGATCTGTGGCGCGCGCGCCGCGACGACGAGCGCGTCGGGCTGCGCTTCGAGGACGCGTCGTGGACGTGGCGCGCCCACGACCAGGCGGCGCTCGAGCGCGCGGCGCTGCTGCTCTCCTTGCGCGCGCCGGGCGAGCCGTTCCACGTGGGCGTGCTGCTGGACAACGTGCCGGAGTTCTCGTTCGCGCTCGCGGCCGCGGCGTACGCGGGCGCGACGATCGTCGGCATCAACCCGACGCGCCGCGGCGCCGAGCTCGAGCGCGACATCGCGCACAGCGACTGCCGCGTGCTGATCACCGAGGATCGCTACACGCCGCTGCTCGAGAAGCTGGCGCTCGAGGTCGCGCCCGAGCGGCGCTTCTCGATCGACGCGCCGCGCTGGCGCGAGGCGGTGGCGGCGTTCGCCGGCGCGCCGGATCCGGACGTCGCGCTCGATCCGCTCGCGCCGTACCTGCTCATCTTCACGTCGGGCACCACCGGCCAGCCGAAGGCCTCGATCTGCTCGCAGCTCCGCCTCGGCGGCATCGCGCGCACCCTCTGCGCGATGCGCGGCCTCGGGCCGGCCGACGTCTCGTATCAGGTGATGCCGATGTTCCACTCGAACGCGCTGATGGCCGGCTGGGCGCCGGCGGTATGCGCAGGCGCGACGATCGTGCTGCGCCGCAAGTTCTCCGCCTCGGGCTTCCTGCCGGACGTGCGCAAGTACGGCGTCAGCTACTTCAACTACGTCGGCAAGCCGCTCACCTTCGTGTTGGCGACGCCCGAGCAGCCGGACGACGCCAACAACACGCTGCGCATCGCCTTCGGCAATGAGGCGGCCGACCACGATCTCGAGCGCTTCGCGAAGCGCTTCGGCTGTCAGGTGATCGACTCCTACGGCTCCACCGAGGGCGCGGTCTCGATCGCACGCGTGCCGGGCATGCCGGCGGGCTCCCTCGGCGTCGGCATGCCCGGCACCGTGATCCTGAACGCGGAGACGGGCGAGGAGGCGCCGCGCGCGCGCTTCGACGCGAACGGCAAGCTGCAGAACGCCGACGAGGCGATCGGCGAGATCGCGAACGTGCAGAGCGCCCCGATGTTCGAGGGCTACTACAAGAACACGGAGGCGAACTCCGCGCGCGTCCGTAACAAGATCTACTGGACCGGAGACCTCGGCTACCGCGACGAGCGGGGCTTCCTCTACTTCGCGGGCCGCGATTTCGACTGGCTGCGCGTGGACGGCGAGAACTTCGCCGCCGCACCGGTCGAGCGCATTCTCACGCGCCACCCGGACATCGCGCTCGCCGCGGTCTACGGCGTGCCGGACGAAGAGGTCGGCGACGCGCTGATGGCGGCGCTGGTGCTGCGCCCTGGCGCGCGCTTCGACGCGGCCGGGTTCGACGCGTTCCTCGCGCAGCAGCCGGATCTCGGCACCAAGCAGTCGCCGCGCTACGTGCGCGTCGCCGCCGAGCTGCCGCAGACGCAGACCAACAAGATCCTGAAGCGCGAGCTGCGCAAGCAGCGCTGGGAGTGCGCCGATCCTGTGTGGCAGCGCACGAAAACCGGCTACCGGGCGCTCACGTCGGACGATGCCGCGCAGATTCGTCAGCGCTTTCGCGCGCGCGGACGCGAGAACGTGCTCGACGCGTAACAGCGCGCTTGCGACCTTTGCGGCGTGACCCGCGCCTCACCTCGACTCGCCGCCGGCCTCGTGCTCGCGCTCGTGGCAACGCTCGCGCACGGCGAGACGCCGGCGCCGAGCGCGAGCGCATCGCCGCGCGTCGTCGACGACGCGCGCCTCGCGGGCGCGGACGCGGAGCCGGGCAACTGGCTCGCGCACGGGCGCACCTGGGGCGAGCAGCGCTTCAGCCCGCTCGCGCAGATCGACGCGAGCAACGTCGCGCGGCTCGCGCCGGCGTGGGTGTACGCGACCGGCGAGACGCGCGGGCACGAGGCGACGCCGCTCGTCGTCGACGGCGTGATGTTCGTGACGCTGCCGTGGAGCATCGTGGTGGCGCTCGACGCTGCGACCGGGCGCGAGCTCTGGCGCCACGATCCCGGCGTGCCGCGCGCCTGGGGCCGCTTCGCGTGCTGCGACGTCGTGAACCGCGGCGCCGCGGCTTATCAGGGGAAGATCTACGTCGGCACGCTCGACGGCCGGCTCGTCGCGCTCGACGCGAAGACCGGCGCGCGCGTTTGGGACGTGAACACGATCGACCGCACGAAGCCCTACACGATCACGGGAGCGCCGCGCGTCGCGCGCGGGCTCGTGTTCATCGGCAACGGCGGCGCCGAGTTCGGCGTGCGCGGCTACGTCTCCGCCTACGACGCGGAGACGGGTGCGCTGCGCTGGCGCTTCTACACCGTGCCCGCTGCGCCCGACGAGCCGCGCGAAAACGCCGCGCTCGAGCTCGCGGCAAAGACGTGGTCGCCGAGCTCGACTTGGGAGTCAGGTCTCGGCGGCACGGTCTGGGATTCCCTCGCCTTCGATCCGGCTCTCGATTTGCTGTACGTGGGCGTAGGCAACGCGAGCCCGTATCCGCGCCAGATCCGCAGCCCCGGCGGCGGCGACAACTTGTTCCTCGCCTCGATCCTCGCGCTGCGCGTGACGACGGGCGAGCTGGTGTGGCACTACCAGACCACGCCCGGCGAGAACTGGGATTTCACCGCGACGCAGAACATGATCCTCGCGGACCTTCCGATCGGCGGGCGCACGCGCAGAGTGCTGATGCAGGCGCCGAAGAACGGCTTCTTCTACGTGCTCGATCGTGCGACCGGCGAGCTGCTCTCGGCGGACAAGTACGTGGCGGTGAACTGGGCGAGCCACGTGGACCTCGCGACGGGCCGCCCGGTCGAGACCGGTCTCGGCGAGTGGAAGGACGGCGAGCGCTTCATGCGCCCGGGCCCGGCCGGCGGCCACAACTGGCACCCGATGGCGTACTCGCCGCAAACGCGCCTCGTCTACATCCCGGCCTATGCCCTCGCGTATCCGTTTCACCAGGACCCACACTTCAAGCAGACACCGCTGCGCTTCAACACGGGCGAGGACTTTCCCGCGATGCAGCGCGCGATCGACGGCTTCGAGCGCTCGCTGCGCCTCTGCGCGCCGACGCGCCTCACGGCTTGGGATCCGGTGAAGCGCGAGCGTGTGTGGCGCGTCGAGCACACGGGAGAGATGCACGGCGGCGTGCTCGCCACTGCAGGCAATCTCGTGTTCCACGGCACCGGCAGCGACGCGACGCTCGCGGCCTACCGCGCGACCGACGGCGAGCTGTTATGGGAAGCCGTGGCGCCGACGGCCGTGATGGCGGCGCCGATCTCGTATGCGGTGGGCGGCGAGCAGTACGTGGCGGTCGAGATCGGCGCGGGCGGATCGGCGGGCATGAACTTCGCGCAGATCCCGTACGAGAACGCGGGCTACGTCGCGGCGTTCAAGCTCGGCGGCAAGGCGAAGCTGCCGGCGCGCAAGCCGCGCGCGCTGCACACCGTCGAGGCGCCCGAGCCGAGCGCGCCGCCCAAGGCCGTCGCACAGGGCCAAGTGCTCTATCACCAGTGGTGCATGTTCTGTCACGGCATCGGCACCAAGAGCGGCGGGCTGCTGCCGGACCTGCGCTTCGCGACGCGCGAGACTTTCGCGCACTGGCAGGAAATCGTGATCGGCGGCGTGCGCGCGGAGCGCGGCATGCCGTCGTTCGCGGGCTCGATCTCGCGCGAAGACGCCGAGGCGATCCGCGCCTACGTCGTGTCGCAAGCGCATCGCCGCGAGAGCTGGCTCGAGCAAGGCGCGGCGTGGCTGTACAGCAAGGGCGCGTGCGTGCCCGCAAGCTGGCTAGCGGACTGAGCGTCGGCGCGCGCATCCGCCGCGCGCGCCGCGGCTCAAGTCCGCGCGCGGCGAGGACGAATCCCTCTCGGTTGCAGCGGTCGAGGGCAGTCGGTGCACGGGTTGATCTTCACGGAGCTCGAGAAGTTCGTCGCCGAGACGGCCGGTCCAAAGACTTGGCGCGCCGCCGTCGAGCAGGCAGGCCTCGGTGCTCACGTCTACCGGCCCGTCGCGTCCTACCCGGACGCCGAGCTCGAGCGCATCGTCGCGCGGCTCGCGCGGGTGACGCGCAAGCCCGCGGCGGAGCTGATCGAGGCGTTCGGAGCGAAGCTCGCGGGCTCGCTGCTCAACACCTACGCCTCGCTGCTCGCCCCCGACTGGCGCACGCTCGATCTGATCGAGCACGTGGGCGACACGATTCACGGCGTCATCCAGCTGCGCGAGCGCGGCGCCCAGCGCCCCCTGCTGCGCGGCGCGCGCGTCTCGCCCGGCGAGGTCGAGCTGATCTACGGATCGCAGCGCAGACTGTGCGCGCTGGCGCGCGGCCTGGCGCGCGGCGTCGCGCATCACAACGACGAGCAGCTGCGCGTGGAGGAGCGCGAGTGCATGCACAGCGGTGCGCCGGTGTGCCGCATGCGCTTCCAGCTGGTGGAGGCCGCCTAGTGCATTCGGGAGCGCGAGCCTTGCGCTAGAGCGGCCCCGGTCCGATCTCGACGCCGAGCAGCGCTTTCCCGACGCGCTCGTAGTGCGCGTTCGACACCGCGAGGTGTTGCGTGAGCGCGTGCACGTCGCGCCAGCAGCGCTCGAGCGCACTGCCCGCCAGCACGGCGTTCATGCCCGCCGCGTTGCGCATCAAGTCGACCGCCTGCGCGGCGTGCTCGGTGGCGCTCAGGTAGCTGAGGCGCAGCCGCGCGAGATCCTCGAGCGCGGGCGCGCCGCCGGCGGCGATGCGCGCGAAGATTCCGCCCGCCACCGCGCTCAGCTGCGCGCGGCCGGCGTCGGTGAGCGCGTAGGCGCGCGCGACGTCGATCTGCACGCGCGGCGTCTCGCGCAGCGGCCGCGTGCTCATCATCGCGGTCTTGGTCTGCGCGAGCGCGACGAGCTCTTCGCGCGCGCGGCGCGCGATGCCGATCGCGACGGCGGCGAGCGTCGCGCCGAGCCGGCTGAAGACCGGCAGCGCGGCCAGGGGATCGAGCGGACGCGCGCCGGTCGTGCGGAAGTCGAAGGTGTGAGCCGCGGGCACGAACACGTCTTCGAGCAGCGCGTCGTGGCTGCCCGTGCCCGCCATGCCCGTGGGTCTCCAGCTGTCGAGCACGCGCGCCTCGCGCGCAGGGAAGAACGCGCCGACGATGCTCGGCAGTCCGTCGGGCGCGAGCCGCGGCTTGCCGTCCTCGATCACGAAGCCGCCCGCCACCAGCCACGTGCTCTGATGAATGCCGCTCGCGAAGCGCAGTGCGCCCGAGACGCGGAAGCCGCCGTCCACCGGCGTGAGGCGCAGCGAGGTCGGGTTGATCGAGCCGGCGCCGAGCGAGCGAGGCACCTTCACCAGCGCCTCGATCGCGGCGCGATCCTCGAGCAGCGCGAGAAACGCGCAGTTGCCCGCGCCGATCGCGAGGTTCCAGCCGGCCGAGCCGTCGGCGCAGGCGACTTCCTCCAGCACGGGTGCGGCCTCGATCGCGTTCAATCCGCCGCCGCCCAAGGCTTCGGGCTGCATCATGCGGAACAGGCCGGCGTCGTGGAGCGCCTCCACGATCGGCGTCGCGAGGCGGCGCGCGCGTTCGCTCTCGTCCGCATGCGCGCGGATGAGCGGCGCCAGCGCCCGCGCGCGTTCGATCAAGTCCGCCTGGGTCTCGGTTCGCGTCGGCATCGCACCTCCCGCCGGCGCGCAGCCTACCCCGGCTCGCAGGCGGATTTCGCCGCGGGTGGGCGCGCTGGCGTAGGCTGATGCGCCCGCGACCCCGGAGGCTCCTGCGAAATGACCGCGCCCGGCGCCAGCAGCGATCCGGTTCACCCGAGCTTCGTGCCGCGGCCCACCTTCGACCTCATGCTGCCGCTCTACGAGCCGCTGGCCGGCTGGTTCCTGCGCGACGCGGACACGCGCCGCGCGCTGCTCGACGACTCCGGCGTCGGCGCCGGCCACCACGCGCTCGAGGTCGGCTGCGGCACCGGCGAGCTCACCGTGATGATCGCGCTGCGCGCGCCCTACGCGCACGTCTACGCGCTCGATCCGAACCCGCGCAAGCTCGCGCGCGCGATCGGCAAATCGTGGGAGTGCGGTCACCCGTTCCGCGTGTTTCGCGGCGTGGCGCAGCGGCTGCCGTTTCCGCGCGAGAGCATCGACCGCGCCTTCGCGTCGTTCGTGCTGTGCCGCCTCACGCGCCCGCAGAAGCTCGCCGCGCTGCGCGAGCTGCGGCGCGTGCTGCAGCTCGACGGCTCGCTGCACGTGCTCGAGTTCGCGCCGCCCGTCACGCGCTGGGAGCGCTTGCTCGCGCGCAGCGTGCTGCGCGGCGAGCGCCTGCGACCGCACCTCGCGGGCGAGCTGCCGGCGCTGCTCGCAGAGGCGGGCTTCGCGCGCTCGCGCGAGACTGGCGCCGTGAGCGCGCCGGCCGGCCGCCTGGCCCGCACGGTCGCGCATCCCAGCTAACAGATCGAGGACAACGCCATGCGAGTGCTTCGGGCCATCGGCTGGGTGTTTGCGGCGATCGTCGCGTTCGGCGCGGTCGTCTATTTCGGCGCGCGCCTGCACGACGGCCCAGTCGCGATGATTCCCGGCGGCCCGCTGCGCGCCGGCGAGCTGTTCGAGCTGCCCGTGAGCGACTGGTCGTTCGCGGCGGACGTCGGCGAGATCGAGCTCCAGCTCGAAAGCCAGACGATCTCGCGCACGACCTGGATCCTCGTGCGCGGCGGAGCGGCCTACGTCCCGTGCAGCCTCGGTTCGCCGCCCGGCAAGACTTGGCACAAGGCCGCGCAGGTCGACGGCCGCGCGATCTTGCGCATCGCCGGCAAGCGCTACCCGGTGACGCTCACGCGCGACGACGACCCGAGCCTTCCCGAGTTCGCGCGCGCGGAAGTGACGCGCAAGTACGGGAACATCCCACCCGGCACCGCCGGCGTGATGTTCTTCGCGGTCGCCTCGCGCGCGCCGAGCGGCGGGTGACGCACGGCGCGCGGCGGAGTGCCGTGCGAGCGCGCGTCCTGCTCACGCTCGTACTCTGCTCCGGCGCGCTGATCGCGGCCGCCACCGGCCTCGATCGCCCGTTTCCGCCGATGCCCGGCGAGGCGCCGACCCCGCAGCGCAGCGCGCTCGGCCGCTTGCTGTTCTTCGATCCGATCCTCTCGCGCGACGGCTCGCTCTCGTGCGCGCACTGCCACCGCCCGGAGCGCGGCCTGGCCGACGGCCTGCGCGTGGCGCGCGGGCTGCACGGCGCCGCGCTCACCCGCAACACGCCGACGCTCTACAACGCCGCCTTCAAGCCGCGGCTGATGTGGGATCGGCGGGCGGGCTCGCTCGAGCAGCAGGTACTGCTGCCGCTGCTCGCGCCCGACGAGCTCGCGGCCGATCCGCCGCGCCTGCTCGCGCGGCTCGCGGCGATTCCGGAGTACGCGCAGCGCTTCGCCGCTGCGTTTCCGGAAGACGCGCCGGCGCGCGCGATCTCGCTCGCGAACCTCGCGCGCGCGCTCGCCGCCTTCGAGCGCACGCTGCTCTCGCGCGATTCGCGCTTCGACCGCTTCGCGCGCGGCGAGCGCGCGGCGCTCACGGCCTCGGAGCGCAACGGCCTCACGCTGTTTCGCTCGCTCGCTACGCGCTGCTTCGAGTGCCATCGCCTGCCCACCTTCGACGCGCCGCTTGCGCTGAGCGTCGGCGTACCGTCGTCCGATCCGGGCGCCGGCGCGATCAGCGGGCTGGCCGCGCAGCGCGGCTTCTTCGGCGTCCCGAGCCTGCGCAACGTCGCCCTCACGGCGCCGTACATGCACGACGGCTCGCTCGCGACGCTCGAGGACGCGGTCGACTTCTACCGGCGTGGGGGAGGGCTCGCGCGCGGCGTGCCCGCGTCGCGGCTGCACGAGTTCGTTCGCCCGATCGCGCTGAGCGATGGCGAGGCCGCCGATCTGGTCGCGTTCCTGCGCGCGCTCACCGACGCGAGCGCACGGCCGGACGCGCCCGACCGGGTACCGTCCGGCTTGCCCGTGATGGCGGGCCTCGATCCATAATCACTCGGTCGCATTGGAGTCCCGATGACGTCTCGCCGCCTCTCCTCGCTACTCGGGCTCGCCGCGTGCGCGGCGGCCGCATTCGCTCTCGCCTCGGTATGCGCGGCGGAGACGTTTCGCGTGCGCGCGGGCGAGTCGATCGGCCGCGCGCTCGAGCACGCGCCGCCCGGCAGCACGATCGAGGTGGAGCCCGGCACGTATCACGAATCGCTCGTGGTCGACACGCCGGGCATCACGCTGCGCGGCATCGTCTCCGGCGCGCAGCGCCCGGTGCTCGACGGCCAGGGCAAGCGCAACGACGGCGTGATCGCGTCCGGCAGCCCGTTCACGATGTCGGGCTTCGCCGTGCAGCACTACCGGGGAAACGGCGTCACCACCCAACAAGTGGACGGCGCGACGCTCAGCGATCTGATCCTCGACGACACCGGGCGCTACGGCGTCTACCCGATCCAGTCGCGCAACGTCGCGATCACGCACTGCTCGGTCACGAAGATCAGCGACGCCGGTATCTACGTCGGCGAATCCGAGCGCGCCGTCGTCGCCTACAACGAGGTGTTCGGCAACGTCGCCGGCATCGAGATCGAGAACACCAACGACGCCGACGTGCACGACAACGTCGCCCACGACAACACCGCCGGCATCCTGGTGTTCGTACTGCCCGGCAAGGTGCTGAAGGAGGCGAAGCGCAATCGCGTGCACCACAACTGGGTGATCCACAACAACACCGAGAACTTCGGTGATCCGAACGCGATCATCGGCCAACTCGCATACGGCATCGGCATCCTGGTGATGGGCGCGGACGACACGCTCGTCGAGAACAACTGGGTGCGCGACAACCACTCCTCCGGCATCGGCGTCATCCGGCTCGCGCCGGAAGAGGCGGCGAAGGATCCGGAGCTCGAGCCGATGGCCGACGGTACGCGCGTCCTCTTCAACTACGCGGTGGGCAACGGCACGCGGCCGCATCCGTCGATCACCGCGGCCTACGGCGGCGGCCTCGACTTCGGCTGGGACGGCACGGGCCGCGACAACTGCGTGTCGCTGCCGGATTCCTCGCTGCGCCGCGGCGCGCCGCTCGGCGCGTGCTCGCAGCCGGACGCAGCGCGCGGCGCGAGCGAGCCGGCCGCCCCGCACCACGGCTCCGCGCTCGATGCAGTCTTCGCCGCAGCGGCGCCGGACGCCGCGAGCCCGGATCTGTCGGCCGCCGACGCGGTCGTCCACATCCGTGCCATGGCCTACCACCCGAAGCACCTGCGCATCGCGCGCGGCGCGACCGTCGCGTGGGTGAACGACGACACGGCGGTCCACACGGTCACGAGCGGACACGAGCGGACGCCGACCCTCGATCCGCTCCAATCGCCGGTGTTGACGCGCGGGCAGGTCTACCAATATGCGTTCACCGAGACGGGCACCTACGAGTACCTGTGCCTCCCGCACATGGATCAGCTGCCGATGCGCGGTGCGACCGTCACCGTGAAGTGAAGGGTGCGTCGCGGGCGCGCCTCAGCGCTCCGGCTCCGCGCTGCCGTGGCTCGCGCTCGGCTCTCGCAGCCGCCGCGGCGTGCGGCGGAACCACCAGCGGTAGGCGACGTAGCCGGCGATCGCGAGGCCGAGCGCAACGGGCCAGATCCAGCCGCTCTGCTGGCGCTCGAGCCAATCGATCAGGGCGCGCCCGAACACGACGAACACGGTCATCGGCGGGATGAAGCCGATCACGCTGCCGACCATCAGCGAGCCGAAGCGCACGCCCGAGAGCGCGAGCGCCCAGTGCGCTGGCGCGGCCAGGCCGAACAGCACGCGCACCGCGATCACGGTGCGCAGCGGATGCTCGCGCGCGGTCGCGGTGAAGGCGCGCAGGCGCGGTGGCAAGCGCTGCTCGAAGGCGTCGCCGAGCACGCCGCGCGCGAGCACGTAGGAGGTGGCGCTGCCTCCCGTCGCGCCGAGCACCGACATCGCGATCGCGAAATCCGCCGGCCAGGCGAGGCTCGCGGGCAGCACGAAGACTGCGCCGGGTACGCCGAAGGGCTCGAGCAGCGCGAACGCCAGCACGTACAACACGGGGCCCCACACGCCGGACTCGCCGAGCAGGCGGTGGATGTTCTCGTGCGTCACCCACGCGAACACGCCGCTCTGCCACGCGACGAGGAGCGCAGCGAGCACACCGATTGCGAGCGCGAGTCGCTTCCGTCCGATCATCGCGCTCACGACTCCGGGAACAGGCTGCAGTGGATCGCGTCTTCTCCGGGCACCTGGCGCGCGAGGGTGCGGATCGCGAGCTCGGCGTCGCGCAGCGCGAAGTCGTGGGTGTGCATCTTCTCGAGCGGCTTGCTGCGCGACTCGATCATGCGGATCGCGCTGCGGTAAGCGGACGAGCTGACGCCGATCGCGCCGCGCACCGAGATCTCCTTCATCACGATCTTGTCGGAGATGAGGTTCTCGATCGGGCGAAAGCCCTTCACGCCGGCGAGCACGACCGTGCCGCCCGGCGCGCAGTAGTCGAGCGCGTCGCGCACCGGCGCGGTCGCGTACGACGAGACGTCGACGACGATCTCGGCGCCGCGCCCGTCCGTCGCGCTCGCGATGCGCTCGCGCGCGTTCTCGTTCTCGACGTCGATCGTGAGGTCGGCGCCGAGCTCGCGCGCGAGCGCGAGCTTGCGCGCGTCCGCGGCGAGGCCCGTGACGAGGATCTTCGACGCGCCGGCCTCGCGCGCGGCGAGCACGCAGGCGAGCCCGCGCTGGCCCGGGCCGAGGATCACGATCGTGTCGCCCGGCTTGGTCTGCGGGATCTCGACGGCCCAGCGATAGCCCGCGCCGAGCGGATTGAAGAGGGCGGCGATCGCGGGCGCGAGCGTGCGGTCGACCCGGTGCACGATTGTGCCCTCGTCGAGCACCATGTACTGCGCGTAGGCGCCCCACAGGCCGTGCTCGACGTCGGTCGGGATGTACGAGTAGATCCGCCGCTTCGCGCACAGGTGCGAGCGCCCGGCGAGGCACTGCGCGCAGAAGCGGCACGAGATCATGTTCTCGACCGCGACGCGGTCGCCGACGTCCACGCCCCAGCGCCGCGCCGCGGCGTCGCCGATCGCTTCGATCACGCCGAGCGGCTCATGGCCCGGAATCACCGAGCTCGGCGTGCGGAGCTGGCCCTCGAACTGCTCGTAGTCGCTGCCGCAGATGCCGCAGGTCTCGACGCGCAGCAGCGCGCGGTCGCGCCCGATCTCCGGGATCGGCAGCTCGCGCGGCACGAGCTTGCGCGGCTCGTCGAGCACCATCGCGAAGGACTTGCGCTGCGGCACGAACCTCTCCTCGGCCGCGCGAGTGTACGCGGCGCGATCAGGCGTGCGCCTCGTCCTCGGCCGGAGCGACCGGCAAGCGCACGATGAATTCCGTGCCGCGCTCGTTGGAGAGCACCTCGATGCGGCCGCCGTGCTCACGCACGATCTGCTGCGAGATGTAGAGGGCGAGGCTCGGCTCGTTCGCTCCGCCGCGCGCAGCCGAGAGCGGCTCGAACAGCCGCGCGCGCTGGTCGGGCCGAATCGGCACGCCGTCGTCGCGCACGGACACGAGCACCTCGCTCGCCGCGCGGGAGGTCGAGGCCTCGACACGGCCCGTCGGCCCGGCCGCGCGCACGGCGTGAATCAACAGGTTGAGGAGCACCTGCCGGAGCTCGTCCGGCGTGCCCAGCACGGGCGGAATCTCGCCCGGCAGGAGCGCGATCTCGCGCAGCCCGTCGCCCCGCGTCGCGGCCAGGCGCGCCGCGTTCTCGAGCAGCGCGTTCAGGTCGACGGCCTCGCGCGCCGCGTGGCCCGAGCGCGAGAACTCGCGCAGGTCGCGCACGATGCCGACCGCGCGCTGCACGCTCTCGAGCGAGCGCACGCGCAGCGCGTCCAGCTCGGCCAAGCGCGCGAGCGCCGGTGAGGCCGGGTCGCGCGTGCGCGCCTCCTTCGCCAGCGACGCCAGATCCTCGCCGAGCACGGTGAGATTCGAGCGCACGTACGCCATCGGGTTGTTGATCTCGTGGGCGATGCCCGCGGCCAGCTGCCCGATCGCCTCCATGCGCTGCGCGCTCTCCAGCTTGCGCTCGATCGCGCGCTGGTCGGAGACGTCCTCGATGATCGCGAGTGCGCCTTCGATCGCGCCGTTCGCGCCGCGCCGCGGAGCGATCGAGGTGCGCGTCGTGACGCGCTTGCCCGACCAGCTGTCGAACTCGAACTCGTCCGTCAGCAGCTCGCCGGTGAGCCAGGCGCGCTCCAGCATCGCGGTGAAGCCGGAGCGGCTGGCGCCGGCGTCCGCGAGCAGCGTGTCGGAGCGCGCGAACTGCTCGCGCGTGACGGCCAGCATCGTGCACACCGCCGCGTTCGCGTCCTCGGGCTTGCCGGTGGCGTCGAGCGAGAGGAAGCCGACCGGCGCGTGCTCGATCACCTCGCGGTAGCGCGTCTCGCTCTCGCGCAGCTCCGCCGAGCGCGCCGCGATCTGCTGCTCGAGCGTGTTCTCGAGCCGCCGCTGGCGGACGGCGAGCACGCGGCCGGCGCCGAGCGACATCACGAGCGGCCCGTATTCGAGCAGGCCCTCGCTCTCGGTCAGCTCGAGCGCGCGCAGCAGCGAGCTGAGGCCCATCACGGCGTAGAGCGAGAGCGACGCGCCGAACACCTGCTTCTCGTGATGGCTGAGCTCCACGGAGGTGTTGAGCTTCCAGGCGCACCACGCCACCGCGCAGGCGGTCTGCAGGCCAGCGAACGCCATCCAGGGGCCGGAGCGCACGCCGAGGAAGGGATCGCCGGCGAGGTCGCGGGCCGGAACGATCTCGGGGACGATGAAGAGCGGCGTCCACAGCATCAACGCGACGGCGACCCCCGTCAGCCCGGCGGAGAGGCGCCGTTCGAAGCGCGTTGGCTGCCAGTCGCTCACGCACCAGGCGAGGCGGCAGAGCGTCCACATCAGCAGGGGCGTGGCCGCGATCTCGATTCGCGCTGCCGAGATGGCGACGCCCGGGTCGCTCGTCGTCAGCTGCACGAAGCGCGCGCCGGAGAAGACGACCGCGAACACCGCCCACGCGCCCGACCAGCGGCTCGGCCCCTCGGTGCGGAAGCCGAGCCAGAGCTGCAGCACCGCGAGGTAGGTGCACGCGCCGATCGAGACGACCAGCAGCGCTTCGGCGCCGTTCAGCGTCACGCGGCAGCTCCCTCTGCGGCCAGCGCGTGCTGGCACGGCAGCCAGATCTCGAACGTGGCGCCCGCCCCCGGCTCCGACATCACGCGGATCTCGCCGTGGTGACTCTGCGCGATCTGATACGAGAGGAAGAGACCGAGCCCCGTGCCCTCGCCCGCGGCCTTGGTCGTGAAGAAGGGGACGAACAGCCGCTCGCGATCGGCGCGCGAGATGCCGGGTCCATCGTCGCGCACGCGGATGCGGACGCCGTCGCGCTCGGGCGCGGTCTCGATCTCGACGCGCCCGCGCTCACCGACCGCTTGGATCGCGTTCATGGTGAGGTTGAGGAACATCTGCCGCAGCTGGCCGGCGTTGGCGGTGATGCGCGGCAGGATCCCGTAGCGCTCGACCAGCTCGACGCCGCTGCGCCGCTGCGTCGCCGCCATGCGCACGACGCCGTCGAGCAGCTCGTTCACGTCGACCGACTCGGCCGCCAGCGACTTTCCCTGAGAGATCTCGCGCATGTCGCGCACGATCTCGAGCGAGCGCTCGACGCCTTCGCAGGATTCATCGATCAGCTGCTCGAGCTCCGCGAAGCGCCACGCGAGCGACTCCGCGTCCGAGCCGCCGCCGAGCTCCTTGCGCAGCTCGTCGCTGCCGGCGCGCATCGCCGCGAGCCGTTCGCGGACGTCTCGCATCGGTGTGGTGATGCCCTCGGCGATGCCGGCCGCGAGCTGGCCGATCGCCTCGAGCTTCAGCGATTGCCGCAGCCGCGACTCGACCGCGCGCCGTTCCGTCACGTCCTCGATCAGGATCAGCGCGCCGTCGGGAGCGCCCGCCGGGCTGCGCCGCGGCGCGATCACGATCTTCAGCCGGACGAGCCCGTCGTTCGCCGTGCGGTAGGGCATCTCTCCCTGAGCGATCTCGCCCGATTCGAGCGCGCGCTTCACGAACTGGATCTGCTCGTGGATGTGCGCCGGCGCGTCGCGGTAAAGATTCACCGGCACGGGCCGTTGCGGCGGCGCGCCGAGCCCGAGGATCTTGCGGAAGCGCTCGGTCACCGCGAGCACCGTGCCGTCTTGATCGCAGGAGAGCACGCCGATCGGCGCACTCTCGACGAGCCCGCGGTAGCGCTCCTCGCTCGCTCGCAGCGCGGCCGTCTGCCGATCCACGAGCGAGCTGAGGCCGCTCGCGAGCTTGCGCTCGCGGCTCGCGATGAGGTGGCTGGTGCCGATCGAGACGAGCAGCGGCCCGTACTCGGCGACGCCCTGGATCGGGCTCAGGCCCAGCGACGAGAGCACGCTGCTGCCCGCGAGCGCGCCGTAGGCCACGATGCACGCGCCGAGCACGCGTCGCTCCTGGGGCTCGAGCGCGCGGGTGAGCACGAGCGCGCGGAGCGCCCACGCGAGCCCAGCCGCCAGCAGCACGACGGTCACCCCGAACGCCGGACCGCCGCGCGACGCGAGGAACGGCTTGCCGAACAGATCGTGCCGAATCACGAGCTCACCGGTCACGAACCAGGGCGTCGCGAGCGTCAGCGCGCCGAGCCCGAGCGCGCCAACGAGCATCGCGCGGCGCGTCAGCGGCCCCGGTGGGCGCTCGGTGAGCTCGAGTAGGAAGCTCAACATCGTCCAGATCAGCGCGGGCGCGACGGCCGTGAAAGCGCGCGAGGCCCACACCACGACGCGCGGATCGTCGCTGGTCATCTGCACGTAGCGCGCGATCACGTACAGCGTCGCGAGGGCCGACCAGCCGGTGAGCCAGAGACCGCCGCGCAGGTGCCGCCGGAACGCCCAATGGAAGAAGCTGGCGTAGAGCGTCACGCCCACGCCGAACGGCAGCAGCGTTTGGCTGGAGAACAAGCCGGCCCCCTGGTTCCGCACTCATCGGCCGCCGGCGGTGCCTGGCTGAGCGCCGTTTGCGTTGACCGCGTCCGCGCTTCGCGCCACGGTTGCGCGCCCATGTCGGAAGCCGCTGCGCCGGATTCAGCCCGCACGCTCGCACTGCTCGCACTCGGCGCGGCGCTCGGCATCGCCGGCGCGGGCTACGGGATCCTGCGCTCCGGGGAGGCGCTCGCGCTGCCGCGCGGTGCCGTCGCGAGCGTGAACGGGACCGCGATCTCCGCCGACACCTACACGCGCCTGGTCGAGGGCTACGAGAGCGACACGCGCGAGACGGCCAGCCCCGAGATGCGCGCGCGCATCCTGGATCGCCTGATCGAGGAGGAGCTGCTGGTGCAGCGCGGCCTCTCGCTCGGGCTCGCCGAGAGCGACCGCCGCGTCCGCGCCGACATCGTGCAGGCGATGATCCGCGCCGCGATCGCCGAGGCCGAGAGCGCCGAGCCGACGCAGCGCGAGCTCGAGGCGTTCTACGCCGAGGAGCGCGAGTTCTTCACCACGCCCGGACGCGTGCGCATCGCGCAGCTGTTCGTGCGCGTGAAGGATGCGGCCGACGACGCGCCCGCGCGCGCGCGCGCCGAGCTCGCCCGCGCGAGGCTCGCAGCCGGCGAGCCGCTCGCCGCCGTGCGCAGTGCGCTCGGCGACGCGGAGGTGTCGCCGGTGCCAGACGCGCTGCTGCCGCCCGCCAAGCTGCGCGAGTACGTCGGTCCGACGGTGCTGCGCACGGCGCTCGCGGCGGAGCCCGGCGCGTGGAGCGCTCCGCTGCGATCGGGCGCCGGCTATCACGTGCTCGCGGTGGTCGAGCGCGAGCCGCCGTCCACGCCTGCGCTCGCCGACGTGCGCGATTCCGTGAAGGCGGAATGGGTGCGCCGCGGCGGAGACCGCGCACTGCGCAGCTACCTCGACGAGCTGCGCGGCGAGGCCGAGGTGCGCGTGGCCGAGCGGCTGCCCGAATGAGAGAGAGCGCGCGCTGGGCGGGAGCGGCGATCGGGCTCTCCGTGCTCGCGTTCGCGGCGGGCAGCGCGCGGGCCCACACGCGCAGCACCTCGTACTCGAGCTGGCAGATCGACGGCGCGCGCGCGCAGGTGCGCTTCGACATCCCGCAGTACGAGCTCACGCGCCTGCCGTGGGGAGTCGTCTCGGCGGGCGCCCTGCCGCCCGAGCTCGCGCGCTACCTGACGCGGGCGCTGCGGCTCGAGGCGGGCGGCGTCGCCTGCGACGTCGACCAGCCGCCGCGCGCGCTCGCGGCGCCGCCGGAGCGCGCCGTGATCGAGTGGCGCGTGGTCTGCCCGAGCGCCGAGCAGCTCGCGATCGTGAGCGAGGTGCTGCAGGAGGTCGCGCCGAGCCATTTGCACTTCGCGAAGATCCGCGGTGCGCGCGTGGTCGAGCGCGTGCTGACGAGCGCAGCGCCGCGCTGGGAGCTGCCCAGCGCGGGCGGAGCGGCACGGCGCGCGATCGGCAGCAGCGTCGGCGCCTACGTGTGGCTCGGCGTGAAGCACATCGCCACGGGCTACGACCACCTGGTGTTCCTGCTCGGCCTGCTGCTGCTCGCCGCCAGCGCTCGCGAAGTGACTACGGTCGTGACCGGCTTCACGGCGGCGCACTCGATCACGCTCGGGCTCGCGGCGCTCGGCCGGGTGCAGCCGGAGGCCGCCGCGGTCGAGGCGCTGATCGGGCTCTCGATCGCGCTGGTGGCGACCGAGAACGCGTGGCTGCTGGGCGGGCGTCCGCGCGCGCTGCCGGGCATCGCGGTGCTCACGCTCGCAGCGCTCGGCGGGGCGGCGCTGTTCGGCGCGGGGGCGATTCCGGCGCCGAGCTACGCCGGGCTCGCGCTGTTCGTGGCCTGCTATTTCGCACTGCTCGCGCGCAGCGGGCGCCCGGCGCGCCTGCGCTTCGCCGTCGCGTTCTGCTTCGGCCTGGTGCACGGCTTCGGCTTCGCCGGCGTGCTCAGCGAGGTCGCGCTGCCGCAGGGCAGGCTCCTGCCCGCGCTGCTGGGCTTCAACCTCGGCGTCGAGCTCGGGCAACTCGCGTTCGTTGCGCTGTTCTTCGCGTTCACGTGGCTGGCGGCGCGCTTCGTGCGCGCCGGCGCCGCCGTGCTCGCGCGCGATCTCGCGAACGCCGCGGTCTGCGGGCTCGGCGTCTACTGGTGGGTGAGCCGCGCGTTCTGAGCGGCGGCGTCTTCGCCGGGCTCTTCGCTCGCGCGGTTCCAGCCGAGCGCCTCGACGATCGCGTGGTAGACGTAGTTCTGCTCACGCACGCCGCTGAAGAGCTCGCTGCCCGGGCCGCCCGCGAAGATCGCCACGTCTTCGCCCGCGTGCATGCCGGCGTAGAAGGGCGCGAGCGCTTCTTGGAGGTACTCGGGCGCCTCGGTGTCCACGCTCGCGAGCTCCGGTCGCGGCACGTACTCGCCCTGATAAACGGGGTTGTAGTGCGGGAACTTCTTGGGTCCCGCCGCCTGCAGATCGCTCGCCGCGACGTTGCCGGGCCCGATCGGATAGCTGAGCGTCGTCAGCGGGCGGCCGAGCGCATCGGGCAGCGGGCCGGGCATCGGCTCGCCGTCCTCGCCGGGCACGACCAGCTTGCCGAGAATCGGATTGCCGCGAACCGCGTAGCCCGCGAACACGAGCGGTTGGCTGTGATCCGCCGTCACGACGATCAGCGTGTCCCGCGCGTTCGTCAGATCGAGCGCGCGCTGAACGGCGCGCGACAGCTCGATCGTCTCGGTGAGCGCGCGCCGCGCGTTGTTGGCGTGATGCGCGTGATCGATCTTGCCGCCTTCGACCATCAGCACGTAGCCGCGTGGATTCCGCGACAGGATTTGGACGGCTCGCTCGGTCATCTCGGTCAGCGAGGGCTCGCCCGCGACGTCGTGGGAGCGGTCGATCTCGTACTCCATGTGGCTCGGGTCGAAGAGCCCGAGCACGCGCTTCGTCTGCTGCGGCTCGAGCGCGGCGAACTGCCGCTCGTTCCAGACGTAGACGCCGTCCGCGAACTTCGCGCGCCACTCCGCGGTGAGGTCGCGCTCGTCGAAGCGCTTCCCGGTCGTCCCCAGGTCTTCCGGGTCGGCCTGGTTCGCGCCGAGGAAGTGCGCGCGTCCGCCGCCGAGCGCGACATCGATGCCGTCGCCGTGGGAGAACTCGACGAGCTGGCGCGCCAGATCGGGGAAGCCCGCGGCGCGCGCGGCGTCGGAGAGCACGGCGTCGTACTCCCAGCCGCGCGACGGCGCGTGGGCATAACAAGCCGCGGGCGTCGCGTGCGTGATCGTGGTGTTGGTGACGACGCCGGTCGCGAGGCCGCGATCCTCGGCCTCCTCGATCAGCGTCGGCACCGCGTGGGCGGCGACGGCGGCGAAGTCGTCGTGGCGGACCGTCTCGTCGAGCGACAGCGAGCCCGCGCGCGTCTTCACGCCGGTGATCAGGGCGCTCATCGTGCCGGCGGATTCGGCCACCTGCTGGTTGGTGTTGTAGGTGCGGGAGAGCGCCGTGTAGGGCAGGCGCTCGAACGAGAGCCAATGCTCCTCGCCGAGCCCGCCCGCCTGCTGGCCCGCGAGGATGCGTGCCGCCGTGATGGTGCTGAGACCCATGCCGTCGCCGACGAACAGGATCACGTTCTTCGCACGGCCGAGCGCGGGGATCTGCGCGCGACGCTCCGCGACGGCGGCGCGGCCGGCGCGATACCAGACGTCCTGCGCGCGATCGGCGTCCGCGGCGAGCGGCAGCGCGAGGGTGGCGGCGGCGAGCGCGGCGCCGAGCCGCGGTAGAAGGGCCCGCGCGCTCACCAGCCGCCCATGTCTCGCGCCAGCGTCGAGCGCACGCGCGCCACCAAGTCACCGCGCAGCTTGCGCTTGGTTCCCTGATAAGCGCCGCGCGAGAGCTTCGCGAGCTGCACAGCCGCGGCCAACGCCTCCGGCTCGAGCTGCTCCGGCGCGACCACGCGATCGAGATAGCCCGCGGCGAGCGCGCCGGCCGGGTCGTACACCTCCGCGAGCGTCGTCGCACGGGTGAGCTGGGAGCGCGCGAGGCGCGCGTTCGCGAGCTCGAGCGCGAACAGCGGCAGCGTCAGGTCGATCGCGACCTCGTTGAGCCCGAGCTTGAAGTCGCCGCTCGCGCCGATCCGCAGGTCCGAGGCGAGCAGCAGCAGCGCGCCCATCGCGAGCGCATGGCCGCTGCACGCCGCGACCACCGGCACCTCCGATTCGACGATGCGCAGCAGCAGCTCGCCGCCGGCCGTCACGAGCGCGCGCGAAGCGTCGCGGCCCTGCTTGATCACGGACAGGTCGAAGCCCGCGGAGAAGCGCCCGGGACGCCCGAGCAGCACGGCCGCGCCCGCTTCTTTCTCCGCGCGCGCGAGCGCCGCGTGAATCGCGTCGATCGCCGCGTGCGACACCGCGTTCGCGCGGCCATCGTCGAAGCGCAGCAGGGCCACCGAGTCTCGTAGCTCGTAGCGAAGCAGTTCCGGCATGGCGGCCACCGTAGCCGCCGGATCCTCGACTTCGCTCTCCCCCGCCCTCGACGCGGCGCGGCTCAGACCCGCAGCGCGCGGGAGCGCTCCAGCGTGAAGGTGAGCAGCGCCGCTTCGGTGCCCTCGTCGACGCCACGGAAGCGCACGCCCATGCCGATCGGCAGATTCCCCTTCGCGAGATTCCCGGGCACGTTCGTCATCACGACTTCGGCCGCGACGCGCGCGTCGTGGCCCGGCAGCGGCAGCTGCACGTGCACGAGCGTGCGCGGCAGCGACGGCTGCGCGGTCGCGAGGAACGCACCCGAGGCGGAGAGCGTGTAGATCTTCGCGGGCCGCTCGCGGCCGCTCAGGCGGAACGACATCGGCCAGTTCGTGGGCACGCGCTCGGCTCTGCGCGCGATTCGCGAGTGCACGCCGCCGGCGAGCGAGCGGTTCGCTTGGAAGCGCAACAAGTGGTCGTCGAGCGGGAACCAGAGCGCGTGCTCGACGCCCGCGCGGCGCAGGCGCTCGCGCGCGGTCGGATCGGGGCGCGAGCCGCAGGCGAGGATCGGCAGCATGCCGGTGCGGCCGCCGGCTTCGAGCGCGCGCAAGGATTCGGCGAGATCCGTCACGGGCAAGCTGGCCGAGATCACGACGGCACCGAGCAGGAAGCGCGGATCGCGCAGCAGCTCGTGAGCGTCGCGCGGTGTCTTCGCGCGCACGACGTGAAAGCCGAGGCCGACCAGGCGGCGCGCGATCGGCTCGAGCGGTTCTCCTCCGCCCTCCGAGACGAGCAGGCTCTTGCGCAGCGCCATTTCCACCCCCTTCGGCACTTTGCGGTTCCATCGGCAAGCGAGTTGCCGGTGCGCGTGACGGCAATCACGTAGGCACGGCGGCACGGCCTACGCGCTCGTATGCTGCGCGCATGCTGAGAGTCGGCCTCGAGCTCCCCGCGCTCACGCTGCTCGACGGACTGGACCGCCCCGTGCAGCTGGCCTCGCTGCACGCGGACGCGCCGCTCGCGGCCATCTTCCTGCGCCATTTCGGTTGACCCATCTGTCGTCAGCACCTGGTCGAGGTGCAGAGCCGGCTGAGCGAGTTTCGGGAGCGCGGTGCGAACGTCGCCGCGATCGGGCAGGGGACGGGAGCCGAGGCCGCGCGCATCGCGCGCATGCTGAAGCTGAGCTACGCGTGTTATGGCGATCCGGGGCACGGCGCGTATCGCGCGTTCGACCTCGGGCGTACCGGCCTGTTCGGCCTCACGCTCGAACCGTTCCTCAGCGATCCGGGCGGCGCGTTCCGGAACCTCCGGCAGGCCGACATGCGCGCGTCGGCGAGCCCGCGCAGCGACGTGTTCCGACTCGGCGGTGCGCTCGTCGCGAACCGCGCGGGCGAGATCCGCTTCCTGCACCGTTCGCAGTCGACCACCGACGTGCCGAAGACCGACGCGCTGCTCGCGGCGCTGGACGCGCTCTGACGCGCCGGCTGCGCTCGCGCCCGCCAGCGCCCCCTAAGCGCTCGCCTCGGAGCCGGCGCGCGGCTGGTTCTTGCGCAGCCAGAGCACGAGGCCCACCGCGACCACGATCAGGCCGAGCAGCAGGCCGACCCACAAGCCGCGCAGCCCGAGGCTCGTGCGCAGCGCGAGGAAGGCGCCGAGCGGGAGCGCGATCACCCAATAACCGATCAGGTTCATCACCGTCGCCGGCAGCGGCCGTCCCATGCCGCGCAGCATTCCGCACGCGGCGGCCTGGGTGCCGTCGAAGATCTCGAACGCGCCTGCGATCGGCAGAATCGTCGCGGCGGCGGCGATCACGGTGGCGTCGTTCGTGAAGGCCTGCGGCAACCAGTTACGGCCGAGGATGAAGGTCGCCGCCGCGAGCGCCATGAACGCCGCGCTGCCCGCGATGCCGAGCCAGCCGGCGCGCGCGGCCGCTGCCGGGCGCCGCGCGCCGAGCAGGTTGCCCGCGCGAATCGTCACCGCCTGCGAGATGCCGAGCGGGATCATGAAGGTGATCGAGGCGAACTGCATCGTGACCTGGTGCGCCGCGAGCGAGGCTTCGCCGAGGGGGCCCGCGATGAAGCTCGCGAGACCGAAGGCCCACATCTCGGTGCAGGTCTGAAACGCGATCGGCACGCCGTAGCGGAGGATCTCGGCGTGCTTGCGCCACTCGAACGCGCCCGCGTCGAACGGCTCCCAGGCGCCCTCGTACAGCCGGAACGCGCGCGTCCAGGCGACCAGCGTGAGGGTGCTCGCGATGCGCGTGGCGTTGGTCGCGAGGCCGGCCCCGAGCACGCCGAGGCTCGGCAAGCCCAGGTGGCCGTAGATGAGCGACCAGGCGGCGAGGGCGTTCACGAGGTTCGCGATCGCCATCACCACGACCGTCTGCTTCACGTGCTCGCGGTTCTGCAGGTAGCGCGACAGCACCGTGTTCCCGAGGAAGAACGGAATGCTCGGGATCTGCGCGCGCACGAACGTGGCGGCGAGCTTGGAGAGCGCCGGCTCCTGGCCGATCGCGATCAGCACCGGCTCCGTGAACCACCACAGGATCGCCACCGGCAGCGCGAGCGCGAGCGCCAGCACGAGGCCGGAGTGCAGCGCGCGGGCGCTGCGCGCGCCGTCGCCGGCGCCGTGGGCGCGCGCGATGATGGGATCGAGCCCGAGCAGGATCCCGTTCGCGAACATGATCGTTCCGAAGATCCACGGGTTCGCGAGGCCCACGGCGGCGAGCTCGGTCGTTCCGTAGTGACCGAGCAGCAGCTGGTCGACCGCGCCCATCGCGATCATGCCGAGGTTGGAGAGCGCGACCGGCACGGCGAGCCGCGCCAGCCGCGCGACCTCCCCGCTGAGAGGCTCGCGGGTTTCCATGCCTAGCCGAGGGCGAAGCCGACGTGGCGCGAGAGCTCTTCGAGCGCCGGCGCCGGCGCGTCGACCTTGATCGTGCGCAGGCCGAGCTCGCGGGCCGCTTTGAGGTTGCGCCCGATGTCGTCGAGAAACACCGCCTCGCCCGGAGCGACGCCGAGCGCCGAGCAGGCCAGCTGGTAGATGCGCGGGTCGGGCTTGCGCAGGCCGACTCTGCTCGACTCGATGAAGGCGTCGAACAGATCCTTCAGCGCGTGGGTCGGCTCCGCGGCGTCGTTCGCCCAGTTGTTGGTGAGCGCGCCCGCGCGCAGGCCGCGCGCGCGGATGCGCCGGATCGCTTCGAGCATCGCCGGCCGCGGCTCGCACTCGGCGATGCGGGCCATCATCGTGGCCGCCGAGATCTCGTGGCCGACGGCGCGCAGCTCGCGCTCGAAGTCGCGGTGGAAATCGACCATCGCGAGCTCGCCGCGCTCGAGCCGCGACCACGCGCCCTGCGGCCCGGTGTCGACCACGACGCGATTCACGACGCCTTCCGGAATCCCGAGCTCGCGCTCGTAGCGTTGGATCGCATGCAGCGGCGAGTCGATGACGACGCCGCCCAGATCGAAGATGACGGCGCGCACGGGCTGCATAGGCGCGGCACCGTACCGCAAGCGAAGCGCGCAGCGAGGCGGAGTCTTCGCAGCCGAGCGGAGTCGAACAGTGGCCTCCGCGCCGGCGACACCTCGGCGCAACGTGTTCGCGCACCGATGCGGGACCGCGCAAGCGCAGCGCGCAGCGAGGCGGAGCCGAGCGAAGTCGAACAGTGGCCTCCGCGCTCGCGGCGTTCCTCAATCCCGAGGCGATCCCAGCCGATGGACCGGCATCATGCATGAGCCCGAGAAGGAGCCGCGGGAAGAGCTGGCGCCGCTGGCGTTGCCACGCCTCGGCGAGCAGCTGAACGCGCTGCTCGCGCGCTTCGACGCCCAGCCGCTGCTCGGCGTGGTCGCGATCGACGCCAGTGCGCTTGCGTTCGTGGAGGAGGAGCACGGCGGCGCCGCGCGCGCGCAGGCGCTGGCGCGGCTCGGGGCGCTGGTGCTCGGCATCGCGGATCCGTTCTTCGGCGGCGATGCGCACGTCGTCGCGGGCGAGACCGGCCGGCTCGAGCTCGCGGTCTTGGTCTTCCGCGCGGCGAACGACGGCGGATTTTTCCGGCAGGAGCTGCCGGGCCTCGTGCGCGCGCTCGAGCGCGGCATCGAGCAGAGCGGCAAGCGGCTGGTCTACCCGTGGGCGCGCGAGGCGCCGCTCGCGGGAGTCGGCTACGCGGCCGCGCTGCGCAATCCGTTTCGCGCCGCGGAGACGCAGCTGCGCGCGACCCTCGACGAGGCGCGCGACGACGCGCTGCTCTCGCGCCGCGTGCGCGAGCGCCAGCGCCGGCAGTCGTTCATGGGCGTGCTGCTCTCGGGCGGAGTGAGCTCCGTGTACGAGCCGGTCGTCTCGGTCGCGTCGAAGACCGTGTTCGGATACGAAGCGCTCGCACGCGGGCCCGAGGGCACCGAGTTCCACGCGCCGCTCGCGATGTTCGGCGCCGCCGAGCGCGAGAGCCTCGTGTTCGAGCTCGATTGCCTGTGCCGCCGCAGCGGCCTCGCCGGCGCGACGGCGCTGCCGAGCGGGACGCGGCTCTTCCTGAACGTGCGTCCGACCGCGATCTACGACCCGCAGTTCCGCCCGGACACGGTGATCCGCACGCTCGCCGAATCGAATCTCTCGCCGCCCGACGTGGTGTTCGAGATCTCCGAGCAGGAGTCGATCGGGAACTTCAGCGCGTTCCGCGAGATCCGCGACGAGTACCGCAAGCTCGGCTTCCAGTTCGCGCTCGACGACACCGGCGCCGGCTACGCGAGCCTGAACGCGCTGATCGAGCTCGAGCCCGAGTTCATCAAGGTCGATCGCGCGCTGATCACGAACCTCGACACCGACAAATCGAAGCAGAGCTTGTTACGGGCGCTGCAGCTCGTGGCCGACGGCATCGGCGCGCGCATCATCGGCGAGGGCCTCGACACGCTCGAGGAGCTGGACATGCTCGCGCAGCTCGGCATCCCGTTCGGGCAGGGCTGGCTGTTCGGGCACCCGACTCCGCTGCTCGCGCGCTGACCCGCGAGTCGCCGAGGCGCGTCTCGGTTCGCCGATTTCGCCAGCCTCAGGTCGCGCTGCCCTCGAGCGCTCGGCGGGCACGCCACGCGCTCGCGCTGAAGAGGGCGAGGGCGAGCCAGATGCAGGCGAAGCTGATGGCGTGGGCGTGGGTGAAGGGCTCGCCGTAGACGGCGACGGCGAGCACGAGGGAGAGCGTCGGCGAGACGTACTGGAAGAGTCCGAGCACGCTGAACGGGAGGCGCCGCGCGGCGGCGGCGAAGGCGATCAGCGGGGCCGCCGTGATCGGCCCGGAGGCGAGCAGCAGGCCGCGCGCGACGCCGTCGCCCGACGCGAGCGCACCGCCCGGGGCGGGGGCGCCGAAGGCGAGCCAGAGCAGCGCGAGCGGCGCGAGCAGGGCGGTCTCGAAGGCGAGGCTCGCGAGCGCGGACACGCGCGTGCGCTTCTTGGCGACGCCGTAACAAGTGAAGGTGACGGCCAGGGCGAGCGCGACCCAGGGCACGCCGCCGTACGCGGCGATCTGGATCGCCACGCCGGCGCCCGCCAGCGCGAAGGCCGCGATCTGCGCCGGCGCGAGGCGCTCGCGAAACAGCACGACGCCGAGCGCGGCGCCGAGCAGCGGGTTCAGGTAGTAGCCGAGGCTCGTCTCGACGATGCGGCCGGCTTGCACGGCCCAGATGAACACGCCCCAGTTGAGCGCGATCAGCACGCTCGCGGCGCCGAGACCGAGCCGCTCGCGCGGGGAGCGCAGCGCCGCGCGCAGATCGCCGAGACGTCCGAGCGCGCCGAGTAGCGCGAGCGTGAACAGCAGCGACCACGCCACGCGGTTTGCGAGCACTTCGACCGGCGGCACCGCGCCGAGCAGCTTCCAATACGCCGGCAGCACGCCCCAGAGCAAGTAGGCCGCGCTCGCCGCCGCGACGCCGGCGCCGGAGAGACGCTCGTTCACGCCGGGCGCGCGGGCGGTCGCGGGAACGAGCGCGCCGCGGGCATCACCCACCCGACTCCGCGTCCTCGGCCTCGCGGCCGGGGGGCGTCGCGTCGTCGGGGTTCGCGAGCCAGCCCTCGGGCAGCGAGACGCGCTGCCGGCCCGCGTGCTTGCCGCGCGCCACGCGCAGCCCCTGCGGCGGGAACGGCGCGTCGCGCGCGACGCCCGCGAGCGCGGCCGCGAGCTCCGCCAGCGACTCCGCCGCGACGAGCGCAGGCCGCAGCCGCGCGCCGCCGGGGAAACACTTCGTGTACCAGGTCGCGTGCTTGCGGAAGCTGCGAATGCCGCCGCGCTCGCCGAAATGCCGCGCGAGCAGCTCGGCGTGCTCGAGCAGGATGTCGCAGACGCCGCCGAGCGTGGGCGGCGCCTCGGGCTCACGGCCCTCGAAGACCTCCGCCAGCTCGCGGAACAGCCACGGCCGGCCGAGGCAGCCGCGGCCCACGACGACGCCGTCGCAGCCGGTGGCGCGCAGCATGCGCAGCGCGTCCCAGGCCTCCCAGACGTCGCCGTTCCCCAACACCGGGATGCGCGTGACGGCGCGCTTCAGCTCGCCGATCGCGTTCCAGTCCGCCTCGCCGTCGTAGAGCTGCGCGGCGGTGCGCGCGTGCAGCGCGACGGCGACACAGCCTTCCTCCTGCGCGATTCGGCCGGCATCGAGGTGCGTGATGACGGAGTCGTCGACACCGATGCGGAATTTGATCGTGACCGGCACGGCGCCCGCGTGCGCGACGGCCGCCGCCACGATGCGCGCGAGCAGGCGCGGGCGCGCCGGGATCGCGGCGCCGCCGCCGCGGCTCGTCACCTTGCGCACCGGGCAGCCGAAGTTCATGTCGATGTGGTCGACGCGATCCTCGCCGACCAGGCGTGCCACCGCTTCGCCGACGATCAGCGGATCGACGCCGTAGAGCTGGAGGCTGCGCGGCTTCTCGTCCGGCGCGAACTCGGCGAGTCGCAGCGTCTTCGCGTTGCCCTCGACGAGCGCGCGGGCCGTGATCATTTCGCTGACGTAGAAGCCCGCGCCGAAGCGGCGGCAGAGCGTGCGGAACGGCGCGTTGGTGACGCCGGCCATCGGCGCGAGCACGACCGGCGGCCAGACCGCGAGCGGCCCCACGCGCAGCGTCGCGAACTCGCCCGGCCGCGCCGCCGGCACGTCGCGATTCAGCGCGCTGCGCGGCGCAAGCGAAGCGCGCAGCGAGGCGGCGGCAAGCGAAGCGCGCAGCGAGGCGGAGTCTTCGGAGCCGAGCGGAGATCGAACAGTGGCCTCCGCGTTTGACTGACACGCAAGCGAAGCGCGCAGCGAGGCGGAGCCGAGCGAAGTCACAGCGCTAGCCCGCGTGAATCGTCATGCGATCGATCGCGTGCACCGGCGCGTCATCGCCGGCCATCAGGTGCGCGATCGCCGCATACACGGCCTGCTGTTGCTTCACGCGCGAGAGGCCCGCGAGCGAAGTGGCCGTCACCGCCAGCTCGAAGTGGCCGGGGCTGCCGACCTGCACCTCGGCGCGCGCACCCGGCAGCGCTTGCTCGATCGCGCGCGCGAGTCGCTGCGCGACCTCTTCGGGCTCGGGCGGCGGCGACGAGAGAATCTTGAGGGCCATCGTTCGCTTCCTCGGGCGCTCGGTCGTTAGTAGCGGGGCACGCTCGGGTCGACTTCTTGCGACCAAGCGTCGATGCCGCCTGCCACGTTCCACACGTTCGTGAAGCCGAGCGACGCGAAGTGCTCGGCCGCGCGCTGGCTGCGTCCGCCGTGGTGGCAGTGGAAGACGAGCAGCGTGCTCTTGTCGAGCTGCTCGAGCTGCGCCACGACGTCGCCGTCGAGCAGGCGCGCACCCTCGATGTGGGCGGTCGCGCGCTCCTCCGGCGTGCGCACGTCGAAGAGCCCGAAGCGCTCGCCCGCAGCGAGCTTGTGGGAGAGCTCGCGCACGCTCATCTGCCGGACTTCCGCGCCCTTCGGTGCGTTCGGGTTGTCGATGCGGAAAGCGGGGCCTTCGGCGCGCGTCTCGGCGTCGAGCGTGAGGCCGTTCGCGCGCGACGCCGAGAACGGGTCGAGCTCGAGGTCGATGCCGTTCACGCTGAGCGCGAGCGTGCCCGGCTCGCTCGGTCCGAAGAAGAGGCCGTGCTGGAACTGCGCGTCGATCGAGAGGTGCAACGGGCCCGCCGAGCGCGAGGCGAGCTGGCGCAGCGCTCTCGCGGCGGCGTCCGTGATCGCGAGCGCGGGGATCGCAACGTTCGGCTTGGGCACGCCGAGCGTCTCGTACAGCGACCCGTCGCCGAGCATCTCCTGCACGATGTCGCAGCCGCCGACGAACTCGCCGCCGACGTAGAGCTGCGGAATCGTCGGCCACTGCGAGAACTGCTTGACGCCGTCGCGCAGCTCCGGATCGGCGAGCACGTTCACCGTCGCGTAGCTCGGGATCAGGCCGTCGAGGATGCGGCACACGGTCGCGCTGAAGCCGCATTGCGGCGCGCCGCGCACGCCCTTCATGAAGAGCACGACGCGGTCGGAGGCCACGAGGCTCTCGATGCGGGAGCGGAGGGCGGGGTCGAACGACATGGAGTCTCCTGGCCAGGCGCGGCGAGAGCGGCGTGTACGCGAAGGCGCGCATCATCGCGAGGGATTGCGCAATCCGCCCGACTCGGCGCCACGGGCAGCCCCGCGCCGCACGCAGCCCGCTACGCGGGCCCGGTGGCCGATCGGGTGCGGCCGCGAGCTACGACTTCTTCGCCTCGAGCAGCACGAGGTCGGCGAGCACGCGGAGCGCCTCCTTGCGATCCGGCCGCTCCGCCTCTTCCGACTCGGTCGCCTCGCCCATGATGTCCGAGGCGGGGCTCGCGGGCCCGATCGCCGCGGTTCGGTTGCCGCCAGTCGCTCCGCCGTTGCTCGCCACGGGCTTGGCAGACGGGGCCGCGGGCTTCGCGTCGGCGCCGGTCGCTGCCGCAGCCCCTTCCCGGGCGGCGGCCTCGCGCTCTTCCTCTTCGCGGCGTTGGATCAGCGTCGCGAGCTTCAGCTTGCCGTGGTCCGCGGCGCGTTCGGCGAGCTCCTTGCGAATCGCGTCGTACGCCGCGTCCTTGGCGACGCGCTGCGCAGAGCGCGCAGCCAGCTCCGCGACCATCGGGTCCGTGATCGGCTCCCAGCGCGCGCGTCCGAGCGCCGCGTTCGCCGAGCGCGAGACGAACGGGGCGACGTGCTCCTGCTCGAGGGGGTAGTCCTCCTCGCTCTCGCCGATCATGTCGGGCGTCAGCAGCGAGGGCAGCGCGACGTCCGCGCGCACTCCCTCGTGCTGGGTCGAAGCGCCGCCCGGACGGAAGAACATGCCCGTCGTGATCTTCAGCGCGTCGCCCTCCGGGCGCTCGTTCATGCTCTGCACGGTGCCCTTCCCGAAGGTCGCCGCGTCTCCGACGATCACGGCGCGCCGATAGTCCTGCAGTGCGCCCGCGACGATCTCCGAGGCGGACGCGGAGACGCGCGAGGTCAACACCACCATCGGGCCGACCCACGCGATGCCGCCTTCGGGATCGCGGATCTGGTGGCTCGTGAAGCCTTCGCGCACCGCGACGACGCCGCCGTCGTGGATGAAGAAGCCGGCGATGCGCACCGCATCGTCGAGCAGGCCGCCGCCGTTGAAGGCGAGGTCGAGCACGAGGCCGTCCGCCTGCTCGCGGCGCGCCTGCTCGAGCAGCCGGCGCACGTCGCGCGAAGCGAGCCGCTCGAGCGGATTGCGCGGATCGCCGCCGCCGTAGAAGCCAGGCAGCGTGAGCACCGCGAGCTTGAGCTGCCGCCCGCCCGCGCTGAGCTCCTCGAACTCGATCTTCGCCGCCTGCTCCTCGAGATCGATCTTGTCGCGCACGATCACGACGGGGAAACGCGACGGCGGCGAGCCGTCGCGCATCACGGTCAGCTTCACGCGCGTGCCCTTCTTGCCGCGGATCAGGCGCACGATGTCGTCGAGATCCATCTCGGCGATGTCGACCGCCTCGCCCTTGTCCTGCGCCACCTCGAGGATCTTGTCGCCGACGCGCAGCGTGCCTTCCAGCTTCGCCGCGCTCCCCGGCATGATCTCCTGCACGACGGCGACGCCTTCGTCGTCCTTCAGCTGCACGCCGATGCCCTCGAGCGAGAGCCGCATCTGGATCTTGAAGTCGTCGTAGGTGCGCTGCGAGAAGTAGTTCGAGTGCGGATCGAGGGCGCCGGCGAAGGCGTCGAGCCAGTTGCTCAGCAGCTCGTCGTACTCGACGTCCTGCACGCGCTTGGTGCGCAGCTCCGCTCGCTTCACCACGCGCTTCACGGCATCCGCGCGCGCGCGGCCGTCGGCGATCTCCTCGCGCGAGGCGCCGTTCTCGATCGACGACACCTGGAAGTGGATCAGCGCCTCGAGCTCGTTGCGACGCGCCTCTTCGGTCGGCAGCCAGTCGCGATCGTCCGGGTCGAGCGTGACGACCGCATTCGGATCGAGCGCGTAGGTCGGGCTCGTCACGAACGCGCGCACCTCGTCCTCCATGCGCTTCGTGCGCGCGAGCAAGTCGGCGTGCAGCTCGCGCAGGTAGGCGCAGTTGCCGTTGCGAATGTCGCGCGCGGCGCGCACCAGCTTCTGCTGCAGGCGCTTGGCTTCGGGCTGCAGGAAGAGCAGCTTCTGCGGGTCGAGCCGCTTCAGGTAGAGCGTGGCCGTCTGCTCGTCGAGCTTCGGATCGAACGCGTCCCAGCGGATGTGCGGGCGCAGGAACTGGCGTTCGAGCTCGTTCACCTCTGAGCAGAGCAGCTCGGCGCGCGCCGACGACGCGAAGAGAAGGAGGATGGCGAGGAACCCGTAGGGGAGGCGGTGTCGCATAAGGGGGGCAAGATAACGAGGCAGCGGAGGCGTCGAGGCGAACTCTTGGCGCGGCATCGGGCGTCTCCTCGCGAGCGAGATCACGGGCTACCCAAGCAACGTGCCGTTCGCCGGGCCGCGCGTGACGCTCCGTGCTGCATCGGCCGGCGGGGCACGCAACTCGCCAGCAAGCTGAGCGGTCCCCCGCTCAGACCCGCTCCGTGCCCGTGAACGCCAGCTCGTCCGGCCGGCACACGAAGCGCAGCGCCGGGATCGTGACGTCCGCGAGCGTCACGGACGCGGAGACGGGGAAGTACGGATCGAGCCGCGGATCGCCCCACGCCGCCGCCGAGAACGCCGAGAGCTTGGGATGCAGGCGTTCGGCGCGCGTGGGCCGGAACTCGGGGTCGACCTGGACGAGCCGCCAGCCCCGCGGCGTGTCGGCGAGGTTGAGGGTGCCCGAGAACTGGACGTCGCCCGGCGCGAGCGGGTCGGGATCGGCGCCCTCGAGCGCCAGGATCGTTTCCCCCGCGCGCAGGACTTCGAGGCGCACCGTGTCGTAGGACCGCTGCCAGCGGATCTCCGCGGGCAGCGCGGGGTAGCCGAAGCCGCTGGCGAGCGCCGTCGCGGCAGCGGCGCTGTCGCAGGCGGCGCCCGTCACGAAGCCGCGCGGCCGAACGCCGCTGCGCGTCTGCGCGCGCGCCTGCACCAGCGAGAACGGGCCCCATGGCGACTCGGGGCAGCGCCACGCCTGCAGCACGAGCGCCGCGGGGATGGTCGGGTGCAGCCCGGGCGGCACGATGCACTCGCGCGCGGAGCCGGGCATCTCGAACATCGCCTGCACGATCTCCACGCCTGGCAGGGTGACCGGCGCCGCGTCGAAGGCGGCGAGGCGCGGCCGGCGCGCCTTCAGATCCTCGACGCGCGCGCTCCCCGTGATCATCGCGCGACAGCCGCGGCCGTGCGCGCCGGAGCGACCGCTGCGCGCTCCTGGAACTGCGGCATCACCTCGCGCGCGAACAGCCGCATCGATTCCAGCACTGCCGCTTGCGGCACGACCTCCATGCCATTCAGCAGGAAGTTCACGCCGGTCACGCCCATCGACTCCCAGCGCTTGATCGCGTCGATGCAGTGCTTGGGATCGCCGATGCAGAGACCCTCGGGCAGCGCGACGCCCTCGCTCGGGTTGGTGGCCTGGGAGGACGCGCTCGGCGCGAGGTTCGCGAGCGACTGATACGCGCGCGTCGGGAACGCCTCGCGCGTCCACAACAGGTGCGAGTTCGCCACCGAGAACGTGCCCATGAAGCGCATGCCGATCTCGGCAGCGCGCTTCCGGTCCTCGTGGCAGTACAAGAAATTCAGCGTCGCCACCTGATCGTTCACGACGCTCGACACGGGATTGCAGGATTGGATGCGGCGGTGGAATTCGCGCGTGCGCCGCTCCTGCTCCTGATAGCTCGCGGAGGAGACCCCGAGGCAGCCGATGCCGCGCTCCGCCGCGTCGAGCTCCGTGCCCGGGCTGGTGACCGTCACCCACAGCGGCGGATGCGGATCCTGCACGCACTTGGGCAGCACGTTGCGCTCCGGCATCGAGAAGCAGCGCCCCTGCCAGCGCACGGGCTCGCGCCGCCACAGCACGGGCAGCGCGCGCACGAACTCGTCCCAGGTCTTCTTCGTGTCGTCGGGATTGACGCCAAACCCGCCTAGCTCAGTCCAGGTCGAGGAGCGCGCGGTGCCGAGCTCGAGCCGCCCGCCCGACAGCAGGTCGAGCGTCGCGGCGCGCTCGGCCACCCGGATCGGGTGATTCATCTCGGGCACGCACACCACCGCCCCGTGGCCGACGCGGATGCGCTGGGTCTGCATCGCCACGGCCGTCAGCACCAGCTCCGGCGCCGAGCAATGCGAGTACTCCTCGAGGAAGTGGTGCTCCACCGCCCACACCCAGTGAAAGCCGAGCTCGTCCGCGAGCCGCGCCTGCTCGAGGGCGTTCTCGTACACCTGGCGCTCGATGGCGCGGGTGAAAGGCCGCGGGACCGACAGCTCGAAGAAGATTCCGAATTTCACGCGCGCTCCTGCAGCGAGAAATGCACGTTACGACGGCGTAACCCGCGCCGCTCTGGTGGCGACTCTTGAGAACGGGGCCGCGCTTCGGCTCCCCCCGAACGGAGAAGACGCGATGCGCGAGGCCCCCATCGCTCCCCGCTCGCGCGCCCTCCGCATCCCGCTCTGGGACGACTACGGCCAGGCCGAGCGCTTCGCCGGCGGGCTCGGGTTCGCTGCGCTCGCGGCCGCGGCGCCCTATGTCCTCAGCGAGCGCATCGCGCTCGCGGAGATCTGCATCGCGCTCGCCACGCTGCTGATCGCGCTCTGCCTCGCCTCGGACCGCGGCGCGCCGCGCTGGGTGTTAGGGATCGGCACACCCGCCGTGATGAGCGCGTGCGCGCTCGCCCTGCTGCTCGTGACCGGCGGGCGCGGCGTCGTCGCCGCGGCGCTGCTCGCGCTCGCGCCGGCGATTGCGACGCTGTGGAGCTCCGCGCTCGCGGGCTTCGTGTTCCTCGCGCTCGCGATCGCGAGCTCGGGGCTCGTGCTGGCGTTCGCGCCCGGCAGCGCGCTCGCCGGCGCCGAGCCCTGGATCGGCGATCCGCGTGCGCCGTGGCTGGTCGCGCCGCTCGGCGCCGGGCTGCTCCTGCTCGCGCGCAGCTGGATCAAGGCGCACGGCGACTTCCACCAGGACGTCGCCGCCAGCCACGCCGTGCTCGCGGCCAGCGAGGCGCGCTTCAAGGCCTACGTCGAGAACGCGCACGACGTGACGGCCGAGCTGGACGGCCACGGGCGCGTGCTGTTCATCACCGCCCAGAAGCAGGCGCACTACGCGCTGCCGGTCGCCGAGTTGTTGGGGACCGACGGCGGCGCCTACATCCACCCCGACGATCTGCCCGGGGCTCGGCGCGCCTTCGAGGCGGCGGCCGGCGGCCGCCCGAACGTGAGTGCGCCGATTCGTTACCGCGGCGCCGCCGAAGGCTGGCGCTACCTGCGCTTCGCGCTGAACTCGTATCGCACGCAGGAGGGCCGGCTGCGCTTCGTGCTGCAGGCGCGCGACGAGACCGCGCTCCAGGAGGCGCAGCTCGAGCGCGACCGCGTGGTCTCGGAGCTCGAGCATGCGCTCGCCCGCATCGAGACGCTGCGCGGCCGGGTCGCGATCTGCGCCACCTGCAAGGACGTGAAGAACGAGGCCGGCGAATGGGAGCGGGTCGACGAGTACCTCGCGAGCCGCACCCTCGCGGAGCTATCTCACGGCATGTGCCCGCGCTGCGTCGAAGCCAAGACCGCGTGAACGCCGCCGCGCCGGCGGAGGTTACGGCGTGACGTGGCTTCCCGAGGTGGCGGCCGGCGCGAGCGAGCTCGAGCGCGTGTTCGGCCTGCGCGAGAACTTGTTCGCAGCCTGGCGTGAGTTCGTTGCGTTGTTATGGGAGCAACGGCTCGCTCCGCCGGTCTCGCTGCAGCTCGCGCAGCTGCGCGTGCGCCAGCTGCACGGGTTGCCGCTCGGCGAGCAGCGCATGCGCGAGGCGCTCGAAGCGGGCTGGGACGAGTCGCGCGTCGCGTCGCTGGACGAGTGGTGGCGGAGCGAGCGCTTCGACGCCGGCGAGCGCGCGTGTCTGCGGCTCGCCGAGCAGTTCGTGCTCGACGCGAAGGGAATCTCGAACGACGAAGTCGCGCCGGCGCGGGCCGCGCTCGGCGACGCCGCGCTGGTCGCGTTCGTGGAAGCGCTCGCGATCTTCGACGGCTTCGCGCGCTTCCAGAAGATGCTCGGGATCGCGACCGCGGAGGCGCCGTCGCCGCCGAGCAAGCGGCGCGGCGCGCGCGTTGCCCGCGCCGGGGGCCTGCGCATCGCGCTGCCGCAGCCGCTCGGGGACGACCCGATTCAGGCGAGCGCGCTCGCGCATCAGCCCGCGGCGCTCGCGGCCTTCATGAAGCTGTACGGCACGCTCTGGAGCCGCGGCCTGCTCGACCATTCGACCAAGGAGATGGCGCGCCTGCGCAGCGCGCGCACCGTCGACTGCGGTTTTTGAAAGAGCACGCGCTTCGCAGGTGCGAAGCAAGAGGGGCTGAGCGAGGCCATCGTGGAGAAGATCCGCGACGACTTCGCCGACAGCGATCTCAGGCCCCAGGAGAAGCTCGTGCTCGCGTGGACGGACGCGTTCCTCGCGGACGCGCACGCGAGCCCCGAGCTGCAGCGCGAGGTGCTCGCGCACTTCGCGCCCGCGCAGCTGGTCGAGCTCGCCGCCGCGAACGCGATCTTCATGGGCTTCAGCAAGATCGCGCTCGCGCTCGGCGACGTGCCGGAGGATCTGCCGCTGATGGAGCAGGCGACGCCGGACGTCGCGTGAAGGGTCTCTCGTCAGCGCGCGGGCAGGTAGCCGCATGCGCGCATCGCAGCGAGGTGCTGCAGG
>DATBRS010000074.1:0-5425 GCA_036560185.1 Myxococcota bacterium
GTGCGCATCGACAAGTAAGCACGCTCCCCAACAACCCGAACGCCCCGCGCGTCCCAACGCCGGGGCGTTCGTCCCTTCTGTCCCCGCGCCAGCGAGATCGCCGAACGCCCTCCGCGCCCCCTCCAGCAACCAAAGTCGCGCGTTCACCCACGCAAGCGAAGCGCGCAGCGAAGGCGGAGTCCGCGACGCCGAAGCGAAGGAAACAAGGGAAAACGCGAACCAGTAACGACGTCTACGGCCAAGTAGGCAGGCCGAGCAGCCCCGCAGTCTCCTCGATCCCACTCATCAGGTTCGCGTTCTGGATCGCCTGCCCCGCCGCGCCCTTGCCGAGATTGTCGATCGCGCCGCAGGCGACCACGAGGCCGGTCCGCGCGTTCAGCGCGTAGCTCACGAAGCACAGGTTCGTGCCGGTGGCCCAGCCCGTGTGCGGGCTGCGTCCGTTCTCGGTGTCACACACGCGCAGGAACGGCTCGCGCGCGTAGAGGGCGCGCGCGGCCTCGCTGCAGCGCGCGGCGCTCACGGAACCGCGCGGGCGTGCGTAACAAGTCGCGAGGATCCCGCGGCTCATCGGCACGAGGTGCGGCGTGAACGCGACCGTCGCCGCGCGGCCCGCCAGCTGCGCGAGCGCCGTCTCGATCTCCGGCACGTGCGGGTGCGCCGCGAGCCCGTACGCGAACACGTCCTCGTTCGTCTCGGCGTAGCCGTAGTCGCTGGCGCCGCCGCGGCCCGTGCCGGTCACGCCGCTCTTCGCGTCGACCACGATCCCCTCGCTCTCGACCAGGCCCGCCTGCAGCAGCGGCGCGAGCGCGAGCAGCGTCGCAGCGGGGTAGCAGCCGGGGTTCGCGAGGCGCGAGACGCCGCGGATCTTCGCGCGCTGGCCGGGCAGCTCGGTGAGCCCATAGGTCCAGCCCGGCACGAAGCGATGATCGCCGCCCACGTCGACGATGCGCACGCGGCTCGCGACCCGCGCGAGCGGCTCGCTCGACTTGCCGGTGGGCAGCGACGCGAACAGCACGTCCAGCTCCGCCACCGCGTCGGGCTCGAACGCCTCGATCACGATCTCGCCGGCCGGGTGCCCCGCCAGCGCCGGAAAGCGCTGCGCCACGCGCTGGCCCGCCGTGCTCTCGCCGGCCGCGTAGGTCACGCGGAAGGCGGGGTGGCCCACGCACAGCCGTAACAGCTCGCCGCCGCCGTAGCCGCTGATGCCGACGATGCCGACGCGTAGCTCGCCGCTCATTTCTTCTGCTCGCGGTAGTCGCCGAACTTGGCGTCGCGCTTGCTGAGCGCCTGGGTCACGCCCTTCGAGAACTCTTTCAGATATTCGCGCGACGAGCGCTGATGGAAGGCGAGCGCTTGGATCTCGGTGCCCGCCTTGATCGCCGCGCGCATGCCCATGATCTCCATCGCGCGATGGATCGAGCGCTTGTTGAGCTGCTGCAGATCGGGCGGGATCTTCGCGATGCGCTCCGCGACTCCGAGCACGCGTGACTCGAGCTCCTCGTTCTTGAAGCAGCGGTTCGCGAGCCCCATGCGCACGGCCTCGTGCCCGTCCACCGAGTCGCCGGTGAGCATCAGCTCCATCGCGTTGCGCATACCGGCGAGCCAGGCGTGGAACTGGTTGTCGGGCGGGCTCATGAGCCGCACCGGCGGGTAGCCGATCTGCGCGTCCTCGCTCACGTAACACAAGTCGCACGCGCTCATCAGCTCGGAGCCGCCCGCGAGGCAGTAGCCGTGCACCTGTGCGATCACGGGCTTGGCGAGATCCCAGATCTTGAAGGCGCCGTCGACGACGTGGCGCGGCCAGTTGCCGTCGCCGCCCGCGCTGAAGAACGGCTGCTGCGCCGCGTTGTTACTGCCGAGGTCGTAGCCCGCCGAGAAGCACGGGCCGGCGCCGCGCAGGATCGTGACGTGCACCTCGGGATCACGATCGGCGCGCTCGAGCGCGTCGAACAGCTCGCCGCGCAGCGCGTTGCTCAGCGCGTTGCGCTTCTCCGGACGATTCAGCGTGATGCGCCGGATCTTCGGGCGCGGGTCGTCGACGAGGATGAACTGGTAGTCGCTCACGGGTTCGCTCCTGCCAGCGCGTCCGCGAGGAAGCTCTCGCTGCGGCGCAGCGCAACCTCGCCGAGCGGCATCGGGAAGAGGTTGAAGCCGTGCACGCCACCCGGATAGATCGCGAGCTCCGCGCGGTTGCCGGCCGCGAGCCAGCGCTGCGCCATGAACAGCGTGTCGTCGAGCAGCGGATCGAGCGTGCCCACCGTGAACAGGGCGGGCGGCAGGCCGGCGAGGTTCGCGTGCAGCGGCGACGCGTCGGCGCTCGCGCGGCGCGCGCGGTCGGGCACGAAGTGGTTCGTGAACCACTCGATGATCGGCGTCGAGAGCACGAGATTGCGTTCGCCCCAGTTGCGCACGCTCGGCGTGAAGCCGAGGTCGTAACAACCGTAGACCAGGTTCGCGGCGGCGAAGGGCGTCGCGCCGTGCTTGTCGCGCAGCCGCAGCAGCGTCACCGCCGAGAGATGCGCGCCCGCCGACTCGCCGCCGATCGCGAGCGGCGCCGCGCCGAACTCGCGCTGCGCGTTCTCGGCCAGCCAGAGCGCTGCCGCCTCGCAGTCATCCGGGCCGGCCGGGTACGGATGCTCCGGCGCGAGCCGGTACTCGACGCTCACCACCGTCGCGCGCGCGGCTCTCGCGATCGCGTCCAGCATGACGTCCTGCTGGTCCGCGGCGCCGAGCGTCCAGCCGCCGCCGTGGATGTGCAGATAGACGCCGCGCGGCGCGTCGTGCGGGAAGATGCGCAGCGGAATCTCGCCCGCGGCGCCGCGGATGCGGCGCGTCTGCGCGTGCGCGAGCCGCACGGGCGGAGGCAGCGTGCTCGCTCCCGATTCGCGCGCCGCGCGGATCTGCGCGGGCGTCTGGGAGTCGAACGACGGTTGCTGCGCGAGCAGCTTCTCGAGCATCTCGTTCGCGGCCAGCGTCGAAGCGTCGATCGCGTCGGCAGAGAACGAGCGCGGGTCGATGTGCATGCGTGTCCCTCCCCGGAACGCCGCACGCTAGCTAGGGAGGGGGCGCGAAGTCTCGTGGGCGCCGCCGGGCAGCGAGTCGGAGCGAAGCGCGGCTAGCGCAGCGCGCGCTGCACGTCCCTCTTCAAGGCGAGCCCCTCCGGCGGAAGCAGCGCGTCCTCGGTCTTCAGCAGGAACGCGTCCAGGCCGCCGACCTTCGTCACGCTGCGCAGCGCGCGCGTCGAGACGCGCACGGCGACTTGGCGGCCAAGCGCGTCGCTCATCAGGTGCACGCGCTGCAGGTTCGGCTCGAAGGTGCGCTTCGACTTGCGGTTCGAGTGCGAGACGTTCTGGCCCGAGCGGACCTTCGACCCAGTCAGTTGGCAGCGGCGCGGCATCGCTCAGCCCTTCTTCTTCGCGTAGCGCTTGTTGAAGCGATCCACGCGGCCTTCGGTGTCGAGGTTGCGCTGTTGGCCGGTCCAGTACGGGTGGCTCTCGGCAGAGATCTCGAGGTGGACCACCGGCACTTGCACGCCGTCGATCTCGCGCGTGGTGCTCGGCTTCAGCGTCGAGCGCGAGATCCACTCGCGGCCCGTGGCGTTGTCCACGAACACGACCGTGTGGTAGTCGGGGTGAATCCCTTCCTTCATGGCGGCTACCAGCTCGCCTTGCGCACGCCGGGCAGCTCGCCCTTCAGCGCCATCTCGCGCAGCATGATGCGAGACACACCGAACTTCCTGTAGACGGCGTGCGAGCGGCCCGTGATGCGGCAGCGGCGCGAGAGGCGCGTGATGCACGAGTTGCGCGGCAGCTTCGCGAAGGCTTCCTGCGCCGCGAACTTGTCCTCGAGCGAGGCGTCCGCGTCCTGCAGCTTGGCGCGCAGCTCGGCGCGCTTCGCGGCGTGTTTCTTGATCAGGCGCGAGCGCTTGTTGTCGCGCAGGACTTGCGAAAGCTTTGCCATGAACATCACTCCAGAGAGCGCCCGCGACCGGCGTTCGAGACGAATCGCTGGGCGGCGCGGAAGGCGCGGCAAGCTAGGCGACGCATCCGGGGAACGCCACGGATTGAGGGGAGGTGGTGGGTGCGGGGCGCGACCGCGCGGCGCGGGCGGGCCGGGGCGTCGCGCTCCGGGCCCTTGGTGTTGGGGACTGCGGGGTTGGGTGGAGGTGGGGCGGGGCATTCGGGGGCGCTTGCGCGCTCGCGACCCAGGCTTCGGGGCCGCCGGGGGTGCAACGGCTTGGGCGGGGACCGGGCCCTTCGGCTGCGATCGCCCCGGCCCGCCCGCGCGGCGCGGTCTTTTGCTCTGCGTTGGCCGAGATCAGGCGTCGCCTAGGACTTGGGTGAGGGGGCGGGGCTCGGGCCGCATTGAGCGGCCCTCGACCCCGCTGTGGAAGGGAATTGGAGCAACTCGATTGTGGGGGTCGGCGATCGCCTACGGCACCAGGATGACTTTCCCCCAGCTCTGCCTGGAGCCGAGCGCGGCGAGCGCAGCCGACACGTCCGCGAGGGGGTACTCGCGGTAGATCAGCGGGCGGATCGCGCCCTTCTCGTACAGGTCGAAGAGCGCGCGGTAGGTCTCCGGGATGCGCTCGGGCTCGAACTTGGCGTAGGCGCCCCAGTGCAGGCCGACCACCGCGATGTTCTTCAGCAGGATGCGGTTCGCCTTCACGCTCGGGATCTCGCCGCCGGCGAAGCCGATCACGAGCAGGCGCCCGTTCCAGGCGATGCACTTCAGCGACTTGTCGAACACGTCTCCGCCGACCGAGTCGTAGATCACGTCGGCGCCGCGCCCGCCGGTCTCCTCGAGCACGCGCGCCACCCAATCCTCGCGCGTGTAGTCGATCGCGACGTCGGCTCCGGCTTCGCGCGCGACCTTCAGCTTCTCTGGGCCGGACGCGGTCGCGATCACGCGCGCGCCGAGTGCGCGGCCGATCTGCACCGCCGCGCTGCCGACACCACCGGCCGCCGCGTGCACGAGCAGCGTCTCGCCCTGAACGAGGCGCGCGCGGAAGACGAGGCCTGCGTACGAGGTCGGATAGATCGTCGGGATCGCCGCGCCCGCCGCGAAGCTCATGCCCGCCGGAAGCTTGTGCGCCGCGTTCGCGGAGACGACCGCGCGTTCGGCGAACGCGCCGAGCCCGGCGCCCGCGAGCACGCGATCGCCGACGGCGAAACCGCGCACGCCTTCGCCCACTGCCGCGACGACACCGGAAATCTCTGCGCCCGGAATGAACGGAAACGGCGGCTTGTGCTGGTAGCGGCCCTGCACCATCAGGATGTCGAAGAAGTTGCAGCCGGCGGCGCGCACCTCGATCCGCAACGTGCCGGGGTGCAGGGCCGGCGCGGGCACCTCGCGCACCGCGAGCTCCGAGGGCTCCATCCAGCGATCGACGACGACGGCCCGCATCGGCTTCCTCCCTGCCGGC
>DATBRS010000075.1:0-11223 GCA_036560185.1 Myxococcota bacterium
CGCCGCCGAGCCAGCTGCGGCGCGCGAGCGCATCGCGGAGCGCGCGCTCGACCAGGCGGTGGACCGCGTTGGGGTCCGCGAAACGCACCTCCCACTTGGCGGGATGGACGTTCACGTCGACTCCCCCGGCCGCTACGCGCAGGAACAGCACCGCGCTCGGGAAGCGGCCGCGGGGCAGCACGTCGCGGTAGCTCTGCAGCAGCGCGTGCCGTAACAAGCGGTCGCGCACGGGGCGCCCGTTCACGAACAGGTGGATGCCCGCCCCGGTGGCGCGGTGCGCCTCCGGGCGCGAGACGAACGCGCGCAGCGCCAGCTCGCCCGCTTCGTGCTCTGCCGCGACGAGCGCAGCGGCGTCCTCTTCGCCCAGCACCGCGGCGATGCGCTCGACCGGGTCGGCGACCGCGGGCCAGCTGAACGCCGCGTGGTCCTCGCGCGCGACGTCGAAGTGAATCTGCGGGAGCGCGAGCGCGGCGCGCCCGAGCCAATCGCTGATGTGTCCCCACTCGGTGCCGGCCGACTTCAGGAATTTGCGGCGCGCCGGCACGTTCCCGAACAGCTCTGCGACCTCGACGCGCGTGCCCTCTGCGGCGCCGCAGGCGCGCTCGCCCAACAACACGCCGCCGTCCACGTCGATCTCGACACCGGCTTCGGCGCCGCGCGCGCGCGTGCGCAGCCGGAGCCGCGACACCGAAGCGATCGCGGGCAGCGCCTCGCCGCGGAAGCCGAAGCTCGCGATGCCCAGCAGGTCGTCGAGCGCGCGCAGCTTGCTCGTCGCATGGCGCTCGAGCGCGAGGCGCGCGTCGGCTGCGCTCATGCCGAAGCCGTCGTCGGTCACCGCGATCAGGTCGCGTCCGCCGCCGCGCAGCTCGACGCGCACGCGCCGCGCGTCCGCGTCGACCGCGTTCTCGACGAGCTCCTTCACGACGGAGGCCGGCCGCTCGACGACCTCGCCCGCGGCGATCTGATCGACCACCGCGCTGTCGAGGCGCTCGATGCGCGGGCGTGCCGTCATGCGGGATCGGTACCACGTCGCCGGTAGCCGGGCACGCTGCGACCCGCAGCTGGATTGACAAACCCATTGGATTTTCAATAGTTTTTCTGGGGTCCCCCGGGAGGATGAGCGCCATGGCCACGAGCGAGACGAACGAGCGGGTGGCGGGCGCAACGCCGGCGGCGAATCCCGCGCGCTCCGAGGCGGAGCTCGCGAGCAGCGCGCCGGCGGGGAAACGCCGCGAAGACGCGGTGGTCGGCGCGAGCGAGGCGACACGCAAGGTGATCGCGCAAGCGACCGCGGCGGCGCGCTCGGAGTTGCCCGTGTGGCTGACGGGCCCACCCGGCAGCGATCGCGAGGGCATCGCGCGCGCGATTCACGCGTGGAGCGCGCGCGCGCGTGCCGAGCTCAGCACGCTCGTCTGTGGCGCAATTCCCGAGGCGCTGCAGGAGCGCACGCTGTTCGGCTGTGGCGCCGGCCACTACCCCGCGATTCCGGGCGCCCACCTGGGCGTGCTCGAGCGCGCGGCGAACGCGACCGTGTTCATCGACGGCGTCGACGCGCTGCGCCCGGCGGTGCGGGACAAGCTGCTGCACGCCGTCGCGATTCGCAGCTTCCGGCGCGAAGGCGAGAGCGCGGAACGCGCGCTCGCTGCCAAGGTGGTGCTCGCGAGCGATGCGGGCACCGCGACTCCGCTCGCGAAGATTCCTCACCACGAGATCCGCTTGACCCCGCTCTCGCAACGTCGCGAGGACGTGCTCTCGCTCGCGGCCCATTACCTGCGCGTGTTCGCCGACGAGGCCGGCGTACCGGCGGTCGGCTTTACCTCGGATGCGCGCGACTGCTTGGCCGAGGAGCCCTGGACCGGCGACGTGCTCGAGCTGCGCGCGCGCGTCCGCGAGGCGGTGCGCCTGAACGGCAGCGGCGCGCTCACGGCGGAGGCGCTGCTGCTGGCGCGCGACAAGGCGCCGTCGTTCAAGGAGGCGAAGCGCGCGTTCGAGCGCCGCTACGTCGAGAGCTTGCTGCGGCGCTGCGAGGGCAACATCAGCCGCGCGGCGCGCCTCGCGCGCAAGGACCGCAAGGACTTCTACGACGTGCTGCGGCGCACCGGCATCGATCCCACCAGCTTCCGCGACTGAGGCTCACGCGCGAACGGGCGGCGCCTCAGACCCGCCAGCTCGGCAGCGGCTGGGCCTCGAGCTCGGCGCGGCGCCGCTCGTAGCCGACGCGGCCGATCAGCGCGAAGGCGGCGAGCTTGCCGGCTTCGACGCCGGGCTGGTCGTAGGCGTCGATGCCATACAGCTCGCCCTGATAGGCGGTCTGCAGCATGAGCGCGAGGAAGAGCTGCCCGACGCTCTCGCCGCTGATGCGCGGCAGCTCCCAGGTGATGCTCGGGCGCCCGGCCTCGGCGAGCGCGACGCGCGTGCCCTCCTGCTCCGCCCGTAACAATCGGCCGAGCTCGACGCCGCGCAGGTAGGCGGCGGGCTCGCCGCCTGGAATCGAGACGCGCCGCGCCGTGCGCGCGACGCGCAGGAACACGACGAGCTTGTCCGCGGGGCCTTCGACGAAGAGCTGCACCTGCGAGTGCTGATCCGTCGTGCCGCGCGCCGGCAGCGGAGTCGGCCCCACGCTGCGGCCATCCGCACGCGCGCGCTTGCCGAGGCTCTCGCCGAGCAGCTGCACGGCCCAGCGCGCGAGCGGCTCGAGCGCGTCCGCGTAGGGCATCAGCGCATTGATTGGCTTGCCGCGGCGCTCGGCCAGCGCGTGCGAGACGACCGCAGCCAGCGCCGCCGGGTTCTGCGCGAGCGGCGCGCTGCGCGCGCGAGCGGCGAAGCGTTTGGCGCCGCGCACGACCGCCGCGACGTCGACGCCGGCGATCGCGGGCGTCAGCAAGCCGCTCGCGCTGAAGACCGAGAAGCGCCCGCCGACGTCCTCCGGAAACTCGACGATCGGGATGCTCTCTTTCTCCGCGTACTCGCGCAGTGCGCCCTTGCCGGTCGTCACTACGCAGCGCTCGCGCAGGCGCTTCCCGGCACCGAGCGCCGTCCGTAACACCTGGAACGCGGCGGCGGTCTCCACCGTTCCGCCGGATTTCGAGACGACGTGGAGCAGCGTCTTGCGACGGCCGAGCAGCTCGGTCAACGCGCCGAGCGTGTCGGGATCCACGTTGTCGACGAAGTGAACGCGCGGGCCGCCGCGCGAGCGGTCCGGGAGCTGGTTGCGAAACGGATGGCCGAGCGCGCGCAGCAGCGTCTCGGCGCCGAGCGCAGAGCCGCCGATGCCGACGTGCACGAGATCGCCGAAGCCGGCGCCGCGCAAGCGTTTCGCAGTGGCCGCGATCTCGCGCTGGAGATGCGGGCGCTCGAGCGCGCGGAGGAAGCCCGAGGGCCGCGCGTCGCCGAGCAGCCGCGGCACGACGCCCGCGAGCCGCGGCAGGGCTGCCAGGATCTCCTCGCGCGAGAGGCCGTGCTCCGCCGGCAGCGGGGGAGCGAGCGCGGCACCGAGCTCGAGGCGGATGTCGCGTGTGCTCGCGGTCATGCGGTTCCCCCTGCCCTGCCTATGATGACCGCATGAGAGCTGCCGTCATCCAGCTGCGATCGACGGACGACGTTGCGCACAATCTCGCCGCCGCGCGGGAGCTCGTCGCCGAGGCGGCGCGCCGCGGCGCCGAGCTGGCCGCGCTGCCCGAGAACTTCGCGTTCATGCGCAGCGAGGGCCTCGCCTTCCCGTGCGCGCAGGGCCTCGACGGCGAGATCGTCGGCACGCTGCGGGCGCTGGCGCGCGAGCACGGCCTCTGGATCCTCGGCGGCACGTTTCCGGAGGCGGTGAGCGATGGGCGCGTCCATAACACCAGCGTGATGGTGGCTCCCAGCGGCGAGGTCGAGGCGGTGTATCGGAAGATCCACCTGTTCGACGTAGACCTGCGCGCGCAGGGCGGCGCGCGCTTCGAGGAATCGGCGAGCATCGCGCCCGGACGCGAGGTCGTGACCGCGAAAACTCCCTTCGGCGTGGTCGGCATGTCGGTCTGTTATGACCTCCGCTTCCCCGAGCTGTACCGGCGCCACGCCGAGCTGGGCGCGCGTTTCCTCGCCGTGCCGAGCGCCTTCGCCAAGGAGACCGGCCGCGATCATTGGGAAGTGCTGCTGCGCGCGCGCGCGATCGAGAATCAATGCTTCGTGCTCGCGCCGGCGCAGTGGGGGCAGCATACGCCTGCCCGCGCCAGCCACGGCCGCAGCCTCGTGATCGATCCCTGGGGCGTCGTGCTCGCGGTGGCCCCGGATCGCCCGTGCGCGGTCGTCGTCGAGTGCGATCTCGACCAGCTCGAGCGCGTGCGCGCGAGCCTGCCGGCCCTGCAGCACCGAAGGCTGTGAGGCGTTCGCGCCTCAAGCGGGCGCGTCCAGGGGCCGAAGAACGTGCGGTCCAAGTGCGGAGGCGGGGTGTCAGAGCGAATCGAGCAAGGGGTGCGCGCTCGCCTCGTGATCCGCAACGGCGGATTCGAGGGGATGACCTACACGATCGATTCCCTCGAGACGCTGATCGGGCGAAACCCCACCACCGACATCACGCTGCTCGATGAGGGCATCAGCCGCGAGCACGCGATCATCCAGTTCGATCCCGACACGGGCGAATACACGGTCGAGGACTTGCAGTCCACGAACGGCACCAAAGTGAACGGGAAGCGAGTTCGCGGCAGCGTGCTGAAATCCGGCGACGAGGTTCAGATCGGTCACACCCGCTTCCAGTTCTTCATCGACGAGTGACCCCGCGGCCGCTTCGGGCAACTCACGCAGAGGCAGGCAGCGATCCACGAACCAGGAGAATGCTCGATGCTCCGTTCCGTCTCAGTGCGCGGCCTCGCGCTCGCCGCGTTCGCGCTCGCCAGCACGTCGCTCGGCTGCGCCACCGCGCACACGGTGAACCCGCCGCCCGCGCCGGAGCTGCTGCCCTACCGCGTCGGGCCGCCCGACAACCTGATGATCGCGATCCTGCCCGACCCGGTGATCGAACGCTCCGCCACAGTCCGGCCCGACGGCATGATCTCGATCGACCTGGTCGGCGACGTGCCCGCGGCGGGTCGCACCACGAGCGAGATCGCGCAGGACATTCAGGCACGCATCTCGCGCTTCAAGCGCGACGCCTCGGTGAACGTCTCGCTCTCGTCCTCGCTCAGCACCGAGATCACGATCATCGGCGAGATCCGCGCCTCCACCTTCCCGCTGCAGCGCGAGACGCGCCTGATCGAGGCGATCGGAATCGTCGGCGGCCTACGCCAGTCGATGTCCGACATGAACAACATCCGCATCATCCGCGTCGAGGACGGCCAGGTGAAGATCCTCACCGCCGACGTTCGCGCGATCCAGGCCGGTGACTTGTCCACGAACTACACCCTGCGCGGCGGCGACATCGTCTACGTGCCGCCGACGGTGGGCGCGAAGATCGGATACTGGGTGCAGGGAATCTTCTTCCCGCTGCAGTCGGTGCTCGGGCTCGGCGCGAAGGTCGGCGGCGCAGTCGCAACGGGCGGCGCGAGCCTCGGCATGCAAGGCTCGGGCTTACCGCGCCCGTAGCGCGGCGGCGGGCCGGCGCTACTCGCCGCTCGCGCGCAGTACCACGGGGATCGTCTGCGCGATGATGCGCAGATCGAGCGTCAGCGACCACGAGTCGATGTACTCGAGATCCATCCGCACCCATTCGTCGAAGTCGCTGACGCGGTTGCGTCCGCGCACCTGCCACAGGCAGCTCAGGCCGGGCCGCATCGACAAGCGGCGGCGCTCGAAGGTCTCGTACTGCTCGACCTCGTGAGGCAGCGCTGGGCGCGGACCCACGAGGCTCATGTGACCCAGCAGCACGTTCCACAGCTGCGGCAGCTCGTCGATGCTGAGCCGCCGCAGCCAGTGGCCGAGCGGCGTGACGCGCGGGTCGTTCTTGATCTTGAACACGGGGCCGCTCATCTCGTTCAGGTGCACGAGATCCGCCTTCTGCTTCTCCGCGTCCTCCACCATCGTTCGCAGCTTGTAGAGCGTGAAGCGGCGGCCATAGAGGCCGCAGCGCGTCTGCCGGAAGAACGCCGGGCCGGGCGAGCTGAGCTTCACGGCGACCGCCGCGGCCGCGATCAGCGGCGCTGAGAGCGCGAGGCCGACGCCGGAGCCGAGCAGATCGACGCCGCGCTTGGCCGCGATGCGCGCTTGGCTGTGGTGAACGGGCGCGAAGCGCAGCGCCGCTAGCGAGCCGAAGCGCGTGACCGAGGGCGGCGGCAAATAGTCGCCGAAGACGTCCGAGAGCAGATTGAACGGAACGCCCGCTTCGCCGCAGGCGGAGACGACCGGACCGATCTCCGTGAACATCGAGCGCGGCGCGGCGATGATCACCTCGTCGACGACCTCGTCGCGCAAGATGCGGCGCACGTCGACCATCTTGCGCATCGTGGCGGCGGGGATCTCGGGCGCGATCGGCAGATCCGCGTCGTCGAGATAACCGGTGACGCGCAGGCCCCAGTGCGGGTTCTCGTCGATGCGGCGGCTCACGCTCAGGGCGCGCGGCCCCGAGCCCACGATCAGCACGTTGCGCGTGTTGCGCCCGAGGCGGCGCGCGAAGCGCAGCAGTCCGAACAGCGCGAGCCGCTCCGTCATCAGAATCGAGAACTGCGCCGCCCCGAACAGCAGCGGGAACTTCGGCGCGAGCGGGGCGGCGGTGACGTACGTGGTCGCGGTCAGGAGCAGCGTCGAGCCGAATCCGGCCACCGCCAGCCGGCCGACGATGTCGTCGAGCGAGGCGCGGCGCTGGGAGTCGTAGAGGCCGAGCTGCTGCAGGGCGAGCGGCCAGGCCATGCAGCCGCACAGCGCGACGGCGAGCAGCGCGGGGGTGAGCTGCCAGGCGTTGCCGGAGTGCACTCCCGTCGCGAACGGGTAAGAGAGCATCAGGATCAATACAAGGCCACTCAGGGCGACGTCGAGGGCCACCAGGCCGGAGTGCACGCTTTGGGAATGACTGCGCAACATCGTCGAATGCTCAATCTCGCGAGCGCACGGCCAGCGCTGCCTGGGGTACGCCCCGAGTGGGTGTCCCCGGAGCGGTCATTCGTTGCACGCGGCGTGCAGGGCGCCCGCCGCGCTGCCGCATCCCCGCCGCGAGCGGCCCAAACCCGCGCGGGATCTGCTCAATTCGGCGTACCCTTTTACTCCAGCGCAGCCACGAACGCGACGAGGTTCCGGCGAATGGGGGCTCGGCGTCCAAGCCGCGCGCAACCGGCAGCGCAAATGCAGGGATTGGCTTCACTCCTTGACCGAATCGTCCGATGCGGGAACACCCTTCGGCGCTCGGGGCGTGGGGAGGTGCGCGCGCATGTATGAATCGTTTTTCGGGCTGCGCGAGCCCGCGTTCTCGCTCGCCCCCGACCCGCGCTTCCTGTGGCTCTCCGAGACCCACGAGGAGGGCCTCGCGGCGCTGGTCTACGGGATCTCGCGCCGCAAGGGCTTCATGCTGCTGACCGGCGAGGTGGGCACCGGGAAGACCACCCTGCTGCGCGCGGCGCTCGACCAGATTCCGGCCGACACCGAGGTCGCGCTGGTGATGAACACCGCCGAGCTCACGCCGACCGACCTGCTCCGGCTGATCGCCGCCGAGTTCCAGCTGCCGGGGCCCTTCCAATCGAAGGTCGACTACATCATCGCGCTCAACCGCTTCCTGCTGGAGCAGCTCGAGCGCGGGCTCAACACCGTGCTGATCATCGACGAGGCCCAGAACCTCGACGCCACGCTGCTCGAGGAAGTCCGCCTGCTCTCGAATCTGGAGACGGACACGGAGAAGCTCCTGCAGATCGTGCTCACGGGGCAGCCGGAGCTACGCCAGAAGCTCGCCGCGTCGAACCTGCGCCAGCTGCGCCAGCGCGTCGCGATCGAGCACCACGTGTTGCCGCTGCGGCACGAGGACGTCGTCCCGTACCTGAGCCACCGCCTCGAAGTGGCCGGCGGCCGCTTCGCAGACGTGTTCGAGACGAGCGTGGAGTCGGTGTTTCACGAGTTCTCGCAGGGCTGTCCGCGCCTGATGAGCCTGCTCGCCGATCGCGCGATGCTCGCGGCGTTCGCGAAGCAGCTCCGCCCCGTGCCGACGCTGCTCGTCGAGCGCAAGGCGAAGGAGATGGCTGCGGTGCGCCTCAGCGAAGCGCCGGCCACGGAGGTGCCCAAGCTTGGGTGAGATTTCCGACGCGCTGAAGCGCGCGCGGGAGGTGGTGCGCCGCGAGCCGGCTGCGCTTTCGCCCGCGACGAGCCCGCTGCGCGAGGCGCCCGGACCGAACCTCGCGCCCGCGCGCGACTCCTCGGCGGCCGTCGCGATCTCCGACGAGGGCGCAGGCAGCTGGAATGCGCGCGCCGTATTGGTCGCGCCGCGTGGCGAGTTCGCCGAGGCGTATCGCCATTTCGCGATCCGGCTGCAGCGCCAGCTCAAGGAGATCGGTGCGCGCTCGGTGATCGTGACGAGCGCCGCGCGCGGCGAAGGCAAGACGACCACCGCGTGCAATCTCGCGCTCGCGCTCGCCTCGATGTCGAGCGGGCGGCGCATCGCGCTGATCGAGCTCGACGTGCGGCGACCGTCGGCCGCGCGCTCGCTGGGCGTGCGGCCCGCGGTGGGCATCGAGCGCGTGCTCGCAGGCGCCGCGCGCCTCGCGGACGCGTGCCTGCACACGCAGCTACCCGACCTCGACCTGTACCTCGCGAGCGAGCCGGCGCGCGATCCGCTCGGGCTCGTCGCGGCGGCCTCGACCGGCGCCCTGCTGCGCGACCTCGCGCGCCAGTACGACCTGGTCGTGATCGACTCGCCGCCGGTGCTGCCCGTGCCCGACGTGCCGCTGATCGCCGCATTCGCGGACGCCGTGCTGCTGGTCGCCCGCAACGGCGTGTCGCGGCGCGCGGCGCTGCGCGAGACGATCGAGTCGCTCGGCTCCGAGAAGCTGATCGGCGTGTTCCTCAACGAAGGCAAGACGCCGCGCCATCGCCGCTACTCGGGTTATTACGGCTATCAAGAGCCAGCCGAGGCGCCGGCCGAGGGGAACGAGCCATGAGCCAAGAGGAAGAGGCCGGCCAACTCCCGGCGTTCCTCACCGATCCGCGCGGCGTGGTGCGGCGCCGCTGGCCCTGGATCGCCGGCACGCTCGCGCTGGGCGTGATCGGCACCGCGATTTTCGTGGCGCAGATCCCAGTCACGTATCTCGCCTCCGCGACGCTCGTGATCAACGAGCAGCAGATCTCGGACTCCTTCGTCACGAACACCGTGACCGAGAACCCGCTCCAGCAGCTCGACGCGCTGGTCGGCGAGATCCTCTCGCGCGAGCGGTTGGCGCCGCTGGTCGAGAAACACAAGCTCTATCCCGAGCTCCGCAAGCAGACCGGGATGTCGGAGCTGGTCGGCTTGGCGCGCTCGAACGTCGTCGTCGCTCCCTCGGGCTCGGTGATCCCGCAGAAGCGCGGCACGCCGGCGAGCGTGTTCACGATCTCGTTCCGCGATCTCAACGCGAAGACCGCCGCGGCGATGGCCAACGACCTCGCGACGCTGTTCACCGCCGCCGCAGGCAAGGCGAGCGGCGACGCCGCGCGCACGACCGCCGACTTCATGCGCGCCGAGCGCGATCGCTCCGAGCGGGAGCTGCGCGCCCAGGAGCGCCTGATCAGCGAATTCAAGGAGAAGTACCGCGGCGAGCTCCCGAGCGAGCTCGGCACCAACACCTCGAAGCTCGAGCGCATCGCACTGCAGCGCCAAACGCTGACCGGCCAGCTCGAAGCCGCGGAGACGCGGCTCTCGGATCTCGAGCACCTCGGCGATCTCGCGAGCCCCTCCTCGCCTTACGCGCGGCTGAACGCGCTGCGCTCGAAGCTGGTCTCCGAGCAGGCCATCAACACCGACGAGCACCCGAACGTGATCGCGATCAAGCGCCAGATCGAGGCGCTCGAGCGGGAGGTCGCGAGCAACGGTGCGGGCACCGGCGACCCGAGCCAGGCGATCGCGCTGCGCACGCTGCGCGACGAGGTGAAGGGGCTGCGCGGGGACCTCGCGGGGCTGACCGCCGAGACCGCTGCGCTCGAGGAGCGCGTCGCGCGCACGCCGCTGCGCGAGGAGGAGCTCTCCGCGCTCCTGCAGAAGCAGCTGGTGCTGCACGAGACTTACATCTCGAACCTGCGCAAGCTCGAAGCCGCGGAGCTCGCGCTCAGCGTCCAGTCCGCGCAGCAGGGCTCGCGCGTCGAGGTGCTCGATCGCGCGGTGCCGCCCCAGAGCTCCGAGAGCACGCGGCTCAAGTACCTGTTCGCCTGCCTCGGGGCCTCCGTGCTCGGCGCGCTCGGAATCGCGATGCTGCTCGAGCTGCTCGACCCGGTGATCGTCTCGGCGAAGCAGATCGAAGACGAGATCGGGCTGCGCGTGCTCGGCACCATCGGCCGCATCGGCTGAGGCGCGCATGCAGGCATTGCTCCTCGGACTCGGCCTGCTCGCGGGGCTCTGGCCCGCACTGGCCGAGTGGGCGACGCACATCGCCAACGAGCCGGCGACCGCCTACGCCCTGGTGTTCCCGCTGTTGTTATTGACCGCCGCGCGCTCCACGCCGCCCACCGCGCCCGATCGCAGCGCGGGGCTGCTCTGGATCGCCGCGGCCGCGCTCATCGAGGTGATCGCGTTCCAGGGCGGCATCGAGCGCTTCGGCCGGCTCGCGATCCCGCTCGGCATCATCGGTTACCTGCGCTTCACCGGCGCGGCCGCGCTCGCCCCCGCCGCCCTCGCCTTCTTCATCGTCCCGATCCCGCACGCGCTGGCCGCGCTGGCGCCGCTCGAGACCGTTTGGCTGGCCTTCGCCCAGTTCTTGCTCGGGCCGGTCGGGCCGGCGCTGCGGCTCGACGCGTGGGACAGCGGCCTGCGGCTGGTCGCGCTGTTCGCGGGCCTCGGCTGGTATTTCGACGCGCGTAGCGGCAGCAGCTGGCGCGGCGCCCTGCGGCGCGGCGCGCAGCTCGCGATGATCGGCCTGCCCGCGCAGCTGGCCGCGATGATCGTGGCCGTGGCGCTCACCCGCTCCGGCGCCGCGAGCGAGGCGCGCGTGCTGCTCACCCACGGCGTCTGGATCGTGTGCGCTGCCGGCTGCGTGGCCGCGTTCGAGCTTGCCCGAAAACGAGAGGTGCCCGCCCGTGTCTGAGCGCGCTTCGACGATCGCGGCGATCGTGATCCTGCTGCTCGCCGGCAGCGCCGCCTGGATGGCG
>DATBRS010000076.1:0-14536 GCA_036560185.1 Myxococcota bacterium
GCGGCGGCCTTCGCCGCGTTCGCCGCGAAGTACGACGCATGGGCGACGTGGCACGCGGCGCCGCCGAACGAGCGCCCCGAGATCGCGTTCGTCCGCCTCGATCCGCGCTAGCCCCGGGCCCGCGAACCGCGCGCCTCCCTCGCCCGTAGCCGCCCCGGAGGTCCCACCGATGCACCGCTCGCTCGCTTCTCGTCTCGTGAAGCTCACCCTCGGCGCGCTCGCGCTGATCAGCCTCAGCGCGTGCGAATCCGCGACGGCACGCGCCGACGCGGAGGCTCGCGATCGCTGGACGCGCTCCTTCCCCGCCGCGCCCGGGCTGCAGCTCAAGCTCGTCAATACGAACGGCGCGATTCACGCCGAGGCCTCGGACGGCGCCAGCCTCGAGCTGGTCGCCGAGCGCTCTGCCAACGCCGCCACCGACGCCAAGGCGAGGGCGCTGCTCGCGGACACAGAGATGCGCGAGGACGTAGACGGCCAGCGCGTGCGCGTGGAGGTGATCTCGCCCGCGACCCTTGGCGGCGCGGACATCGAGGTGAGCTGGACGGTGCGCGTGCCGAAGGGCGTGAGCGTCGATCTCGAGACCGCGAACGGCCGCATCGCGCTCGCCGGATTGAGCGATGGTGTGCGCGCGGAGACCGTGAACGGAGCCATCGTCGGCGTTGCGCTCACGACCGGCAGGGTGTCCGCAGAGACGGTCAACGGCGCCATCGAGCTCGAGCTGGCGACGCCGCCCGCGGACGACGGGCGGATCGCCCTCGAATCGGTGAACGGCGCGGTCTCGCTCGCGCTGCCGGCGGAGAGCCGCGCGTCCGTGAGCGCCGAGGTCGTGAATGGCGCGATCGACGCCCACGAGCTCGTGCTCGAGATGACCGACGAGAGCTCGCGCACGGAGCTGGTCGGCACGCTGAACGGCGGCGGGGCGCGCGTGACGCTCGAGACGGTGAACGGCGCCGCGCGCATCACGCGCTCCCGAGCGGCCGAGGGCTCTGCGCCCGCGCCGGCACGGGAGCCGGAGCGGGGCGAGGCTGCCGGCGCCTAAGCGCCGAGCACGCGCCGCAGGAACGGGTTCAAGAACACGCCCTTGGGATCGAGCTGCGCGCGCACCTTCTGAAACGCGGCCCACTTCGGATAGAGCGGCGCCAGCTGCGCGGCGTTCATCTGATGCAGCTTCCCCCAGTGCGGGCGGCCCGAGTGATTGCGGAAGATCGCCTCGACGTCGTCGAAGTACGGCCGGTAGGCGCGCTCCGCGGGCTGGTGCGCAGAAATTGTTACGGTCGCGCGGTCGTGATCGGGCGAGAGAAACGCGTCGTCGGGCTTCACCGTGCGGTACTCGAGCGGCCAGAGCGCAGCCGTGTGCTTCGTCAGCATGAGCTGGCGCAGCTCGCGCACGCAGTCCGGGCCGCGCTCGGCGGGCAGCGCGAACTCGATCTCGTTGAAGGCGGTATCGCGCGGCGAGGCGTAGATCGTGTCGCTCCAGCCGACGCGCTCGCCGCGCGTCTTCGCCGAATCGTCCCAGCGCTCGAAGTCGCGCGGCTCGCTGGTGGGATTGAGCGCCTTCATCCCGCACAGATCCTTCCTGAGCTTCGCCTGCACGAACACGGTCGGATCGGGGAACCAGAAGAACTCGAAGTGCCGGTTCGAGGCGATGTGCGAATCGAGCTGCGCCATGCACGTCTCGAACGGCGCGGTCCAGTTGCGCTCGCGCAGGCGGAAGGCGGGCTCGAGCTTCAGCCGCACGTGAGTGATCACGCCGAGCGCACCGAGCGAGACCTGCGCCGCGCGAAACACGTCGGGCGATTTCTCGGGCGTCACCTCCAGCAGCTCGCCGTTCGCGAGCACGAGCCGCAGGCCCGTCACGTACGAGGAGAGGCTGCCGATCTCGCGGCCGGTGCCGTGGGTGCCCGTCGCGATCGAGCCCGCGAGCGCCTGGCGATCGATGTCCGGCATGGTCGAGAGCGCGAGCCCGGCTCTCCGCAACGGCTCGCCCACCTGATAGAGCTTGCTGCCGCCGAGGATCCACGCCTCGCCCTTCTTCGCGTCGACGGATTCGAGGCCGCGCAGCCGGCTCGTCACGAGCTGGAGCCCGCTCGTCTCGCACAGCGGCACGAAGCTGTGCCCGCTGCCGATCGCGCGCACGCCGTGGCCGGCGGCCGCGGCGCGCTTCACGGCGGCGCGCACTTCGGCGAGCGTCGCGGGGGCGGTCTTCTCGGCCGGCGTGAAGCGGACCGAGCCCGACCAGTTCGACCATTCCGGTGGCGTGCCCGCCGCGGCGAACGCGCGCTCAACGAGCCCGCCCTGCGTCGCCGCGAGCGCCGCTGCGCCGGCTGCGTTCCGTAACAGCTCGCGGCGACCGATCACTGCGATTTCCCCCGCGCCGCGATCGGCCAGAGCTCGCGCACCATGCCGTCGCGCACGACGTGGTAGGCGTCGTACAGGTTCACCGTCGGGTCACAGTGCGAGACGAGCAGCTCCGCCTTGTCGCCGAGCGCGAGCTCGCGCGCCTCGCTCGTGAACGCGCAGATGCCGTGCTCGTCGCCGCCATAGAAATAGGCGAGCCCCGCGCGATCCTTGAACTGTGGCTTCGCCTCGGGCTCGTGCGCGAAGGCCTTGAAGCCTGCATCGATCGTGATCAGCTGCGGCACCGGCTGGCTGATCGCGGTCGAGAGCACGCTCAGCGACGGCTCGAAGCTGTCGAAGGTCTCGCCGTCGGCGTCGCCGATCATGCGGTACTGCACGTCCATGAACAGATAGGAGCCGACCTGGAGGTCGGTCATGCCCGCGACGTCGCAGTCGATGTCGTAGGTGCCGGTGCCGCCGCCGGTGAGCGTCTTCACGGCGATGCCACTGCGCTCGAGCAGCGCCTTGGTGTCGAGCGCCGCCGCGAGCGACTCGAGCGACTTCTTCTTGCGCTCCTCGCGCCCGACGATGTGCATCACGTGGCCCGCGTACGCCTGCAGGCCGTCGAAGCGCAGGTGCTTCGCGGCGGCGATCTCGCGCGCGAGCGCGAGCGCCGGCTCGCCGGGCGCGATGCCGGTGCGGCGCGTGCCCGTGTCGAGGTCGATCAGCACACCGAGCGTGACGCCCGCGGCCGCGGCCGCCGCTTCGAACGCGCGCACGGCGCTCGCTGCGTCCACGACCACCTGCAGGCCCGCCGCGCGCCGCGCCAGCGCGACGACGCGCGCGAACTTGTCGGGGCTCGCGAGCGGCGACGTGATCAGCACGTTCGCGACGCCCGCGTCGACCATCACCTCGGCCTCGCTCACCTTTGCGGCGCACACGCCGAGCGCGCCGAGCGCGAGCTGCCGCCTCGCGAGGATCGGGCACTTGTGCGTCTTCACGTGGGGCCGCAGGCCGATCTTCTTGTGCGCAGCGTGCGCTGCCATCTTCGCGAGATTGCGCCCCAGCGCGGCCTCGTCGATCAGCAGCGCGGGCGTCGGCAGATCTGCCAGCGCGATCGGTCGCGCGAGCACGATCGGTTCGACGCCGAGCGCGATTGCCTGAGAAGTCGCCATGCCCGTTCCCTCCGCTCGCTGCGCGAGCGCTGCGGCACCAGCCGCGGCAGCCGCGCCGCCCAGCAACTCGCGCCGCGTGAGATCGCTCGCGTTCATTGCGGCGTCGCACGCGCCGCGGCGCCCATCCCGACCCAGGCGCCGAACTGCGCGCCATCCGCGATCCAGCGCTGCAGACGCGCGAGCTCCGCGGGCGTGAGCGGCTCGCGCTCGCGCGGCATGCGATCGGGCGAGCTCGCCGGCAGCGTGACGCGCCGGATCAGCTCCGACTTCTCTGGGGCGCCCGGCACGACCGCGGGCCCGATGTCGCCGCCTTGCAGGATGCGCGCGGGCGAATCCAGCTGCAGGTTCGCGTAGCGCTGCTTCACGCTGTGACACGCGACGCAGTTCCGGGCGAGCACGGGCCAGATGTCGCGCAGGAAGACGATCGGCTCCTGCGCGGCGCCGGGAACCGCCGCGGCGAGCAGCGCGCCGGCCAGGAGAAGTCTCCGCATCGGCGCATCTTGTCTCGCGGCCGTGCCCGCCGCCAGCGCGCGGCGCGCGGCACCCGCGATGCATACTGCGAAGCGGAGAAGCCTCGCATGCTCGCCACCCGGCTATTTCTCGCGTTCTCGGCGCTGCTCTGGACGCCCTACGCGATCGGCCTGCTGATCGACCCCGCCGCGCTGACGGAGGCCGCGAACGTCGCGGCGACCAGCGCCACCGGCAGCATCGAACTGCGTGCGATGTACGGCGGTCTGCAGGCGGCGCTCGGCCTGCTCGCGCTCGCGGGCGCGCTCCGCCCCGCACTCGCGCGCTACGCGCTCGCTGCCCTTGGCGCGGTGTGCGCGGGGCTCGGCAGCGCGCGCCTCGGCGCGGCGGCGATCGCGGGCGTGTTCTCGTCCTACACCGTGATGGCGCTAGCGCTCGAGCTCGGAACGCTCGCGCTCGTGCTCGCACTCTGGCGCCGCGCGCAGCCGCCCGCGGCAGCCGCCTCGGCCTAACAAGGGAGCCCCATGCTCGTGCCCGAACCGCTCTACGATCCCGCGCTCGACGCCGACGTCGCCGAAGTGCGCGCGTTCAACGCGCGCATCCCGCGCGAGGATGCGCGCGTGAGGTGGACGCCCGCGGCGATCGCCCGCGCGCGCGACCTCAGCCAGGTGATGGGCGGCCTGCTCGCGAACGCCGGCATCCCGGGCTTCGAGACGCGCGAGATTCCCGGCCCGCGCGGCCCGATCCGCCTGCGCACGTTCGTCCCCGACGAGACGCGCGCGGTCTACCTCGACATCCACGGCGGCGGCTTCTTCATGGGCGCGCCCGAGATGGGCGACCGCGACAATGCCGAGATCGCGCGGCGCGCCAAGTGCGCGATCGTGAGCGTCGACTATCGGCTCGCGCCCGAGCATCCCTATCCCGCCGGCCCGGACGACTGCGAGGCCGCCGCGCTCTGGCTGCTCGCGAACGCGCAGCGCGAGCTCGGCGCGAGCCGCCTCGCGATCGGCGGCGGCTCCGCCGGCGCGAACCTCGCCGCCACGACGCTGCTGCGCCTGCGCGACCGCCACCAGGCCGCCTCGCGCTTCTGCGCCGCGAACCTCGTGTTCGGCGTGTACGACGTCTCGGGCACGCCCTCGCAGCGGCGCGGCGGCGTGCAGAGCTTCCGCGATCTCTACCTGCCGAAGATCTTCGGCGACGACCGCAAGCACCCCGACATCTCCCCGCTCTACGCCGACCTGACAGGCCTCCCCCCGGCGCTCTTCACGGTGGGCACCGCCGATTATCTCTACGACGACTCGCTCTTCCTGCACGCCCGCTGGCGCGCTGCCGGGAATGCCAGCGAGCTCGCGATCTACCCCGAGTGCATCCACGGCTTCACGATCTTCCCCGTCGCGATGGCGCGGGCCGCGAACGCGAGGATCTACGAGTGGCTGGCGAAGACGGTGGGCTGAGGGCCGCCGCTCACACCTCGCATCCCGCCTGGAATCCGCCGTGGATCGCGCCCTCGAGATAGCCGACGCCCGTCGCGTCGCCGATCTCGATGACGTGCACGCCCGCCTCGCGCAGCGCGCGCGCGGGCTCCGGATTCGGCGCGAGTCCGGCCGCGAGGATCACCGTGTCCGCGGCGATCTCTTCGCGCTTCGCCTCGGCGCCTTCCTTCGCGGGAGCGAGCTCGAAGCGCAGCGTCCGCTCGCCGATCTCGAGCACGCGCGCGCGTGTGTGCAGACGCACGCCGTGGGCGCGCAGCTCGTGCAGCACGCGCCAGCGCCGCGGGTGCGCCATCTCGGCGGCGAGGGTCGGGCTCTCCTCGAGCACCACGACGTCGCGGCCGCGCTCGCACAGGAACTCCGCGAGCTCCGCGCCCACGAGCCCGCCGCCCACGATCACGACGCGCTTTCCCACCGGCATGTAGGCGCGCGACGCCTCGCGCAGCTTGCTGGGATCGCCGGTGATGCCGGTGAGGCGACCCGCGCGCACCGCGAGCTTGCCGACCAGCGAGAGCTTGTCGGCGGACCCGCGCGCCTCTTCGCCGGTGAGCAGCGCGCGCAGGTCGTCGCCGTCGAACACGCGGCCGCGTTCCGCGCCGGGGATCGCGGGGCGCTCGCGCCGCGCGCCCACGGCGGCGATCACGACGTCGGGCGCGAGCTCGCGCACCAGCGCGGGCGTCGCCTCGGTGCCGAGGCGGAGCGTGAGCCGCGCGCCGCGCATCGTCTCTTCGTAGTACCGGAGCAATCGCTCGTTCGGCTCGTAGGGCAGCGCCGCGAAGCGCAGGGTGCCGCCGAGGCGGCCGCTCTTCTCGACCAGCGTGACGTCGTGGCCGCGCAGCGCCGCGACGCGCGCCGCCTCCATGCCCGCCGGCCCGCCGCCCACCACGAGCACGCGCCTCTTCCGCGCGGCGGCGGTGCCCACGAGCGCGCTGCGCTCCGCTTCCTTGCCCGCCTCGGGGTTCACCGCGCAGCGCACGGGCTTGTCGAAGAATGCCTGCGCGACGCACGTGTAGCAGTAGATGCAGGGGCGCACAGTTGCGCGGCGCCCCGCCGCCAACTTGTTGGGGAGCTCGGGATCGGCGAGCAGCTTGCGCCCAAAGGAGACGAGGTCCGCCGCGCCGTCGCGAATCAGCGCATCCGCGGTCTCGGGCTCGATGCGGCCGACCGCGATCACGGGAATCTTCACCGCGGCCTTCACCGCACGCGCGAGCTCGACATAGGCGTTCTCGGCGTGGGGCAGCGGAGCATCGAGGAAGTGCGTGCCGAGGTTATTGGGGGCATAGGCGCTGACGTGCACGGCGTCGGCGCCCGCGGCCTCGATCAGTCGCGCCGCGCGCACGGCGTCGGGCAGCGTGATGCCGCGGGGCTCGCCGTACTCGTGCGCGTCGATGCGCGCCCAGAGCGTGAAGTCTGCGCCCGCGCGCTGCTTGCAGGCGCGAATCACCTCGCACAAGAGACGCGCGCGGTTCTCGATCGGGCCGCCGTACTCGTCGTCGCGAAAGTTCCAGCCCGGGGAGAGAAAGCTCGAGAACAGGTAGCCGTGCGCGCCGTGCAGCTCGACGGCGTCGAAGCCGGCTCGGCGCGCGCGCGAGCAGGCGTCGGCGAAGTCCTCGGTGATCTGGGCGAGGTCGGCTCGCGTCGCGGCTCGATACTTGCCGCCGGTGCCCGTGTTCGCGGCCATCATCCAGGCGAGCTCTCGGGGCGTCATCTCGCCGAGGCCGCTGAGATCCATGTGCGAGCGCGGCTCGGAGGGCACGATCATCGGGCGGCCCTGCGTCACGTCGAGACGCGCGATCTTGCCGTGGAACGCGAGCTGGATTGCGATCTTCGCGCCGTGGCGGTGCACCGCCTCGGTGAGCGCGCGGAGGCCGGGGAGATACTTGTCGTGGGAGACCGCGATCTCGTGCGCGCTGTTCGCGCCGCGCGGATACGCCGCGGACGTGTTCTCGGTGATGAGCAGCGCCGCGCCGCCGCGCGCGCGCGCCTCGTAGTAGGCGATCGTGGGCTCGCGCACCGCGCCGTCCGCCTCGACGAGCTCGACGCCCATCGGCGCCATCGCGATGCGGCTGCGCAGCGCAACGTTCCCTATGCGCGTGGGCGAGAGGAGATGCTCGTACATGGGCGCTCCCGAGCGAGCGGCCACCCTATCGCAGCGAGCCGCGAGGGGATGCGCGAGCCGGGGGAACGCGCGGGCTGGGCGGACGGATCCGGGGGACGTTCCGCAACTAAGTCAACGAAACTCTGCGATGCCCCTGCAAAGGCGAAGTCCGGAGACGCTCCTCGTGTGTCCCGAACGCCCGCGAAGTGACGTACTCGCACAGATGTCCCCGAGGCTCACATCGGGAAGCGGGGGATCGTCCTCCGGGTCGCGGAGGGAGTTGGTTGACTTAGTTGCGGAACGTCCCCGCGAGTCGACTCAGCGCAGCGCGGGCCGAAGCGTCGCGGCGAACTCGAGCCCGCGGCAGAAGTCGGCCTCGTCGGCGTAGCGCTCGCTGAACACGAGGTGCGTCGCGCCGGCTTCGGCGAGAGCGCGCGCGCCGGCGGCGGCGGCGGCCGGGTCCTTGCGCGAGAAGCCGGTGAGCACGACGACCGCGGGCGCGCCGCGTCCCGCGGCGGCGAAGCGCTCTCGCAGCTCCGCGATCGGGGCACGCAGCGCTGCGGCGTCGCGCGCCATCGGCATCCAGCCGTCGCCCCACTTCGCGGCGCGCGCGAGCGCGTGCGGCGCGGCGCCGCCGACGTAGATCGGCGGCCGCGGCGGGCGCGGCAGGAACAGGAACTTCTGGCCGTGCGCTTCGACCACGTCGTTCGCGAAGCAATCGGCGAGAAACGCGAGCGCCGCGTCCGTGCGCGCGCCGCGCTCCGCGCGCGGCACGCCGAGCGCGCGAAACTCCGGCGCCATCCAGCCGACGCCCACGCCCAGTAACAAGCGGCCCGCCGAGAGCTCCTGCAGCGTGGCGATCGCCTTCGCGGTCGGCAGCGGCGCGCGATACGGCAGGTTGAGCACGCCGGTGCCGAGGCCGATGCGCGAGGTCGCGCCCGCGAGGAAGGCGAGCGCGCCGAGCGGGTCGAGGTAGCGGCCGCCGCTGCCCTCGGCGTCGTCGGGCGGGATCGCGACGTGATCCTGTACCCACACGTGGTCGAGACCCGCGTCCTCGGCTGCGCGCGCACAGGCCAGGAAGGTCTCGCGCGACGACTGCGGGCCCAACGAGCGCAGCGCAACGCCGAGCTTGATCGTCGGCCCCACCGTCCCCTCCTCGGCGCGCACGCGCCTCAGAACCTCCAGTCGAGCTGCATCACACCACTGAGACCATCGCCCGCGTCGCCGAGGTCGGCCTGCGCGCGCGCATCCAGCGTGAGGTCGGCGCCGAGCGTCCAGCCGAACGCGCCGCGCAGCCGGAAGTAGCCCGTTCCCTGACAAACGATCGTGTTGCCGTTGCCGTTCGGATGCGGTTGGCAGTTCGTCGCCTTGTGGTCTGCGAAGCCGGGCACCGGCAGCAGCACGGACAGCACGATCCCGACCCAAGCGAAAACCCGGCGCAGCATGAGGAGCTCCCACTCGATGACTCGTAGTGGCCTATGCAACCCGCTTCGTGCCGCCCGGCGCAACTCGCGATCGCGGGTGCAGGCTGCGATTTCGGCGCCGATGCGCAGCGGCTGCGCAGGTTCGCGTCAGCGGGCGGGGGTCAGGCGAACCGGCAGCTGGGTCACGCCCCGGAAAACAGGGCTGGGATGGACCGGGAGATCTTCAACCCAGGCGCGCTCGATGCGCGAGGTCAGAGTCAGCAGCGCCTCGAGCGCGACGCGCGCTTCGAGGCGCGCGAGGTTCGCGCCGAGGCAGTAGTGCGGCCCGAAGCCGAAGGCGATGTGCGGGCTCTTCGCGCGCAGCGGGTCGAAGCGCTCCGCGTCGTCGAACACCTTCGCGTCGCGGTTCGCCGAGCCGATCCAGCACAGCAGGAAGTCGTCCGGGCGAATCTCGACCCCGTGGAGCGTGAGCTCGGTCTTCGCGCGGCGCGGCGCGAACTGCACCGGCGACGAGTGGCGCAGCGTCTCCTCGATCAATGCGGGCGCCAGCGCGAGGTCGGCGCGCGCGCGCTGCTCCCACGCGGGGTGCGCGAGCAGCTCGAGCACGAGGTTTTGGATCAGCGTGGTGGTGGTCTCGTTGCCCGCGACCAGCAGCAGGATCAGCATCTGCAGCATCTCGTCGTGGGAGAGCCGCGAGCCCTCGTGCTCGGCCTGCACGAGGCCGGTCATCAGGTCCTCGCGCGGCGCGCGCTTGCGCTCCTCGGCGAGGGGGATCAAGTACGCGCGCATCTCCTCGCGCAGCGCGACTTGCTGCCGGATGCGTTCCGCGTCGAAGCCGCCGAGGAAGGCGAGGCCGAGGCTCGCGACCGCGCGGTCCGACCAGCGCTTGAACTGCGCGCGGTCCTCGGCGGGGATGCCGATGATCTCGGCGATCACCGTCACGGGCAGCGGATAGGTAAGGGCCTGCACGAGATCCGCCTCGCCCTGAGCGACCGCCGCATCCACCAACTCGCGCGCGAGCGCGTGCATGCGGCCCTCGAGGCGCGACACGATGCGCGGCGTGAAGGCCTTGTTCACGAGGCCGCGCAGCCGCGTGTGCTCCTCGCCGTCCGTCACCAGCATCGACGGCGGGATCGCGTCGGCCGGGGCGCCCGCCGCCGCGCGCAGCGCGGCCTGCGGTGCGTTCGAGAAGCGCGCGTCGTCGCGCAGCGTGCTCTGCACATCGTCGTAGCGAAACAGCGAGACGACGCGCAGCGGGAGCCCCGCGTGCAGGAACGCGGGCGCCTCGTCGCGCCCTCGCGCATACAGGGCATACGGATCGCGACGCGTCGCCGGGTCGAGCGGATTGAACGCGAACATCGACAGCTCCTACCGCAGCGCGCGCCGGAGGGTGTAGGTGAGCCGCGATCCCGAAGCCACGGAGCCCCTCCCGCGAGACGCTCAGGGCGCGTAGCTGGAGCGCGCCAGAATTCCCCAACGGCCGTTGCGCAGCACGATGACGTAGAGCGAGTCGTAGCTTCCGACGGGAGCGCCGCCGGCGCGATAGCGGGTGAAGCGCGCGGCGACGTGAACCTTCGCCGGGCCGCTCTGGACGATCCGGCGATCGGTCCACGTGCTGTAGTCCCAGCCGCCCTTCAGGAGCTCGAGCTCGCGCATGTAGTCGGCGATGCCATCAAACACGGTCACGCGGTCGCCCGCGATGCGCACGTGCGGGAAATGCAGGGTCGCGACGAAGGCGGATTCGTCGCGCGCGTTGTAGGCCGCGATGTAGGCGTCGAGCACGCGCAGCGCCGCGGCCTCGGGGCTGCCCTCGTCCTGCGCGCGGGCGGGTTGCGCGGGGAGCCCGGTCGCGATTGCGGCACCCAACAAGAACCACAGCCATCGCGCGCGTCGCGGCATCGCTCCCCCTAGTGGCCCGTGTGCGTCTCCAGTCTCGGGTTCAGGGCGCGTAGCTCGAGCGCGCTTGCACGCCCCAGCGTCCGTCCAGTCTCGTCACGATGTAGAGCGACTCGAAACGGGAGAGCACGCTGCCGTCGGCACGGTAGCGGGTGAAGACGACCGCGACGTGCACTTTGTCGGGGCCCGCTTGGATCACGCGCCGCTCCGTCCACTCGCTGCGGCTCCAGCCGGTCTGCTCCGCGAAGCGCGCGAACTCGAAGCCGGCGCGGAAAGCCGCCGCGTCCGCGAACACCGCGACTCTTCCGCTGGCGATGCGCACGTGCGGAAAGTGCAGCGTGCCGATCCAGGCCTCGACGTCGCGCGCATTGAAGGCGGCCATGAACGCGTCGAGGGTGCGCAACGCCGCTTGCTCCGGCGTCTCCGCTGCGCGCGCGGGAGCGGCGGCTCCGAGCGACGCGAGCAGCAGCAGCGCCGAGAGCGCGGCGAGCGCAGAGCTCGCGCGCGCCCTCGCTCTCACAGCTTCGCGCGCGGCGCGACGCGCGTCTTCGTCACCTCGTCCATCGGGAACTCCGCGCCGCCTTGCCGCGCCAGCTCGAAGAAATCCGGGCCGAACGGATTCAGCCCGCGGATCGGCATCGAGCCGCGGCGAATCGTCCAGTCCTTCGGCGCGAGTTCCCCGGCGCGCACGAAGTGGCGTTCAGCCGCCTCGCTGCGCCCGGCCTGGTGCAGATGCCAGGCGAGCGAACGCTCGGCTCGCGCCAGCTGCGACTCCGCGCTCGGCACTTGTTGATGCTTGCGCACCTCGTCCGGCGAGAGCGCGCCCTTGCCTTCGCGCACCCACGCGCGCACCAGCTCGAGATACGGGCCCGACGCCTTGCCGTGGAACTGCGTGAAGGTGTCGGTGCCGAACTGGTTGTCCTGCGGGCGCACGATCACGCCGCGCTCGTCGATCCAGATCATGGTCGGGACGTTCACGATGTGGAACAGCTCCGCGACGCGATGCTCGGTGTCGAGCAGGCTCGGATGCGTCGACTTCGCCTTCTCGACGAACGGGCGCGGCTCGTCGGCATTGCGATCGAGCGCGACCGTGATCGGCACGAAACCCTGAGAACCCAGCTCTGCGTACAGCGCCTGCCACACGGGCAGGTCCTCGCGGCAGCCTCACCAGCTCGAGTAGGCGATCAGCAGCACCTTCTTGCCGCGGTAGGCGGAGAGCGTGTGCTTGCGGCCCGAGAAGTCGGGCAGCGTGAAGTCCGGCGCCTCGAGGCCGCGCAGCGCTGCGACGCGATCGTCCAGCGCGACGCCGAGCGCGCCCGCGCGCTCCGCGACGTCCAGCGCGAGCGGACGGCCGGTGATGCGCGCGAGCTCCGCGAGGTCGAGCGCATCGCCCGCGACCAGCGCGGCGCGGTCGCGCACGGGGAAGCAGACCTCGCCTTGGCACAGGCCCTCGGGCTTCAGCTCGAAGCCGAGCGCGCTCTTCAGCGACGCCGCCGAGACGCGCACGCGACCTCCCGCGATCTCCGCCGCGAGCGCATGGGCGCGCCCGTCTTCGATGAGAGTGAACGTGCTGCTCAATGGAGGCCTCCTGAAACGACGCGGCGGAAGTTACGCCGCACGGACTCGCGCGTCAGGGCCGCCGCCCAGCGTGCGATCGGTCTATCGTGCACTGCGATGAGCGCACGCGCAGGGTTCCACGGTTGGCGGATCGTCGCGCTCGGGGCGGCCCTGATCTGGCTCGGGCCCGGCCTGCTCGAGTGTTACGGCTTCCTCGCGAAGCCTCTCGCCGCCGAGTTCGGGCTCTCGGCCGAGGCCTTCGGCGTGGGCATCGCCGCGCTGATCCTGCCGCTCGTGATCGCCGGGCCCGCCATCGGCTGGCTGCTCGACCGCGGCCCGCTGCGACCCGTACTGTTAGGTGCCGTCGCCCTCGCCGGCTGCGGGCTCGGGATCGTCGCGAGCGCGCACAACGTGGGCGTGCTGGCGCTCGGAGCCGCCATCGCAGCGCTGGGCCTCGGCACTTACGGACAGATCGGCCCCAACGTGATGGTGGCGGGCTGGTTCGTGCGCATGCGCAGCCGCGCGCTCGCGGCCACCAGCCTCGGCACGAGCTGCGCGGGGGTCACGATTCCGCTGCTCACGCCGCTGCTGATTGCGCGCTTCGGGTGGCGCGGGATGCTGCTCACGTTCGCGGGAGCCGTCGTGCTGCTGCTCGGGCCGGCGATCGCCTGGCTCGCGGTGAAGCGGCCCGCGGAGATCGGCCAAGCGCAAGACGGCGACGACGCGGGCGCGCTCGAGCCTGTCGGCGACGTGGCGCCAGCCGAACGCAGAGCGACGTCGCTCGCGGAAGTGCTGCGCGACCGCAACTTCTGGCTGCTCGGCGGCTCGCTCGCGATCGCGGTCTCCGTCTCGCTCGGGGGCATCCACCTCGTGCACCACATGCAGAACGTCGGCCTCAGCAGCGCGCAGGCCGGCTACGTGGCGTCGCTGATGTCGGGCGGCGCGCTGCTCGGACGCCTCGGCACCGGCTGGCTGCACGACCGCTACCCGAAGCAGCTGGTCGCGGCGCTGGTGTTCGCGCTCTCGGGCGTCGGCTGGATCGGCGTCGCCTACGCGCGAGATCTCGGGGCGTTCCTGGCGCTCGCGCTCCCGGCGGGACTCGCGGCGGGCGGCTTCGGCGTCTCGGGCCCGGTGCTGCAGGCCGCGTGCTTCGGGCCGAGCGTGCTCGGCCGCGTGATGGGCCTGCACGGCGTGCTCGGGCTTCCGCTCTTGCTGGCGACGCCCGTGCTGGTGGGCCGTTCGGGCGACGCGCTCGGCAGCTTCACGGCGGTGTTCGTCGCGCTCGGCGTCGCCATGGGAGCCGCCGCGGGCGCGATGCTGCTCGTGCGCGCGCCGCACGCGATCGCCGTTCGCGCGCCCGCTCCCGCCTGAGCCCGCGCCGCGGCCGTTCGCCGCGGCCTCCACACGCGGCTGCGTCGCGTCGCCCCGCGACGCGCCCCCGCGCGAGATCGCGCGGCGGGTGCGGCGGGCACGCGAGTTGCGTAATGCTCGGCGCAGCGCAGCGCGAACTCTCGAGGAGGGGCAGCGTGTCCGTCTCGTTTCCGTCTCTCGCGTTCTTCGAGGCCCTGCGCAAGCGCACCGCGGAAGACGCCGCGCGCTTCGAGAAGCTCGGCACCTGCGACACGAGCTTCGGCGTGCGCGTGGGGCCGCAGCTGTTCGGCGTGCACTTCGAGGTGTACGAGTGCACGAAGGTGGAGGAGCGCCACGACGCGAAGGGCCTCGACTTCGTGCTGGTCGCCGAGCCGGCGCTCTGGAAGAGCATGCTGCGCTCGGTGCTCGCCTACGGCGGCGCCGACGCCGAGCACACGCTGAATACGCTCTCGCACATGGGCGACCGCATGCAGGTCGAGTACGAGGACGCCGAGGGCCACGACAAGTTCTACCGCTTCATGGCGACGATCCAGGAGTTCTTCGACCAAGCGCGCCACGTCGACGTGGACTTGAGCTGAGCCGAGCCCGAAGCCACCCGCCACCTCCGGAGCCGACCAACAACCCCACGCCCGACCGCGGCTCGTGAAGCCGCAAGCGGCCCGCGGCGCAAAGCGCCGCAGACCGCGCGCAGTGAGGCGAAGCCGAACGGAGCCCAAACAA
>DATBRS010000077.1:0-4147 GCA_036560185.1 Myxococcota bacterium
CAGAACGGCGCGAGCACCATGACTTCCTCGCCGGGATCCGCGAGCGCGCTGATTGCGCAGGAAAGTCCAGAGGTTGCGCCGGCGGTGACGAGCACGTTCACCCGCTCGCAGGCTACGCGATTGCGTTCGCGAACCTTCTGGACGAGCGCATCCAAGAGCGCCGGCAGGCCTCGCGTGTCGACGTAGCGGTGCAGCCCCGGGAAATCGCGCTCGTTCAGATCCTCCATGCGCGCGCCCGCGAACGGCTCCATCCAGGTGTCGCCCACGTGCAGGGCGATCACCGGCCGCGGGGACGCCGTCAGATCGAAGGGCGTGTAGACGGCTCCGGGCATCGCCGAGACGGCGGCGGACGCGCGTTGATCGGACGGTTTGGGCATGCGCTCGCTCTAGCTCCCTGCGTCGATCGGCGCAGGCGGGAGGCCCTGCTCGAACAGCGCCCGCAGCAGCTCCGCGATGCGACGCGGAGCGAATCGCTCCCGCGAGGCTTCGAGGTCGGCGAGCGACCACCAGCGGTAGGCCTCGATCTCGCGGCGCTCGGTCTCGGTCGGGATCGCCTCCGGGCTCGGTTCGAAGCGCGGCGTCGGCACCCAGAAGTACGTCTCGCGTTGGGTAAACGGCGGCTCCGCCCACGAGATCGGGACGCTGCGCGTCCAGACGGCCGGCCCGATCTCGGCCGCCGCGCGGCCGGTCTCCTCGGCGATCTCGCGCGCGACGGCATCGCGCTCGCTCTCGCCTGGCTCGATTCCACCACCGGGCGTGATCCAGAAGCGCCGGCCGAGAGCGGCCACGCCAAAGCGCACGAGCAGGATCTCGCGGGCGGGCGTGACGAGCAGCGCGCGGGCGGTGCTTCGGATTCGTGGCTCGTGATTCACGGCGTCCGGCTCCGTTCCCTCGCGTTCGCTCGATTCGCGCGTCGCTGGCTTCGTAGCGACTGTGGCACGCTCGGGCGCCCAAGGAGAACTGCGCGATGCCGTACACGACCCTCGATCTGAAACACGACGGCCCGGTGATTTGGTGCACGCTCAACCGGCCCGACGCGCTGAACTCGCTCTCGCGTCAGCTCGTCGAGGACCTGCACGGCTTCTACGACGAGCTCGCGCGCGACACCGAGACGCGGGTGGTCGTACTGCGCGGCGCGGGCCGCGCCTTCTGCGCCGGGCTCGACCTGAAGGAGGGCGCGGGCGGCGGCGAGCGCGGCGACATCGGCGCCCAGCTGCGCGGACAGCACCGCATCGCCGAGCTCGCGATCAAGATGCGGCGCCTCGCGCAGGTGTTCGTCGCGTTGGTGCACGGTCCGGCCTGCGGCGGCGGCTTCATGCTCGCACTCGCGTCGGACGTGCGGATCGCCGGCGAGTCCACGCGCATGAACGCAGCGTTCATCAAGCTCGGGCTCTCGGGCTGTGACGTCGGCGTCTCGTACCTGCTGCCGCGCCTCACCAACGCGTCGGTCGCCGCCGAGCTGATCCTCACCGGCCGCTTCATCCACGCGGAGCGCGCGCGCGAGCTCGGCCTCGTCTCGCAGGTGGTCGCGGACGACCAGCTCGAGACGACCGGGCGGCTGCTGATCGAGGACCTACTCGCGACCTCGCCGCTCGGCCTGCGGCTCAGCAAGGAGGCGCTCAACGCGAGCCTCGACATGAACAGCATCGAGTCGGTCGTCTCGATGGAGGACCGCAACCAGATCCTGGCCGCCCAGAGCAGCGACTTCCGCGAGGGCATCCGCGCGTTCCTGGAGAAGCGCAGGCCCGTGTGGGGAAAGCGCGCGTAACTTCGCGCGGACGCGTTACGTAGGCCTCAAGCCGGCGAGGTCGCCGGGTCGATCTCTCCGGCGGGCGAGGGCTCCGCGAACCCGCGCGGAACGCGAGCCCGCGGGTGCGGGGTCAGACCCAGCGTGCTGCAAGAGTCGGGGGCGTCTCGGATGCGTTCGTTCGTGATCGCGGCGGTGATGACTGCGCTGGTCGCAGGCCTCGGCTTCGCGCTCGCGCCGAGGCTTCCGCTCGGCACCGGCGCGGCGCTCCCGGGCGCGGACGAGGTTGCGAGCGATGCCGCGAACGCGGGTGCATCCGCAGGACGCGCGGCGGCGACCGCAGCGACAGCGCCATCGCCTGCCGCCAGCGGCAAGCGCGTCTTCTACCAGTGGACCGACGAGCGCGGCTCCGTGCGCTTCGCGCAATCGCTCGAGCAGGTGCCGCCGCAGTGGCGCGCGCAGGCGGGGCGCGTGGAGGTCGACGTCTCCGCGTACACGAAGAGCGCACCGGCCGGGCGCGAGTCGAGTGCGTACGCCAAGGCCTCCCACGACATCACGATCTACACCGCGCCCTGGTGTGGCTGGTGCCGCAAGACGATCGCGTTCCTGGATGAGCGCGGCGTGGCCTACGTGAACAAGAACATCGAGGCCGACGACGATTACGCGGACGAGCTCGCCGAGAAATCCGGCGGCCACTCGATCCCGTTCGTCGAGATCGATGGCACGCAGATTCGCGGATACAACCCGGCCAAGATGGCGGCGCTCCTGGAGTAGAGGCTGCGTCCGGCTACGTTGCGCGCGGCTTCGCGCCAGGAGAGAGCGCATTGCAGATCGGGGCCGGAGACCGCTTCGTCGTCGAGGGCGGGCGCAGCGTCGGCGGTGTGATCACGCCCGCCGGCAACAAGAACGAAGCCCTGCCCGTGCTCGCGGCCACGCTGCTCGCGCCCGGCGCCTCGCGCATCGCGAACCTGCCGCGCATTCGCGACGTCGCGACGCAGCTCGAGATCCTCGGCGAGCTCGGCGCGAGCGCGCTGCGCGATCCCAACACCGCGGAGACCGTCGTCGACGCGAGCTGCCTCACGCCGCGCGACGCGACCAGCGAGCTCGCGCGCACGATCCGCGGCTCCTTCCTGCTCGCGCCCGGTCTCTTGCACCGCTGCGGCCGCGCCGTGCTGCCGCGCCCGGGCGGCGATCGCATCGGCCGGCGTCGCATCGACACGCACCTGACAGCGCTGCGCATGCTCGGCGCCGAGATCGAGACGCGCGAGCGCCAGTACCACCTGACGCTCGCCGGCCGCTTTCGCGGCGCCGACATCTTCCTCGACGAGGCGAGCGTGATGGCCACCGAGAACGCCGTGATGGCGGCCGCGGTCGCCGAGGGCGTCACCACGATCGCCAACGCCGCGTGCGAGCCCCACGTGCGCGGCCTGTGCAACTTCCTGATCGCGATGGGCGCGCGCATCCGCGGCGTAGGCACGAACGTGCTCGAGATCGAAGGCGTGCCGGAGCTGCAGCCCGCGAGCCACTGCATCGGCCCCGATCACATCGAGCTCGGCTCGTTCGTCGCGATCGCCGCGATGACCGGCGGCGAGCTCACGGTGAAGGGGATCGTGCCCGACGACCTGCGCATGATGCGCATGGTGTTTCGCCGGCTCGGCGTCGAGACGCGCCTCGTGAGCGGCGCGCTGTTCGTGCCCGCGAAGCAAGAGCTGACGGTGCAGGACGACCTCGACGGCGCGATCCCGAAGGTCGACGACGCGCCCTGGCCCGGTTTCCCGAGCGACCTCACCTCGATCGCGCTCGTGCTCGCGACCCAGGCGCGCGGCACCGTGCTGATCCACGAGAAGATGTTCGAGAACCGGCTCTTCTTCGTGGATCGCCTGATCGCGATGGGCGCGCGCATCGTGCTGTGCGACCCGCACCGCGCACTCGTCACGGGCCCGTCGCGCCTCTACGGCGAGACCATCACCTCCCCCGACATCCGCGCCGGCATGGCCCTGATCGCCGCCGCACTCTGCGCCGAAGGCCGCAGCGTCATCATGAACGCCCACCAAGTCGACCGCGGCTACGAGCGCATCGACGAACGCCTGCAACGCCTAGGCGCCTCCATCACACGGAGCTGAACGAAGCGGAGGCGCCTCAACGGCGCCGACGCTTCGCCTTCCCTGCAAGCCCCACAGCTCGCACGAGCACGAGCGGCTGGCGGGGCGCGGGCGGCGGCGGAGCGGAAATCAAGCGCAGCAGGCAGCGCCACAACACCACAAGGGCTCCGGCCCGCCGAGCCCCGGTACACCCAGCAAGCCGCGCGAGCCATTCCGCGCAGCCGCCGCCCGCGCCCCGCCGGCCGCGCTGCCCGCACCGGCCCCTCCGCGACCTACTCGATCAACCACCCCCGCAGCG
>DATBRS010000078.1:0-49444 GCA_036560185.1 Myxococcota bacterium
ACCATCGCGAGCGCGTTCCAGCGCACGAGCGAGCGGATGCGGTGCTCGAGCCCGGGCTCGCCGGGCATCGGGGGCTCTTCGCTCACGTGGATCGTGTTGAGGTAGGCGGTGGTCGCCTTGTACGGGAGGTGCGCGCCGGAACGCCGCGCCTTGTCGATCAGGCGCTCGATCAGGAAGTGGCCGCGGCCGACGCCATCGGTTCGCAGCACCGAGTCCAGCGCGTCGAGCCACTCTTGGGTTTCGTCCGGATCGATGTCGCGAGTCGCGTCCGCCATCGCCGCGTGACCTCCGGGCGCAAGCAATAGCCCGAGGTTCGACCGTGCCAATCACGGAGGTGAGAGAAACTTCGATCCGTGGTGAAAACCAACCTTTGTAAATCCATAGAAAGTCATATGGACGATTTTTCAACGATCATGAATTATGGCAATGCACTGACAACAACTCGCGCAGGCGTACAGTCACGCGTGCCGTGGGGGATGCATGACGAATTCACCCGAGGGGGCGCCGGCGAAGGCACCTCGATACACGCCGGGCGGCGCCGCGATCCATCAGCTCGTGCGCGAGCTCGAACGCTTCGCGCAGGAGGGCGTCGCGCTCGGCCCGCTGAGCGCCGCGCGTCTCGGCGTGCTGCACAGCCTGCTGCAGAGCGAGAAGACCGCGAGCGAGATCGCACGCGAACGCGGCGCGACGCGGCAGGCGACGCTGCGCGTCGTGGACGCGCTGCTCGCGGAGGGCTGGCTGCAGCGCGTGACGAATCCGCGCCATCGCCGCGCGCCGCTGCTGCGCGTGACGGCGCTCGGCGCGCGCATCCATCACGGCGCCGCGCACGCGCAGGCGCGCGCGCTGAACCGCATCGCGGAGAGCTGCGACAGCGCCGACGTGTTCGCGGCCGTGCGGCTGCTGCGCGCGCTGCGCGAGCGAGCCGCGGCGGCGCGCGGCTCCAGCGATTAGGCGCGCGCGGCCGCGGGCCGGCGCACGAGTCCTTCCTGCGCAACCGACGCCACGCGCACGCCCGCCTGGGTGTAGATCGCGCCGCGCGCGAAGCCGCGGGCGCCGAACGCGCACGGGCTCTCTTGCGCGTACAGCAGCCACTCGCTCGCGCGGAACGGGCGGTGGAACCACACCGCGTGATCGAGGCTCGCCGCCATGCCCGGCACCCCGCCGGCGCTGCGCCGCCCGTGATGCCGCACGATCGTGTCGATCATCGACATGTCCGTCGCGTAGGTGACGAAGCACTGGTGCAGCAGCGCGTCGGCTTCGGCCAGCTCGCCGTCGGCGCGCATCCAGATCAGGTTCGGATCAGGGCCGGGATCTCCGCCCAAGTACACCGGCAGCTCGACGAAGCGAAAGTCGATCGGCGGCCCTCCGCGCTCGACGCGCTCCGACCAGTTGGGCACGCGCAGCCGGGATTGCTGCATGCGCTGATCCCAGGTCGGCAGACTCTCGGGCGCCGGCGCCAGCGGCATCTCGTCCTGATGCTCGAAGCCGTCCTCGGGCGAGTGGAACGACGCCGAGAGATTCAGGATCGCCTGCCCGCGCTGGTACGCGACCACGTTGCGCGTGACGAACGACTTCCCGTCGCGCAGCCGATCGACGGTGTAGACCACCGGCGCGCTCGGGTCGCCCGGCCGCAGGAAGTAGCCGTGCAGCGAGTGCGCCGGCAGCCGCGGCACCGTGCGACCCGCAGCCATTAGGGCCTGCGACAGCACCTGCCCGCCGAACAGGCGCCCGACCTGACCGCGCTCGTTCTGGCCGCGGAAGATGTTCAGCTCGATCTGTTCGAGATCGAGCAGCGCGCGAAGCTCGTCGAAGCGGTTCATGGCGCGCGGCGTTGTAGCGGCAAGCGCAGCGCGCAGCGAGGCGGTGTCCTCGCAGCCGAGCGGAGATCGAACAGTGGCCTCCGCGTTTGCGAGGCCGCAAGCGCAGCGCGCAGCGAGGCGCGGCCGACGCGGTAGCCTGCGCGGCCGAGCGTTCGAAGGCGAGGAGAGGGCGATGAAGACTCGTGCGGCAGTGGCGCGAGCGGCGGGCAAGCCGCTCGAGATCGAGGAGATCGAGCTCGCGGGCCCGAAGCCGGGCGAGGTGTTGGTCGAGATTCGCGCGACCGGTGTGTGCCACACCGACGAGTTCACGCTCTCGGGCGCGGATCCGGAGGGCAAGTTCCCGGCGATCCTCGGCCACGAGGGCGCCGGCATCGTGCGCGAGGTCGGCGCCGGCGTCACGTCCGTGGCGCCGGGCGATCACGTGATCCCGCTCTACACGCCCGAGTGTCGCCAGTGCAAGACCTGCACGTCGCGCAAGAGCAACCTGTGCACGGCGATCCGCGCGACCCAAGGGCGAGGCGTGATGCCCGACGGCACGAGCCGCTTCTCGGGCAGAGGCGGCACGATCTTCCACTACATGGGCACCTCGACCTTCGCGAACCACATCGTGCTGCCGGAGATCGCCGTCGCGCGGGTCCGCCGAGACGCTCCCTTCGAGAAGATCTGTTACATCGGCTGCGGCGTAACAACCGGCATCGGGGCCGTGATCAACACCGCGCGCGTCGAGGCCGGCGCCAACGCCGTGGTGTTCGGCCTCGGCGGCATCGGCCTCAACGTGATCCAGGGCCTGAAGCTGGTCGGCGCCAACAAGATCGTCGGCGTCGACCTGAACCCGGCGCGGCGCGGCATGGCCGAGGAGTTCGGCATGACGCACTTCGTGAATCCGCGGGAGCTGAAGGGCGACCTCGTCCCGCACCTCGTCGAGCTCACGGACGGCGGTGCGGACTACAGCTTCGAGTGCATCGGCAACGTCGACGTGATGCGCCAGGCGCTCGAGTGCTGCCATCGCGGCTGGGGCGAGTCGATCATCATCGGCGTCGCCGGCGCGGGGCAGGAGATCAAGACGCGCCCGTTCCAGCTCGTGACGGGCCGCAGCTGGCGAGGCACCGCGTTCGGCGGGGCGCGCGGGCGCACGGACGTGCCGAAGATCGTCGACTGGTACATGGATGGGAAGATCCGCATCGACCCGCTCATCACCCACGTGCTGCCGCTCGAGCGCATCAATGAAGCGTTCGAGCTGATGCACGCGGGCAAATCGATTCGCACGGTGGTGACGTTCTGAGGGGGTGAACGCACGCTCGTCCCTGCGCGTTCGAGATTCTTGCGAGTCGGGTGTGACGAACTCCTCGTGCCCGCGAATCACTCCGCATGCTGAACGCGCGGCAAACCGCGGGCGGAGTGGGTGCAATCGCGATGGCGGACGACACGCAGGAACGGTTTCGCACGCTGCTCGAGAGGCATCGCGGGATCGTGTTCAAGGTCGCGAACACGTACGCGCGTTCGCCCGAGGACCGCGCCGATCTCGCGCAGGAGATCGCGGCGCAGCTCTGGCGGGCGTTTCCGCGCTACGACGCATCGCGCCCCTTCGCGACGTGGATGTATCGGGTCGCGCTCAACGTGGGGATCTCGTCCCTGCGGGCTCGAGACGATCGCGATCGCGTCGTCGCACTCGAGGCGGTGCACGAGGCGATCGCGGCGCCCGCCGGCGAGTCGCTCGAGGAGCGCGAGCGCGCACGCGGCCTCGAGGCTGCGATCGGCCGGCTCGACGCGATGAATCGCGCGCTGCTGCTGCTCTACCTCGAAGAGCGCAGCTACGCGGAGATCGGGGAGATCCTCGGCATCTCCGAGAGCAACGTGGGCACGAAGCTCGCACGGCTGCGCGCGCGCATCCGCGGCGAGCTGACGGTGGAGAACATCACATGACTTCCGAATCTCTCGCGGAGCTCGACGAGCTGAAGGCGGCGTGGCGCGCGCTCGAGCGGCGCCTCGACCGCGAGCAGGTGCTGAACCGCGCACGCTTCGCGCGCGAGCGGCTCTCGGGGGTTCGCGGCGCGCTGCGGCCGCTCGTCGCCGGCCAGATCGCGCAGGCGATCTTCGGCGTCGTGCTGGTCGGCTGGTACGCGGCGTTCTGGGTGGCGCAGCTCGCGACGCCGCACCTGCTCGCCGTGGGCGTGCTCGGCCACGTGTGGTCGATCTCGATGATCGCGTTCGCGGTGCGCGAGCTGTTCGCGATCTCGCGCCTCGACTACGCCGCGCCCGTGCTCGCGATCCAGAAGCAGATCGCCGAGCTGCGCGCGCGCCGCGTCCGCGTCGCGACGTACTTCGCGATCACGAGCTGCTTCATGTGGATCCCGCCGACGCTCGTCTTCCTGCGCAGCTTCGGCGTCGACCTCTGGGCGGAGCAGCCCGATGTCGTGGCCTGGTTCGTGTGGGCGGAGCGGCCCGGCGTCGTGGCCTGGCTCGTGGCGAGCAGCCTCGCCGCGCTGGTTCCGTTGCTGGTGTTCCTGCGCTGGTCGCGGAATCCCGCGCGCGCTCGGCTGGCGAAGCGCGTCGACGACACGCTGGTCGGCCGCAGCGTGCTGCGCGCGGAATCGATGCTGGCGGAGCTCGCCGAGTTCGAGCGCGAGTGAGATTCGGGCGCGGGCTCGGCGCGGCGAGCGCGCTCGCGCATAATGGGCGGCATGCAGCTCCCCGAGCGCGGCAAGCCCGCTCACGAGATCCTGGCGACGCTCGCCGAAAAGCGCGCGCGCGACGCGCGCTGGAGGGAAGGGCGCACCTTCGGAATGGTGTACGACGGCGGCCCCGAAGTGCACGAGATCGCGGAAGCGGTCGCGCGCGAGTTCCTGCACGAGAACGCGCTGAACACCAAGGCGTTTCCGTCGCTCGGCGAGATTCAGAGCGAGGTGTGCGGCTGGACGGCGTCGCTGCTGCACGGCGACGCGAACGTCGCGGGCTTCATGACCAGCGGCGGCACCGAGAGCATCCTATGCGCCGTGAAGGCGGCGCGCGAGCGCGCGCGCGCGGAGCGAGGTGTCACGGCGCCCGAGATCGTGCTGGCGAACAGCGCGCACGCCGCGTTCCACAAGGCGGCGCACTACTTCGGCCTCGCGACGCGCTGCGTGCCGGTGGGCGCGGACTACCGCGCCGACGTGCCCGCGATGGCGGCGTGCGTCAACGCGAACACCGCGCTCGTCGTCGGCAGCGCGCCGCAGTATCCGCAGGGCGTCGTCGACCCGATCCCCGCGCTCGCCGAGCTGGCGCAGAGCGTCGGCGCCTCGCTGCACGTGGACGCCTGCATGGGCGGCTTCCTGCTGCCCTTCGCGGAACGGCTCGGTCACGCGATTCCGCCCTTCGACTTCCGCGTGCCCGGCGTCACGACGATCTCCGCGGATCTCCACAAGCTCGGCTACGCGCCCAAGGGCGCGTCGGTGATCCTGCATCGCACGAAGCAGCTGCGGCAGTACCAGACCTTCGTGTTCGACGCGTGGCTCGGCGGCCTGTACGCGTCGCCGAATCTCCAGGGCACGCGCGCCGGGCTGCCGATGGCGTGCGCCTGGGCGGTGATGCAGCGGCTCGGGATCGAGGGCTACGAGCGCCTGACGCGCGTCACGCTCGACACGCGCGACCGCATGCTCGCCGCGATCCGCGCGGTGCCGGGGCTCGAGGTGCTGGGCGCGCCCGAGGCGCAGATCGTCGCGTTCCGCGCGCAGCCCGGCTCCGGGCTCGACGCCTTCGCGCTGGGCGACGCGCTGCGCGCGCGCGGCGGCTGGTTCCACGACCGCCAGACGCCGCCCGACTCGCTGCACAGCACCGTCTGCGCGGCCAACGCGCCCGTCATCGAAGCATGGGCGCGCGATCTCGCGGCGTGCGTGGAGCAGCTCTCCGGCAAGCGCGCCGCGGATCGCAGTACGAGCTACGCGACGCTCGACTAGGAGACTGGCTCAGGATGCGCGATCACCCCACACCGAGGGTCCAGCGCACTCCGAGGCCACTGATCGACTCCGCTCGGCTCCGAAGACTCCGCCTCGCTATGCGCTTCGCTTGCGGTCGCGCACCGGTGCGCGGCCGCGCGACCTCCGGGTGTCCCGCTGCGCGGAGGCCACTGTTCGACTCCGCTCGGCTCCGAAGACTCCGCCTCGCTGCGCGCTTCGCTTGCGGCGCATCAAGTCGCCGGGCACTTCGGCCGATCTCGCAGCGGATCCACGCGAGGCCCGATGCCGAAGTCCGAGCGAGCTCGAGAGTGTCGATCGTGCGCGCTCGGGCTCGCGCTGTTGTTGGGCGCGTGCGCGACCGCGCCGCCCGCCGCGCCCGTGGCCCCGCCGCCGCCCGCGCCGGCCGCTGCGCAGACCGCGCCGCCCCCCGAGGTCCAGTGCCGCGCGGACGCCGACCGGGCGCGCGCGCTCGAGATCGAGGTCGATCGCTTGCGCGCGGATGTGCGCGCCGCGGAGGAGACCCTGCTCGCCGTCGAGTCGGGCATGCGCGGGGCCAAAGGGCGCGCGCAGGCGGTCTCGGCGCTCGCCGAGGCGCGCATCCAGGTCGAGCGCGCCGTCCGCCAGGCGCCGTGGCGCGCGGACGTCGCCGCCGAGGCGCGCGCGAAGCTGGCCGAGGCCGACCGCCAGCTCGCCGCCGGCCACATCGGCTCGGCCGTGTTCTTCGTCTCGCGCGCGGCGCGGATCGCCGAGTCGCTCGCCGCCGAAGGCACGCGCGTCGCGTCCGATCCGCACACGCACTTCGTGCGCGGCGAGCGCGTGAACCTGCGCGCGCGGCCGAGCGCGGACGCGGAGGTGCTCGGTGTGCTGGACGCCCGGCTCCCGGTGTTCGTCGAGGGCGGCGAGGGAGACTGGTCGCTCGTGCGTACCGCGACCGGGCGCGTCGGCTTCGTCCGCTCGGATTTGTTGGGGCAGCGCTGAGCCCGGGTTCGGCGCAACGCGCTCAGCCCTCGCTGGCCGCCATCACGCAGTCCTTGCCCGCGTGCTTCGCCGCGTAGAGCGCTCGGTCCGCGTCGCCGAAGAAACGCCGCCGATCTCCCGCGAACGCCGCGACGCCGACCGAGATCGTGACGGCGACCGAGTCGGCGAGCCCCTCGATCCGGAAGCGCTGCTCGTGGACCGCGATGCGCAGCGTCTCGGCCACGGCGATGCCGCCCGCGAGATCCGCGTCGGGCGCGAGCACGACGAACTCCTCGCCGCCGTAGCGCGCGACGACGTCCTGCGGCCGCGCGCGCGCCGCGAGGATCTGGGCGATCTGAGCGAGCACCGCATCGCCGGCCGCGTGGCCGTGGCGGTCGTTGAGCGCCTTGAAGTCGTCGATGTCGATCAGCGCGAGCGCGAGCGGCGCGCCGGTGTTCTCGCTGCGCCGGATCGCGCTCGCGAGCTGGTCCTGGAAGAAGCGGTGGTTGTGGATTCTCGTCAGGTCGTCGGTGATCGCGAGCTGCTCGAGCGCCTCGTTCGCGCGCGTCAGGCTGTCCACCATCTCGCCGAAGCTGCGCGTCAGGATGCCGACCTCGTCCTCGCTCGATTCGACCGGCAGGCGCACGTTCGTCTCGCCGTCCCGCAGGCGCACCGCAACCGCGGAGAGCTCGTGGAGGGGCCGCAGCAGGTAGCGCGCGACGGCGAAGGCGAGCCCGGCGAGCACCAGCACGATGCTGAGATTCAACAGGACCGTGCGCCGGAGGATCGCGGCGATCGGCGCGAAGGTGGAGCCGTAGTCGCCCTCGAACACGATCTTCCAGCCGAGGCGCGCGAACGGGAGGGCGCTCGCCACGACGCGCACGCCGTCGAAGGACGAGTACTCCGCCACGGCGCCGCTGCGTGCCGTCGCGATGCGCGGATGGAGCGTCGGGTGCGCCCGCTCGTCGAGCGAGCTCGCGACCAGCGCGCCCGCCGCGTCGAACACGAGCAGGCGGCCGCCCTGCTCGTCGGCCGCCCGCGCGAGCTGCTGGTGGAGGACCGCGACCGGGAAGGCGGCGTGCAGCGTCGCGGGCGCGTGCTCGCGAGCCGAGTCGATCGGGGCCGACACGATCTGCACGTGCGCGCCGGTGCCCGTGATCAGATCGCCGGAGATGTCGACCTCGCGCAGGCCCGCGAGTCGGAGCCGCTGCCCGGCGTCGAGATCGAGGGCCTCGCCCACGCGCGCCAGCTCGTTCCCAGCGGCGTCGAGCACGAAGATCGTCGAGTAGATCGGCAAGTCGGCGCGGACGTAGCCGAGGTATTGCTCGACCTCGCCTCGCTCCGCCGACCTCGGCCTGCTGCCGCCGTGCAGGCGCGAGAGCCCGTCGACCAGGATGTCACTGCGGGAGAAGATCTCGACGTCGAGGGCGCGCTGCGCGAACCACAGCTCGAGCCGCTCGCGCGCGCGGGCGGCGGCCTCGGGGATGCGGTCTTCGAGCTTGCCGCGCAGGAACGCGCGCACGGCGAGCGCAGAGGTGCCCGCCACGGCGAGGGCGCTCGCGAGCGTCGCCGCGAACACGAAGAAGCCGATCCGCGACGCGAGGCTGCGAAACAGGCGGCGAGAGGATGTACGGAGGGACGAGCGCACGCCGGAATTTCCCTTCCGAGCGAGCCTCCTGATCGGCGCAGTTGCGCGCGGCCTTGAGGCCGCTTCGCGTCACTTGATGACGAGCGCGTTCGGCGGGCTGCCGGTGCCGCCCTGGATGTTCAGGGGCGCGGACGCGAAGAAGCCCTCGTACACGCGATCCGCCGCGCAGTGAGCGGCGAGCTGCGTCAGCTGGAACATCTCGCCGATCGCCATGCCGAAGCGCCCGATGATCCAGTGGTGGAGGAAGCCATCGGGCCGCGTGAAGTCCGGCGGCGGCCAGACCTCGAGCGCCGGATTGTCGGAGCAGAGCGCGGCGGGATGGTGGTCGAAGATCCATTCCGCCATCGCCTCGCTGCACTCGAGGCCGGGCGTGCGCAGGTTCTGGGTGACGGCGAGCTGCTGGCGCGTCTGCGGCGTCTGCCGCTCGTACCACGAGATCCAGCCGGTGTGGATCAGCCACACGTCGCCAGGCATTAGGGTGACGCCCTGCGCCCGGCGCGTCGCCTCGAGGTCGTCCACGCGGATCGGGCTCGGCGCGCTGCAATCGAGCGGGCGCCCTTGGCTCGCGAGCCAGCGCGCCACGTCGAGCACGACCGCGCGCCCGGCGATGCCGCGACGCGCCCAGTGGTCGATGCCGAGCTTCGTCTTGTCGCCGGAGCTGCGCAGGTAGTCGTTCTTCACGCCGCCCCAGAAGCCGTGCTCATAGTCGCCGACGTGGGTGAGCCCGTCCCACTGGCTCGACGCCTGCGTGAAGAAGTTGTCGAGCACGTCGTCGCCGTGGTGGCCGACCGGAATCTCGCGGAACACCGTGTGGCGGAACTTGCCGCGCCCGTAGAGCGGCGGGTTAGGCTTCTCCTGCTCCCAGTTCATCGCGAACACGGCGCCCTGCTTCACGAGCCTCGCTGCCGCGACTACCACTTCCGGCGTCTGCAGGTTGAACATGCCGACGTTGTCGTTCGCGCCGAACAGCCCCCAAGCGGTCTTCGGGGGATTGCCGGGCTGGGCCGGGAGATCGCGGTAGCGGGGAAGCTTGCTCGGGATGGTGGGCATGCGCGCGTGCCTCCTTGCGCGGCGAAGCGCACCGCGTCGCAGCGCGGGGTAGCACGCGCCGAGCGCACGGAATGTGCGCGGGCGCGCTGTCAGCCCTCGCGCGCCGGTTCCGCCTCCGCCCAGGCCACCACGCGCGCGACCCACGCGTCGTGCGCGCGCTGCGCGGTGCGGGCGACGAAGCCGCGCAAGAGGCGCGGCGCGTCGACGCGCACGACGTGTGTCACCTCGGTGCGCACGCCCACGGCGCGCAGCGCGAGCTCGTGACGCAGGTGCACGCCGAACGCAGCCCAGGCTTCGAGCACGATGTTCGCGTGCGCCTCGCTCGCCGCGAGCAGCGTGCGCGACGCGCGGTACTTGTTGGGGATTCGCAGCGGCCCGAGCGGCACGAGCTCGCGCAGCCAGCCCTCGGTCGCGACGCCGCTCGCGCGCGTCGCTTCGAAACGCGTGATCAGCGGATGCAGCTCGGGCGTCCGCTCGAGGCGCGTGGCCTCGAGCATGCGCGCGAGCGGAGCGCGCGCGCACCAGACGCGCGTGAACACGATCGCGGCGCCGTCCTGCGCTGCGCTGGTGGCACCCGGCGCCGCGCTCATTCCGCGCCCCGCTTCCCGTCGGCAGCGATCTCCGCCCAGCTGCGCGGCTCCCGCTTCGAGCGCACGGCGCGCGCGAGCGCGCGCAGATACTTCGCGCGCGGCCACGCCTCGAAGCCGAGCGTCGCGAGGTGTGCGGTCGGCAGCTGGCAGTCGATCAGCGCGAAGCCGTCGGCGGCGAGCCGCTGGGCGAGCGAGACGAGCGCGACCTTGGAGGCGTCGCGCGCGCGGTGGAACATCGAGTCGGCGAAGAAGGCGTCGCCGATCGCGATGCCGAACACGCCCCCCACGAGACGCGCGCCGTGCCACGCCTCGCAGGAGTGCGCCAAGCCGCGCGCGTGCAGCGCGCGGTAGGTGCCGGCGAGCTCGGGCGTGATCCACGTGCCGCGCTGCCTGGCGCGCGGCACGGTCGCGCACTGCTCCATCACGTCGTCGAACGCGGCGTCGAAGCTCACGCGCGCGAGCCCCTGTCGCAGCGTTCGCTCGAGCCGCCGCGAGACGTGGAGCGCTGACTTCGGCCGCAGCGGCAGCACGCCGCGCGGGTCCGGCGAAAACCACAGGATCGGCGGCTCCTCGTACCAGGGAAAGATGCCGCTGGCGTAAGCCAGCAGGACGCGCGCGGGGGCGAGGTCGCCGCCGACGGCGAGCAGGCCCGAGGGCTCGGCCTCCGCGGGATTCGGGAAGACGTGCGCGCGCGGCAGGCGGTAGACCGTCATCGCGCGGCGCGCTCCGGGCGCGTGCGCTCGCCCGCACGGCCGCCGCACCCGCAGCGACGCAAAATCCACCGGGGTATGCTGCGCCGCTTCACGATTCGATCCCCTCGCTCAACAGGGAGCACCCCATCCAATGAATCTCGAGTTCTCCGATGACCAGAAGTTCGTGCAGAAGGCTGCACGCGACTATCTCGCCGAGCACAGCAAGCTCGAGGTTTGCCGCAAGGTCCTCGAGTCCGGCCAGGCCTACGCCCCCGAATTGTGGAAGGGCGTCGCCGAGCTCGGCTGGCTCGGCACCGCGATTCCCGAGCAGTACGGCGGCGCTGGGCTCGGCTACCTCGAGCTGGTCCTGATCGCGCAAGAGCTGGGCCGCGCGCTCGCGCCGATTCCGTTCGCATCCTCGGTCTACCTGTGCGCGGAGGCGATCCTGCAGGCCGGCAGCGAGGAGCAGAAGAAGAAGTACCTGCCTCGCCTCGCCTCGGGTGAGCTGATCGGCACCTTCGCCTTGGCCGAAGGCGCGGGCGACTTCAACCCGAGCGACACGACCGTCACGTTCGACGGCAAGGCCGTCACGGGCGCGAAGTTCCCGGTGCCGGACGGCGGCGCGGCGGGCATCGCCGTGGTGGTCGCGAAGGAGGGCGCGGGCGTCTCGCTCGTGATCGTGAACCTCGACGGCGCGGGCGTGCTGCGCGCGAACCTCGCGGCCTTCGATCCGAGCCGCCCGCAGGCGAAGCTCGAGTTCAAGGGCGCGGCGGGCGACCGGCTCGGCGCGGCCGGGCAGGGCGCGAAGATCGCGACCGCGGTGCTCGACCGAGCGGCGGTGCTGATCGGCTATGAGCAGATCGGTGGCGCCGAGCGCGCGCTCGACGCGACGCGCACCTACACCATGAGCCGCTTCGCCTTCGGCCGGCCGATCGCGTCGTTCCAGGCGCTGAAGCACCGCATGGCGGACGTGTTCTGCAAAGTGCAGATCGCGATCTCGAACGGTTATTGGGCGGCCTGGGCGCTCTCGAACGGCAACAGCGAGCTGGCGGTGGCCGCGGCCTCGACCCGCGTCTCGGCCAGCGACGCGTTCACGCTCGCGAGCGAAGAGCTGATCCAGATGCACGGCGGCGTCGGGTACACGTGGGAGTACGACTGCCACCTGTTCTACCGGCGGGCGCGCGCGCTGGCCGCCGCGATCGGCACGCCGAGCGAATGGCGCGACGCGCTCGTCTCGCGCGTCGACGCGGCCTAGCCCCAACAACTCTCACTGCACGCAAGAGCAGCGAAGGAAACCGACATGAATTTCGACGACACGCCGCAAGAAGCCGAATTCCGCGCCAAGGCGCGCGCGTTTCTCGACCAGCACCTGAAGCGCCTCGACCCGAACGCCCCCGGTGGCGACGAGTTCGAGCGCGAAACCAAGGACGACATCGCGCGCGCGAAGGCCTGGCAGGCCAAGAAGTTCGACGCGGGCTGGGCCGTGCTCACCTGGCCGAAGGAGTTCGGCGGGCAAGGGCTCGGCCGCCTCGAGAACGTGATCTTCAATCAGGAAGAGGCGAAGTATCACACGCCGCCGCCGATCTACGGCATCGGCCACGGCATGCTGGGCCCAACGATCATGGCCCATGGAACGCAGGCGCAGAAGGATCGCTTCGTCAAAGAGATGGCGCGCGGCCAGGTGATCTGGTGCCAGCTCTTCAGTGAGCCAGCGGCGGGCTCGGACCTCGCCGGTCTTCGGACCAGCGCGGTGCGCGACGGCAACGACTGGGTCATCAATGGCCAGAAGATCTGGAGCACCGGCGCCCACTACTGTGATTGGGGAATGATCGTCACGCGCCACGATCCGAACGTGCCGAAGCACGACGGCCTCACGTACTTCATCATCGACATGCACGCGCCGGGCGTCGAATGCCGCCAGATCAAGCAGATCAACGGCGGCTCGGGCTTCAACGAGGTGTTCTTCACCAACGCGCGCGTGCCGGATTCGCAGCGCGTCGGCGGCATCGGCGAGGGCTGGAAGGTCTCGATCACCACGCTCATGAACGAGCGCGTGTCGATCGGCGCCGGCCAGGGCGCGGGCCGCGTGAAGGATCTGTTCCGGCTCGCGAAGAAGGTGAAGCGCGGCGGCAAGCCTGCCATCCAGGATTCGGCGGTGCGGCAGAAGCTCGCCGACTTCTACATCACCTCGAAGGGCCTGCAGTACACGGGCTACCGCACGCTGAGCGCGATCTCGCGCGGCGCGACGCCCGGGCCGGAGGGCTCGATCGGCAAGGCGGTCGGCGCTCCGCTCTCGCAGCAGATGGCGTCCTTCGCCTCGGAGCTGCAAGGCGCCGCTGGCGGGCTGCTCGACGCGAACGCCGCGCCCGACGCGAGCTGGATGGAGGGCTACCTCGCGTCGCCCGGCATTCGGATCGCGGGCGGCACCGACGAGGTCCTGCGCAACATCATCGCGGAGCGCGTGCTCGGCCTGCCGGCTGAGTGGCGCGCCGACAAGGGCATCGCGTTCCGCGACGTGCCGACGGGAACCGCGAAGAAATAGGGCGAGCGCCGGGCAGCCGCGCACGGCGGCGCGGCAGCGAGCGGCGCATGACACAATCGGGGCGCGGGCGATGCGAGTCGCCCGCGCCCTTCGTGTTATTGGGGGTTCGGCGCGCTCGAGAGCGAGGAGACGAGATGGCGGGCAGCAGCGCGAGAGCGGCGATCGCGGGAGCCGCGGCGGCTTGCCTCGCGCTCGCCGCGAGCGCCGGAGCCGAGCCGCCGAGCGCGCGGCTCGCACCGCTGCCCGAGGCGCAGTGGAGCGACGAGACGCGCGCGCTGATCGCTGGCACGCTGCCGCGCGTGTCGTCGCTCGCGGGCGAGGCCTCGCCTGGCGCACGGCCGCTGCCGATCCTCAGCGTGATCGCGCATCACCCGAGCTTGTTGGGGCCCTTCCTCGAGTTCGCGGGCGCGCTCGCCCAGCGCGGCGTGCTCTCGCGCCGCGAGTCCGAGCTGCTCGCGCTGCGCGCCGCCTGGCGCTCGCAATCGCACTTCGAGTGGGGTCATCACGTGCAGTACGCGCGCGCCGCGGGCCTTCACGAGGCCGAGATCGCGCGCGTCGCGGAGCAGGGTGCGGCGCCGCTCGCGCCGCGCGAGCTGCTCTTGCTGCGCGCCGCCGACGAGCTGCACGCGACGCAGCGCCTGCGCGATCCGACCTGGGCAGCACTCCGTGCCGAGTACACGGACGCGCAGCTGGTGGAGATCCCGTTCCTGGTGGGCGAGTACACGATGCTCTCGATGGTGGCCGAGTCGCTCGGAGTGCCCGCCCCGCCCGGCTTGCCTGCGCTGCCGCCGATTCGTTAGGCCTCCGCTCGCGAGGGAGGAGTCCGCATGCCGGTCCGCATCGAGAAGCAGGGTCCCGTGACGACCGTGATCCACTCGCGTCCCGAGGTGCGCAACGCGGTCGACCGCGCGCACGCGCAGGCGCTCGCGGCGGCCTTCGCCGAGTTCGAGCGCGACGAGAGTGCGCGCGTCGCGGTGCTGTGGGGCGAAGGCGGAAATTTCTGCGCGGGCGCCGACCTGAAGGCCGTGGCGACGGCGAGCGGCGGTCGCATCGCTCCGCCTCCGCCGCGCGCCTTCGATGTGCGCGGCGATCCCGACCTCAGCGGTCCGATGGGCGTGACGCGCATGCAGCTCTCGAAGCCGGTGATCGCGGCGGTGGCCGGCTTCGCCGTCGCGGGCGGACTCGAGATCGCGCTGTGGTGCGATCTGCGCGTCGCGGAAGCGGGCGCGATCTTCGGCGTGTTCTGCCGCCGCTGGGGCGTTCCGCTCGTCGACGGCGGCACGATTCGGCTGCCGCGCATCGTCGGCCAGGGCCGCGCGCTCGACATGATCCTCACCGGCCGGCCGGTCGGCGCGGACGAGGCGCTGCGCATGGGGCTCGCCGATCGCGTCGTCGCGGACGGCGGCGCGCGCGCGGCCGCGGAGGCGCTGGCCGCGGAGATCGCCGCGTTTCCGCAGGCGTGCATGCGCGCCGACCGCCGCAGCGCGCTCGAGCAGTGGAGCCTGCCCGAGGCCGCGGCGCTCGCGAGCGAGTATCGACACGGCCTCGCGGTGATCGAGAGCGGAGAGACTCAGCGCGGCGCGGCGCGCTTCGCCGCTGGTGCGGGCCGGCACGGGAGCTTCGCCTCGTGAGCGGCGCGCGTGGCGTGCGGCGCCCGGCGTGGGTCAGTGTGCTCGATTGGTGCTCACTCGCGCTCGCGGCTGCGCTCACGCTCGTCGCGCTCGCGCGCATCGCCGCGCTGCCGCCGCTCTCGTGGCTGCCCTTGCTCGCGCTCGCGGCGCTCGTCGGCTGGCTGTCCGCGGATTTCGGCAGCGGCCTCGTGCATTTCCTGTGCGACCGCTTCGGCAGCGAGCGGACGCCGCTGTTCGGTCCCGCGGTGATCCGCCCCTTCCGCGAGCACCACGTCGATCCGAGCGCGATCGGCAGCCACGGCTTCGTCGAGCTGTCAGGGAACAACGCGCTCGCGCTGACGCCCCTGCTCGCAGCCGGCGGCGAGCTCGCGCCCTTCTTCGGCGAGGCGCTGCTGCCGAGCGCCGCGTTCTCGGGCCTGATGAGCGCGTGCCTCGGCCTGTTCGCGACGAATCAGATCCATCGCTGGGCGCACTCGCCGCGCGCGCCGCGGCTCGCGCGCGCGCTGCAGCGCCTCGGCCTCGCGATCACGGCCGAGGCCCACGCGCGGCACCATCGTGGCGCTCACGACGCGGCGTTCTGCATCACCAATGGCTGGTGCAACGCGCTGCTCGACCGCGCGCGCGTGTGGGCGCGCATCGAGCGCGCCGTGCGCGCGCGCTCCCGTCCGCGCGTAGCGGGCGACTCGCGGGACCCGCGCGGGTCCGCGGCCCACGGGCAGCGCGCATGAGCGCGCCGAGCTGGCAGGAGTTCTACGAGGCGGGCTGGCAGTTCCCTTGGGCCGTCATGGTCGTGCCGTTCGCGTTCGCGCTGTACCGCGCGATCGCGCGCGAGCCGCGCGGCGGCGGCTTCGATCCCGCGCTCGCGCCCTTCGTCTCGGCATGGACGACGCTGTTCCTGTTGGTGGCGCTGGTCGATCCACTCGCGACCGGGCCGCTCGCGAAAGCGCTCGGCGCACCGCTCGCTTCTCAGGCACTCGGGCTCACCTTCGTCGTGCTCGGCGACTTCCGCGTGTACTGGCTCGCGCTGCGCTTTCGCGCGCCCGAGCAGACGGCTGCGCGCGCCGCGCTCGGTGCCGCCGCGCTCTCGGCGCTCGCGCCTTCGCTCGCCGGGCTGGTCGCGCTGGGCGACGTCCCGCCGCAAGCGATGTGGCTCGCTCACGAGCTCGTGTCGCTCGGCCTCGCCTTCGCGCTCGCGCGCTTCGCCGAGCCGAGCGCGCTCGCCCAGCCGCACCACGCCGCCTTCGTGCGCAGCGCGCTCGGCTTCGTGGCCGCGTACTACGGGCTCTGGGCCGCCGCCGATGCGCTGATCCTGGCGGGCGTCGACGCGGGTTGGCCGGTGCGACTCGTGCCGAACCAGCTGTACTACGGATTCTTCGTGCCGTTCGTGTGGTGGCGGTTCTTCGGCGCGAGCGTGGCGCGCTGAGCGAGAGGAGCGCATGCAGACCAGCCGGCTCGAAGCGTTCAGCGATGGGGTCATCGCGATCATCATCACGATCATGGTGCTCGAGCTGACGGTTCCCGACGGCGCCGAGCTCGGCGCGCTCGCAGCGCTCGCGCCCGAGCTGCTCAGCTACGTGCTCAGCTTCGTCTACGTCGGCATCTACTGGAGCAACCACCACCACATGCTGCACACGCTCGACACCACGAACGGCTCGATCCTGTGGGCAAACCTGCACCTGCTGTTCTGGCTCTCGCTGATTCCGTTCTCGACCGCTTGGATGGGGGAGACCGCATTCGCGGCGAGGCCGGTCGCGCTGTACGGGGTGATCCTGCTCTGCGCTTCGCTCGCCTATCTGCTGCTGCAGCGCACGATCATCCGGCATCAGGGCGAGGGCTCGGTGCTGGCGCGCGCGGTCGGTAGAGACTCGAAGGGGCTGGGCTCGCCGTTCCTCTACGTGCTCGCGATCGGCGCGTCGTTCTTCTCGCAGAGGCTGGCCGGCGCGATCTACGTCGCGGTCGCGATCCTGTGGCTCGTGCCGGATCGCCGCATCGAGCGCGCGCTGGCGGACGCGAAGCGCTGACACTCCGCGCGTCAGTTCGCCCAATAGACGTACTCCTCGCCTTCGCGCAGCGGCTCTTTCAGCGTGTGGTCCACCGCGATCGGCCCCTCGATCAGCGCGGGCCAAGCGGGCGGCACCATCTGCCGCTCGTGCTCCGCGAGGAGCGCGGTGAGCTCGGCGACTCTGTCGGGGCGCGCGTCGGCCAAGTTGTTGCGCTCGGTGGGATCCGCGCTCAGGTCGAACAGCCAGGTCTTCTTCGGCCGCTCCGAGAGCTGCAGCTTCCAGCCGTCTGCGTGGATCGCGCGGTAGTGACCGCTACGCCAGAAGATCGCGTCGTGTGCGCGTGCCACCGCCTCGCCGCGCGCGAGGCGCACGAGGTCGACGCCGTCGATCGTGCGGTCGCTCGGCAGCGCCGCGCCTGCGGCGCCCGCTGCGGTGGCGAAGATGTCGACGTGCGCAGCCGGCGTCTGCACGCGCGCGCCCTCCGGCAGCTGCGCGGGCCACTTCACGAAGAACGGCGTGCGCACGCCGCCTTCGAAGAACGTCATCTTCCAGCCGCGGTAGGGCCGGTTGATCTCCGGCAGCCCGATGTACTCGGCGCCGCCGTTGTCGCTCGTGAAGATCACGAGCGTGTTCTCCTCGAGGCCGTTCGCGCGCAGCGCGTCCAGCACGACGCCGACGCCGCGATCGAGCCCGCGGATCAGCGCGGCGTAGGTGCGTAGCGTCGGGTCCGCGATTCCGGGCAGCGCGTCGTAGTCGCTGCGCAGCGCCTGCAGCGGTGTGTGCGGCGCGTTGAACGCGAGGTACAGGAAGAACGGGCGGTTCCGATTGGCGGTGATGGCGCGCGAGGCTTCGCCCGCCAGGTAGTCCGTCATGTGCCCGGTCGGCGCGAAGCGCGGGCCGCCGTCCTTGCGCACGCCGTAGACGAGGTTCGCCCACAGGAACGCGTCGATCGGATCGAACTCCTGCATCGAGTTCACGGCGTTCGGATCGTCCTTCGGTAGGTAGAGCGACGCGCCCGAGCCGAAGCCGAGATACTCGTCGAAGCCCTGAGCGCTCGGTCGAAAGCGCGCGGATTCGCCGAGGTGCCACTTGCCGAGGCCGAGCGTCCGATAGCCGCGCTCCCGCAACAACTCGGCGATGGTGATCTCGCTCGGCGGAACGCCTTCCTCCGCGAGCGGCGGGACCTCCGCCTCGCGTTCGGCGAAGTAGAGCGGCGGCACCGCTTCGTCGCGTCGCATCCACGCGATCAGGCGCATGAACGCTTTGGGCGCGGGGGTGAATTCGAAGCCGAAGCGCGTCGGGTAGCGGCCGGTCATGATCGCCGCGCGCGACGGCGCGCAGGTGGCGTTGCCGGCATAGCCGCGCGTGAACTGGACGCCCGCGCGCGCGATGCCGTCGATGTTCGGCGTCGGCACCGCGCCATTCGCGACGCCGCCGCCGGCGAAGCCGAGATCGTTGTAGCCGAGGTCGTCGGCGACGATCACGACGACGTTCGGCGGGCGCGACCCGCTCGGCGCCTCGGCCGGGCCATCCTCCCAGATCACCGGCACGTTCGCGCCCACCGGATCGACGATGCGGCCGACGATGCCCGGCACGCGCATCAGCAGGGCTTGGCGATTCAGGAAGAGCGCGCCGAGCAGCGCCACGAGCGAGATTCCCACTGCGAGCTTGCGCATCCCTGGCTCCTTCGTGCGCGGGGCGCTCAGCGCGCGCTGCCCGTGACGCGTGCGCGGATCTCTTCCTCGACGCGCCAGAGTCGATCCTGCCCCCAAGTGGCGTAGTCCGGCGCGTTCCCGCCGCACACGCGGAAGCTCGGCACGCCCCACAGTCCGAGCGCGAAGAGGTGCGCGCGATTCGCCTCGAGCTCGGCACGCCAGCCGTCGTCTCGGTCGAGATGCGCTCGGGCTTCGGCCCAGGGCAGCCCGGCGCGCTCGACGACGCGGCACAGCCCCGTGTCGCTGCCGGTGTCGACGCCCTGCGACCACGCGGCGCGCATGAACTCCAGCAACAACTCGGCCGCGCGGCCGCGCTCGCGCGCGAACGCGTAGAGCGAGAACGCGCGCTCGACCGGGCGGCCGACGGGATCCGAGACGCGCCCGAACGCGACGCCGGCGTCCTCCGCCTCGCGCTTCGTATCGAGCGCGATGTAGAGCTGCTTCGCGCGTGGCACCGGCAGCCCGCGCATCACCATGGGAAGCACCGGGCGCAGTACCAGCTCGACACCGAGCTGTCGGGTGAGCGCGAGCACGCGCTCGGTGACGATGTAGGTGTACGGGCTACGCAGCGAGGCGAAGAACTCGAGCGTGATGGGCGCGCGGCTCGCGGCGGGCGCGGGGTCGCTCGCAGCGGCGGCGCTCCGCGGAGTCGGTCGCGGCGCGATCCATGCGCTCACTGCGCTCACTGCGCCCGCGCGCCGCGCGCCGTCGGCGCTCAGCCGGCGCTCGAGGTGGTGCAGGCGGTCGACGCCCCAATACCACTCGCCCTCGAAGTACAGCATCGCGCCGAGGTAGTGGCCGAGGCGCTCGCGCAGCGCGCTGCCCGCGGCGAGCGCCGCGCTCGCCGCGGCGTCGCTCGTCTCGCCGCACGCACGCGCGATCGTGGCGAGCGCGTCGGTGTCGCCGCCGAAGCACGCCGCGCTCACGCCCGCCGCATGGTCCGCGAAGGTTCCCGCTGCGATCGCACGCGCGAGCGCGCGCTGTGCGAGCGCGATCGCCTCGGGCTTCGGCGCGACGGCGCGCGCGCGGAAGGCGAGGCCGTAGCCGCTCGCGATGTCTGCAGCGTCGCGCCGCGCGAAGGCCTCGAGCAGCGCTCGCTCGGGCGCGGCGGCGTCGCTGGGCGGTGCGACCAAGTGGGGGATCAGCGCGACGTCGTAGCGTTCCGTCAGCGCGCGCAGGGTTTGCGCCGCGAGCGCGCTGTACGGGTCGTCGACCTGATGGAAGTAGTGGAGCTCGCGCGCGCGGCCGCGCAGGCGGCGAGCGGCGCTCGCGGCGCCGCGCCGCAGCGCGCGCGTGCGCGGGCTCGTCACGACGGACATCGCGAGCGGCGCGAGGTGCCGCGCGATCGTCACGCCGTGCCTCGGCTCGTCAGCGCCGCATGCGCGAGCGCGGCGCCCGCGATCAGCACCAGGGCGACGCCGGCGCGCGGGCCGCCTGCGACGAAGTACGGCTCGATCGGCAGCGCGAGCGTCTTCTCCATCGCCACCAGCTTGTAAGCGTGCGCGTCGCGGAAGCGCGGGTCGGTCGCGATCTCGATCATGTCGCGCCGGCTGCGGTAGCGGACCACGCCCGCCATCGACCAGCGCTCGCCGTCCGCGAGCCCCCACGCTTCGAGCGCACTCGCCGCGGCGTCGCCGCCGAGCAGCGGGTGCGAGGCGCGCGCGAGCAGCGCGGGCGTCATGTACGCCATGTAGCGCGCGAGGGCGTCGCGGCCGCTCTCGCCGGCGCGCATCTCGCCGACGGGCGCCGGCGCCGGGTCGAACGCGATCAGGTTCACCATCACGAAGTCGCCGCCTCGGTCCGCGGCGAGGAACGCGCGCAGGCGCGCGACGCGCTCGGCCGGAAGACCGCGCTGCGCGAGCAGCGCCGCGTAGTGCTCGACTTCCGCGCCGGAGAGCGGCGGCGAGATGCCGTCGTACCACAGCGCGAACGACGCGTAGAGCAGCGCCGCCGCGAGCCAAGGCGCGAGGCGGCGCGAGCGAGACGGTGAGCTGGCGGACATGCTGGGGCTCCTGCGCGGGCTCTACATTGTGGCACAACGCATGTCATATTGTCGGCGCACGCCTTCGGCTCGCTGCGTTGTGGCAGCATGCGTGCCACGTCTCGAGGGGTGCGGTCGATGGCGCGGAGTCCGCGGCGAGCGAGCAAAGCGCGTTCGGGGCGAGTCGCGCCGCCGCTCGCGCCCGACGGCCGCGTGCAGCGCGGCGAGCGCAATCGCGGCGCGATCGTCGACGCGCTCTTCGAGCTGCTCGGCGAGGGCGTGCTCGAACCGACGGCGGAGCGAGTCGCGGCGCGCGCCGGCGTCGGCCTGCGCAGCGTCTTCCGGCACTTCACGGACATGGAGCGCCTGTACGCCGCCCTCGACGGCCGCGTACGGGCGCAGCTGGAGCCGATCGTCACCGGCGGCGAACCGAGCGGCAGCGTCGCCGAGCGCTCGCGCGCGATGCTGCAGCTGCGGGTGCGCGTGTTCGAGCGAATCGCGCCGTACAAGCGCGCCGCGAACGTGAATCGGCAGCGCTCGCCGTTCCTCCACGCGACGCACCGGCAATTCGTGCGCGTGCTGCGCGAGCACCTGCTGCGCTGGCTACCCGAGCTCGCCGAGGCGCCGCGCGAGATCGTCGACGCGGTCGAGCTCGCCACCTCGTTCGAGGCGTGGGATCGCCTGCGCGGCGATCAGGGGCTCTCGGCCGCGCGGGCGCACGCCGCGGTGGAGGCGACGCTGAGCGCGTTGCTCAGCCGCAGCGGCTAGAGCGCTGCGCGCTCAGGTCGTAGCGCGCGCCCAGCTCGGCGCGATGCGCGCGCGCACGCGCGCCCACACGCGCGTCATCACGCTCTGCACGACGGCATCGTCGCCGCGCGGCTCGATGCCCTGCTCCGCGAGCCGCTCCGCGACGTAGGCGCCGATCGCCGCGCGCTCCGGCGCGCCACCCGAGAGCAAGGAGAGCGCCATGCCGCGCGGGAGATTCGGGCGGTGGAAGTCGCCCGTGACGTTCGTGTAGAGCACGCGTGCGGGCAGCTCGACGGCGCCCCCGGGCAACGGAAGCTGCAGCGAGACGAAGGTCTCCGGCAGGCACGGCCGGTCGGTCTCCAAGTAACAGCCGTCGCTCGAGAGCGAGTACACGAGGCCCGCCTTCTCCCGCGCTCCCATCCGAACGCGGGCGATCAGGTCGGTCGCGACGCGGGCGCGCGAGCGGCTCTGGCCGTGCTCGTCGTAGAGCGCGCGGTTCACGGCGAAGCGCAGCTCGCGGTCCGTGCACGGCTCCGTCAGCAGGAAACGCACGCCCGCGCGGCGAATGCGCGCGGCGTCCGCCTCTTCGACGGGCGGACCGAGCGCGATGAAGCGGCGCGAGCTGAGACCGTTGGCGCGCGCGAGGCGCCAGAGGCCGCCGGGCACGAGGAAGTCTGCGCTGGTCGGCACGATCGCGGCGCGCACCGGCACGTGCTCGCGCTCGACGCGAGCAGCCGCGGCTTGCGGGTCGGTCACGCTGATCGGACGAAAGCCGAGCGCGATCAGGCGCGTCGCGACGCCGCCGCTCACGCCGGCGAAGCCGATGACCAGCACCGCGTCCCGAGCCTGTTCGCGCACCGTGATGACTCCTGGGGCGAACGCCGCACGGGCTCGCCTCGCGAGGTAAGTGGGGCCTGGCGCGCGCCGGGTGACGCTGCCGGCGCGTTGCCGGAGCACTGCCGGTCCGCCGCGCTCCCTCAGTCGCGTTCGCGCACCCGCGGCGCGGCGTACGACTTCTCTTCGATCAGCGCAGAGCCGAGCCGCGCGCTCACGCGCCGCTTCAGCGCTGCGCGCTCGTCGTTGTGCCGGTAGACCGAGCGCGCGAGCGCCACGAATTCGGCGTCGAAGCGCTGCTCCGCCTCGAGCGCGCGCAGCGCGTCCTCCACGTCCCAGAGCGCCGCGTTCACGCGCACGAGCGCCGCCTCCTCCGCGCGCAGCTCCTCCGCGCGCGGCTGCGCGCGCCAGACCGCCTCGAGCAGCGCGAGCTCGCGCTCCACGTTCGCGCGCTTCTCCGGCTCGGCGATGCGCTCGGACTTGAGGCGCAGGATCGTCAGCTTGTCGAGCAGCTCGCCGGGCGAGATCGGGGCGAGGATCGCGTTCGCGCTCATGCGCGCGATCCTAACAGCGCGTCGAGCCTCGCCGTGACGTCCTCCAGCGAGATCAACGCCATCACGCCGGGCTGCTCGATGCGATCCGCCCACGGCAGCTCCTCCACCGCCATTCCGCGGAACTTCCGCGCGGCGTCGGGGAAGCGGTTCACGCAGTGCGCGCGCGAGAAGTAGGCGCCGCTGCGTGCGGGGTTCGAGGTCGCGTGCAAGCCGATCACCGGCGTGCCGGTCATCGTCGCGAAGTGCGCCGGCCCCGAATCCGGGCACACGAGGGCGGCGGCGCGCGCGAGTAGCGCGATCAGCTCGGGGAGCGTGTCGCGGCCGATCTGATTCTGGAGCGGCACGCCGGCGGCGCGCTCGATCGCCTCGCCCATCGCGCGCTCTTCATCGCTCGCGCCGCCGCACAGGATCACGCGCAGGCCGTGGCGCGCGTGCGCGTAGTCCGCCAGCGCGGCGTAGCGCTGCGGCAGCCAGTCGCGCGCGTGCACGCTCGAGCACGGCGAGATCACGAGCGCGCTCGGCGCGCCGTCGGGAATCAGGCGCGCGGCGTACGCCCGCGCGCTCTCGGGCAGCGCGAGATCCCAGCGCGGCGCGAGATCGGTGACACCGCAGGCGGCGCCGAAGCCGAGCACTGCGTCGAGCACGTGCTCGCGCTCGCGCGGCGCGATGCGCGCGTTCGAGAACAGCCACTGGCCTTCGCGTGCGCGCGCGCGATCGAAGCCGAGCTTCACGCGCGCGGGAATCAGAGCCGAGAGCAGGCTCGCGCGCAGTGCGACCTGGAGCATCAGCAACAAGTCGAAGCGGCGCGCGCCGAGGCGCGAGCCGAGCTCGCGCAGCGCGGCGATGCCGCCGCCCTTGTCAAAGGGGATCACCTCGACGCCGTCCACCAGCGCGAGCAGCCGCGCCTCGGACTTGCCCACGATCCAGCTGAAGCGCGTCTCGGGCCACGCGCGCTGCAGCACGCGCAGCAGCGCGATGGCGTGGCAGACGTCGCCCAGCGCGGAGAGGCGCAGCAGGCACACGTTGGCCGGCGGCGTCGCGAAGAGCGGGATCGGGGGCATCGCGAGCCGATTATTGGCGGCAGACGCACGGAACGCGAGGCGCGGCGGGGCGCTGCGCTTGGCGCTCAGCTCGGATCCGAGAACTTCGCCGCGCGCTTCTCGAAGTTCGCCTTCACGGCTTCCAGCTGATTCGCGCTGCCCGCGAGCTTGCGCTGCAGCGCCTCCTCGCGCTGCAGGCCGGCCGCTGGCGAGACCAGCGGCGCCTCGTTCAGCAGCAGCTTCGCCGCGCGAATCGCGTCCGGGTTGAGGGCCGCGATCTCGCGCGCGAGCTCCATCGCCGTCTCGTAGGGCGTGTTGCTGAGCTGGGTCGCGAGCCCGAGTGCGTGCGCTTCCTCGCCCGAGAAGATGCGCGCGGTGAAGGTGAGCTCCTTCGCGACGTCGGGGCGCACCAGGCCGCGCAGCAGCTGGCTACCCGCCATGTCGGGGATCAGTCCCCAATAGCTCTCGCGGATCGAGAGCTTCGCGTCGGGCGCGACGATGCGGATGTCGGCGCCGAGCGCGATCTGCAGGCCGCCGCCGTAGGCGACGCCGTGCACCGCGGCGATCACCGGCGCCGGCATGTCGTGCCACACCCACGCCGTCTGCTGCGCGAAGTTCGCCGGGCTCGAGGCATCGCGGTCGAACAGCGCGCGGCGCGGCTGCGCCGGCGCCGCCGCGGCATCCCGCGAGCCCGCGATCGCCGCCATGCTCGCCATGTCGAGCCCCGCGCTGAACGCGCGCCCCTCGCCCGAGAGCACGACGACGCGCACCGATCGGTCGTCCGCGAGATCGCGGCCCGTCTCGACCAGCGCCTCGAACATCGCTGGATCGAGCGCGTTCATCTTGTCGGCGCGATTGAGGCGCACGTCGGCGATGCCGTCTTTGCGCAGGACTCGGATGCGGTCTTCGGACATGATCACTCCCGGTGCCATTCGAAGGTGCTGTCGCAATCCGTCGCGATGGGTTCGTCGTTCACGCTTCGCCTCCTACTTCTGCCTCAGAAACTCGCTCAGCCCGTAGCCAACCTGATCTCCCAGCTTCCACTCCGTCATGCCCTCGCCGATGAACGTCTCGAGGCCTTCGCGTCGGTTCCGCAGCGGGATGAAGCCCGTCACCTTGCCGGTGATGGTGTGCTCGGCGCCGCTCTCGGTCTTCACCTTGGCGGTGAGGCTCTTGTGGTAGAGGCCGTTGTCTTCGTACTCGGCGGTGATCTGCGCGTCGACGATGCGCTCCATCTCGTTCCCGCGCACGATCACGCCGCCGCGCGAGGTCTGCTTGCCTTCGGGATCGCGCTGCACGATCGAGACCATCGCGCCGAGGCCTTCGCCGAAGTTCATGGTGAGCCACTCGTAGCTGTGGATCGCTTGCCAGAAGCGGGGGCCCCAGGAGTGGTCGCGCAAGCCGAAGCCTTCGATGCGATGCACTTCGCCGTCGATGGTGAGCGAGCCGGTCACTTTCATGTGCTGCTCGAAGTGCGCGCGCGCGAAGCCTTGGCTCGCGTCCTCGCCGGGCTTCTCCTCGGCCTTGTGCCCGTAGAGCGGCCCGACCGCGACGTGCTCGAGATCGAACGTGATGCGCTTCTTCGGGTTGTTCTGGAACGCTGCCTTCGGGTCCGCCATCTGCCGCGGCTCGCGCAGCTCGACGACGTTGCCGTCGAAGCTGGTGCGATGTCGGTCGGTCATCTCGAGCACTTCGAACTTGAGACCGGCCGCGTCGAAGGCGTCATTGTTAGGGATGGAGGGCCGGCCGAAGCTGAAGAGCACGCGGCCGTCGGGCAGGTAGAGGCAGACGGTGCGCTCGGCGCTGCCTTCGTTCGCGCGGTTGCCGATGCGGAACCAGCCGCCGAGGGACTTCTTCGTGTCGAAAAAGTTGTAGTACGCGCTCTCGTTGAAGTTCTTCTCCGGCCCGAGCGGATGCATCAGGTCGTCTTCGGGGGCGAGGTTGCCGATGATGCGCGCCATGTGCGGCTCCTTGGGTGATGGGCCGCAGGGTACCGCGACGGGTCTCGCGCGCGCTCAGCGCGGGGCGACCGCGGGCACGACGAAGCGCGGCTCGCGCGGCTGCTCGGCGTCCGGGCGCTCGCGCCCGCCGTCGTCGACGCCGTCGCTCCCGACGGAGTAGATCACGCGCTGCGCGCGGTCGAAGCGCAGGACGCCCCCGGAGAACGGGTCGACGGGCGCGGCGTCTTGGTACGCCGGCACTAGCGCCTCGAGCGAGGGCGGCAGCACGCCGCGATCCGCTTCGAACGCGCGCACGGCGACCCCCGCGCGCATCAACTCGATGCGCGCGATCTGAGCGCAGCGCGACGTCTCGACGCGGCCCCTCTCGGACATCTCCGCGAGCGCGCGCCGGCCGAGCGGGTTCGGTCGCAGCAGCTCGAGCAGGCCGAGCGGCCGCACATCGGGGGGCGGGCTGCACGGCTCGTCCGCCCGCGCCTGCTGCACGCGCACCTCCGCGGCCAGCGCGGCGAGCGAGTTGTTGGGCTGCAGCGCGTAGCGATCGGGCAGCCAGCGCACGATGCGCTCCGCAGGCGCGCTCGCCGCGCGGGTCTCCAGCAGCTCGCGATCCCCCGTGGACGCGACGAGCAGCGCACGCTCGATGCGGTACTCGGCGGCGAGCGCGGAGCGCCAGTCGGCCGCGCTCGGGCGGAGCGCGCTCAGCTCGCGCGACAGCGCGAGCGAGCGCTCGGCGCCTAGTGGGATTCGCTGGCTCACGGCCTCGAGCGCGCGCAGCCCGATCTCGCCGGCTGCGAAGCTCGCCTCGGCGTAGAGGAGCGCCCCGTTGGGATTCGCGCCGATCCGCCGGGCGGTGCGCATCGCGAGCAGGCTGTCCTCTAGCGCCGGCTCCGCCTCGCCGCGCCTCGCCGCCGCGATCGCGCGGATCGCGAGCACGTGCTCGAGCCGCAGCGCCTCGGCAAGCGGGGGACGCGGCGCAGGCGAGCCGGCCGGCGACTGGAACGCCGGATTCCGGGCGACGCGGGCGAACGCGTGCAGCGCGAACTCGTTCGCAGCGAGCACGCGCGCCGCGAGCTCGTCATCCCAGCCGACGCCGCGGGACATCGCGATCAAGCGGTCGCCGCTGGCCTCGTCCTCGGGCCACTGCAGGAGCTCCGCTGCCGCCGCGAGCGTGACGTAGCCGTTCTCGTGGTCTGCGACCGGCGCGGCGACCGCCATCAAGTCTGCGTCTGCCGGGGCCGCTCCGTCGCCCTGCAGCAGCAACGTCGCGATCGCGGCGAGCGCGAGGGTCGCTCCGAGGGCGACGCGGCGGACGGCCGCGTTCATCTCATCCAGACACTGAAGGGCATCTTGGTCGCGAAACGTACCGCGCCCGCGGCGGGCGTGAACTCGAGCTCGAGCTCGTATGCGCCGGGCTTCGCCTGCGGCGGCAGCGCGATGAACGTGTCGACGGCCCAGCGTCCGGGCTGGGCCGCGAAGTCCGCGCTGTCGTCGACGACGACCGCACTGCCGAAGCGGATGCGCGTGCGCAGCGTGCCCGCGAGCGGCTGCTTCGCGCGCGCGGGGCAGAGCGCGTAGACGATGCGGTGCCCGAACTCCTGGCCGGCCGCGAGCGGCGTCGGCCGCAGCGAGCTCTCCTCGAGCACGAGCAGCGGAGCTCGCTGCGCATTGCACGCATACTCGCGCGCGACCTCGGCCTCCGTGCCGAGCTGCTTCGGACCCGCGCGCTGCGCGTTCTTCGCGGGCGTGTAGGCGGCCGGGGTCGCGGGCACGACGCAGCCGAGTGCGCCCGTGAGCAGGATCAGCGCGCACGCGCGCGTCAGCGTCGAATCACCCATCCCGAGTCCTCCTGGGGTGCAGCCTCCGGCGCGGCTGCCGGCGGCGCGATCTTCTGCGACTTGTTGGGGAGCGCGCGCGCCGCGCTGGCGGCGGCTTCTCGCTTCGCTCGAGGCGGCGCGGGGGCGGCGGGCGCGGGCAGCGGCGGGGCTACCTCGCGCTGCGGCGCGGGCTCGCGAGGTTCCGGGGTCGGCGCAGTTTGCGCGGCGGCCGCCTCGGGCTCGTCGTCGGCGCGCAGCTGCACGAGGCCGAGCGCACCGACGATCAGGGCGGCGCCGGCGAGCATCCACAACAAGCCAGTCGGCCGCGCGGCGCCCGGCGCGACGAAGGGCTTCGTGCCGAGCGACTGGGCGTGCGCGGCGAAGGGCGCGTCGGCGAGCATGCGCGTGGGCGGCGGCGTGGGCAGCACGGAGGTGTCGGCCGCCGCGTCCATCACGGCCGTCCTCGGCGCGCGCGCGCGGTCGCCTTCGTCGCCCTCGGGCTCGGACTCGAGGTCGTCGCTCCGTGGGTCGACTGCGCGCGTCCATGCGCCGATCGGCTCCGTCCCGCCGTCCGGCGCGAGCACCGGCGACACAACCGGACTCTCCGCGTCGGAAACGGTTGCAGCTTCGCCGCCGCGTCCAGTCGTCAGGGTGGGGGCCTCATTGTCGTTTGCGCCCGGCAGGTCCCGCCAGATCCGCGCGATCGGACGGCCGCGCCGCGAGGCGCCAGCGTCCAACAGCGCATCCTGCAGCTCGCGCGTCGATGCGAAGCGTTCGGCAGGGCGCTTGGCGAGCGCCCGCAAGATCGCGCGCGCGACGCGCACGTCGAGCTCCGGCCGCAGCGCTCGGGGATCCGGCGGGAGATCTTCCAGCTGAGCGCGCATCAGCTCGAACGAGGCGGGCGCGCGGAAGGGCGCCTCGCCGGTGACCATCTCGAAGAGCAGGATGCCGAGCGAGTAGAGATCGCTGCGGATCGTCGCGTCCTCGCCGCGCACCTGCTCGGGCGACATGTACTCGGGCGTCCCGACCAGCTTGCCGTGATGCGTCGTGCGCTCTGCGCCGGCGACGCGCGCGATGCCGAAGTCCATCACCTTCACGCGCCCGCGCGCGTCGACCATGAGGTTCGCGGGCTTGAGATCGCGGTGGACGATGCCGGCCTCGTGGGCGTGCCCGACGCCGTCCAGCACCTGATGGAACAGCGCGTACGCCGTGTCGAGGGGCAGCGGCCCCGAGGTCGCGAGCAGCGCCGCGAGCGTGTGGCCCTCGACGTACTCGAGCACGAGGAAGAGGCCGTCGTCGTCCTCGATCAAGCTGTAGAGCGAGGCGACGTTGGCGTGCGACAGCTTCGCGAGCGTGCGCGCCTCCGCCCGGAAGCGCTGCGCCATGTCGCCGTCTGCGGCGAGCTCGGGGCGCAGCGCCTTCAGTGCGACGACGCGGCCGAGGCTCGCGTCCTCGGCCTTCCAGATCATGCCGGCGCCGCCGCTCCCGAGGCACTCGAGAATCCGGAAGTTGCCCAGCGTTTTGCCGACCTTGGTCGCGCCCATGGCTCCCCGGGCCGGAGCGCCCGCGGCGCTCGGACCCAACGCGCTTCATCGGACCCCTGCGCGACCCCCTTGACCCTTCGAGGCGGGGGCGAATCGGGGCGAGCCGCTCACTCCGCGGCGTCGTCGCGCCGGTTCGCGGAGTGCTCTGCGTACCAGTCGAGCGTGTGCTCGACCTTGCGGCGCTCGGCTTCGAGGAAGCGCGCGACCCCGTCGCGCAGGCGCGGGTCGGCGACGAAGTGCGCGCTCCAGGTCGCGGTCGCGTCGAAGCCGCGCAGCTGCTTGTACTCGCCGCCGGCGCCCGGCTCGAAGCGCACGAGCCCGCGCTCGATGCAGTGCGCGATGCCGGCGTAGTAACAGACGTTGAAGTGGAGGTGCCGCAGCGGGCGCAGAGCGCCCCAGTAGCGCCCGTACAGTGCGTCGCCCTTCTGCACGTTGATCGTGCCCGCCACCAGCTCGCCGCCGACGCGCGCGCGCATGAAGCAGAGCCGGTGCTTCCAGCGCGCGCGCAGCAGCTGGAACAGCTCGCGGTTGAGGTATTGCCGGCCCCACGGATTCGCCGAGATCGTCGAGAGGTAGATCTCGTACATCGGGTCGAAGTGCTCGTCGCCGAGCGCCTCGCCGCCGAGCGCGTCGATTTCGACGCCCTGCGCGGCGAGCTCGCGGCGCTCGCGTTTCGCCTGATTGCGCCGCTTGCTCGTCAGACTCGCGAGGTAGTCGTCGAAGCTCGCGAACGCGCGGTTGCGCCAGTGGTACTGGAAGCCCGAGCGCAGCAGGAAGCCCGCAGCCTCCAGCTCTTCGCGCTCGTCCTCGCGCAGGAAGTTCACGTGCACGCTCGACAGCTCGTTGCCCGCGCACAGCTCCTTCAGCGCGGCGGCGAGGCGCCGGATCCAGGCGCGTCGATCCTCTCCCGGCGCCGTGAGGAAGCGCGCGCCCGTAACAGGTGAGAACGGCACGCCCACCAGCAGCTTCGGGTAGTACGCGATGCCCGCGCGCTGCGCGGCTTCGGCCCAGCCCCAGTCGAACACGAACTCGCCCTCGCTGTTGCCCTTCACGTAGAGCGGGCAAGCCGCGACCAGCCGCCCACCCTCGCGCGCGACCAGCGGCCTCGGCTCCCAGCCGGTCCGCCGGCCCACGCAGCCGGCTTCCTCGAGCGAGGCGAGCCACTCCCACTCGAGGAACGGCGATTCGTCGGCGACCAGCGCATTCCACTCCTCGCGCGCGATCTCGCGGACGGATTCCAGCAGCGCGAAGTCGGCCATCGCGCGCAGTGTCGGCCGCCGCGGCGGCGTCGGCTAGCGCCGCGGGCGCGGTCGCCTCTGTTCGCGGCCCGGCCGGGGCTATGTTGGCCTCCGTGGCGAGCGCAGGCGACGACCGACAGCGACAGGGCAGCGTGCTCGAGCGCACGCGCGAGAAGGAGGCGCGTCCGCCGCGCTTCAAGGTCGTGCTCTACAACGACGACTACACGCCCATGCAGTTCGTGGTGAATCTGCTCGAGACGGTCTTTCGCAAGAGCCCGGTCGAAGCGAACGCGCTGATGCTGCAGATTCACCGGGGCGGCTCGGGCATCGCGGGCGTCTTCACCCACGAGGTCGCGGAGACCAAGGTTTCGCAGGTGCACAAGCTGGCCGAAGAACGCAGCTACCCATTGCGCGCGGGGGTCGAGGCCGAGTGAGTCAGATCAATCGCGAGCTCCACATGACGATCCAGGCATCGCTGCGCGAGGCCGTCGCGCGCCGCCACGCCTATCTCACGGTCGAGCACCTGCTCTACGCGCTCGCCCACGACGACGCCGGCGCGAACGTGCTGCGCCACGTGGGCGCGGACCTCGCGCAGCTGAAGGAGGCCCTCGACACCTACTTCGAGAACGAGCTCGAGAAGCTGCCCGAGGGCGCGCGCGAGGAGACCGGGCAGACCCTCGCGTTCCATCGCGTGCTGCAGAGCGCGATCCAGCACGCCGAGAGCGCCGAGAAGGAAGAGGTCGAGGCGGGCGACCTGCTCGCGGCGATCCTGAACGAGCCCGATTCGTTCGCCGTCGATTTGTTGCGGCGGCAGGAAGTCTCGCGGCTCGACGTGCTGCGGTACGTCTCCCACGGCGAGTCGAAGCTGAAGCCCGTGGCCGTGAAGAAACCCGGCGGCGCCAAGCGCGCGAAGCAGGACGCGCGCGGCGGCACAGACGACGAGGAGATGCCCGCGGACCCGCTCGCCGCGTTCGCGCAGAACCTCACCGAGCTCGCGGCGCAGGGGAAGCTCGATCCGCTGGTGGGCCGCGAGGGCGAGCTCGACCGCGCGATCCACATCCTCGCGCGGCGCCGCAAGAACAACCCGATCTTCGTGGGCGAGACCGGCGTCGGGAAGACCGCGATCGCCGAGGGCCTCGCCCAGCGCATCCACGAGGGCAAAGTCCCGGCGAACTTGCAGAGCGCGGAGATCCACTCGCTCGATTTGGGCGCGCTGCTCGCGGGCACGAAGTACCGCGGCGATTTCGAGCAGCGCTTCAAGGCGCTGATCGCGGCGCTGCGCGAGCGCGAGAACCCGGTGCTGTTCATCGACGAGATCCACACCATTCTCGGCGCGGGCGCGGCGAGCGGCGCGACGGTGGACGCCTCGAATCTGCTGAAGCCGCTGCTCCAGTCGGGCGAGATGCGCTGCATGGGCTCGACCACTTATCAGGAATACCGGCACTTCGAGAAGGACCGCGCGCTCGCGCGCCGCTTCCAGCGCATCGACGTGCCCGAGCCGAGCGAGGCGGAGGCGCAGCGCATCCTCGAGGGGCTGGCGTCGCGCTACGAGTCGCATCACGGTGTGAAGTACTCGAAGCCGGCGTTGGCGGCCTGCGTCGAGCTCTCGGCCAAGCACATCAACGACCGCTTCCTGCCCGACAAGGCGATCGACGTGATGGACGAGGTCGGCGCCGCGGTGAAGCTCGCGCCGCAGCACAAATCCGGGAAGACGGTGACGGTGCGCGACGTCGAGCAGCTGATCGCGCGCATGACCGGTACGCCGCTCGCGCGCGCGACCGTCTCGGAGAAGGCGCACCTCGAGGCACTGCCGGCCGATCTACGCGCGGTGGTGTTCGGCCAGGACGCCGCGATCGAGACGGTGGTGCGCGCGGTGAAGCGCACGCGCGCCGGCCTCGGCGGCGCCGACAAGCCGATGGGCAGCTTCCTGTTCACCGGCCCGACGGGGGTCGGCAAGACCGAGCTCGCGCGCCAGCTCGCGAAGACGCTGGGCGTGCCGTTCCTGCGCTTCGACATGAGCGAGTACATGGAGAAGCACGCGGTCGCGCGCCTGATCGGCGCGCCGCCCGGCTACGTCGGCTACGACGAGGGCGGGATGCTGGTCGAGCGCATCCGCAAGCAGCCGCACGCCGTCTTGTTGCTGGACGAGATCGAGAAGGCGCACCGCGACTTGTTCGACATCCTGCTGCAGGTGATGGACCACGCGACGCTCACCGACAACCACGGCCGCGAGGCGGACTTCCGCCACGTGATCCTGGTGATGACCTCGAACGTCGGCGCGCGCGACCTGGTGAGGCCGTCGATCGGCTTTGCCGGCGCGCGCAAGACGGCGAAGACCGAGGTCGAGAAGCTGTTCAGCCCCGAGTTCCGAAATCGCCTCGACGAGATCGTGAGCTTCGACGCGCTCACGCCCGAGGTCATGGGCCGCGTCGTCGACAAGTTCGTGCGCGAGGTGGAGGCGCAGCTGAAGGACAAGCGAGTCACGATCGCGCTGACCGACGGCGCGCGCGATTGGCTCGCCGAGAAGGGCTACGACCCGGACTTCGGCGCGCGGCCGATGGCGCGCGTGATCCAGACCGAGCTGCGCGACAAGCTCTCGGACGAGCTGCTGTTCGGACGGCTCGCGCGCGGCGGAAGAGTCACGGTCGACGCCGCCGAGGGCGACGCCGCGCTGTCCCTGCGCATCGAGGAGCGCGCGCCGGCGCTGGCGTAGCAAGCGCAGCGAGCCGCGAGCGAGCGGAGTCGAAGAGTGGCGTCGGTGCAGCGGTGATCCTCGACGCGCTCGCGCTGCCGCTCGCCCTCGTCGTGGGCGCGCTCGGCGCATCGCGGCTGACGAGCGCGCTCGCGCGCAGCGACGACGCCGCGCTGCCGGTCGCGGCGCGCGTCACGATCGGCGTCGCGGCGCTCAGCGCGCTGGCGGGCGTCGCGGTCGCGGCCCACCTCTACTCGCGCGCGGTGGCGCTCCTGTTGCTAGGGATCGCGGCTGGCGGGTTGCTCGGGGCGCGTCGCCCGCGCGATCCCGCCGGCACGGCGCGCGCACGCTTCCGCGTCGCCGACGCGCTCTGGCTCGCGCCCACCGTGGTGTTCCTGGGCGCGCGCACGCTCGGCGGTCTGCGCCACCCGCACTACAACCCGTGCGATGACTGGGTCGTCTACCTCCACTTCCCGCGCCTCTTGCTCGAGTCCGGCGGCTTCGACGAGCCCTTCAGCATGCGGCGGCTCGGGGTGCTCGGTGCGGGGCCGTTCGTGCAGGGCTTCTTCTGGCCGGCTCTCGGTATTTCGGCCAACACCGTCGCCGACGCGGTGTTCGGGCAGATCGCGGTCGTCGGCGGCGCGCTCACCCTGCGCGACGCGCTCGCGCGGCCGGACGCGCCGCGCTGGCACGCGCTCGCATTCGTGCTGCTCGCGCTCGCCGTCAGCGTCACGATCCCGCACCTCAACACGCTGCCGACGCTGCTGCCCTACGGCGGCACGCTGCTCTTGCTGGCGCTGCACGCGCGCCTCGTGCTGCGTGCACCCGACGCCGCCAGCACACGCGACGCGCTGCTGTTCGGCGTGCTCGCCGCGTGGCTGATCGGGCTGCGCGTGAGCAATGCGCCGCTGCCCGCGGCGCTGTGGGCGCTCGAGCTCGCGCGCGCGGCGTGGCAGCGGGATCGCGCACGCCTGCGCCTCGGCGCGGTCGCCGCGCTCGCGACCGGTGCCGCGCTGCTGCCCTGGTGCCTCTCGCTCTGGCAGTCCTCGGGCACGCCGCTGTTCCCACTCTTCCGCGGCAACCATCGCTTCGCGTCGCTCTTCAGCGAGCCGCTCACGCCGCGCCAGCTCGCGCGCTACGTGGCCGAGTGCCTGACCGCGAACCGCGCGCCCTTCCTGGCTGCGCTCGCGGCGCTCGCGTTCGCGCGCCGCGAGCAGCGCGCGCTGGTCGCGCAGGTGTTCCTCGCCACCGGCGCGCTGCTGGTCTCGGCGGCTCTCGGCGCTACGGCCTTCGACAGCTTCACCGTGCTGAGATACTGCGCGCCGCTCGCGCTGCCGGCGTTCCTGGCGTTCGGCGCAATCGTGGCTCTCGAGCCGGCGTCGCCCGCCGCGCGCTGGCGCCGCGGCGCGCTGGTCGCGATCGCTGCGGCGTGGCTGCTGATGCCGGTGATGACGCACCGCGTGTTCAGCGAGACGCCGTTCTCGCAGGGGGGGATCGCGCTCCGGCAGACCGGCGAGTGGCTGGACGGCCTGCGCCGCTTCGTCGCGGATCCGTTCACGCCGGACGAGTTCGGCGGACGCAGGCCGTACGAGGAAGCGCAGCGCCTGCTTCCACCCGAGGCGCGCGTCGTGTCGGCGGCCGAGCAGGCCTACCTGTGGCGCCACGATCTCCACGTCGTCCACTCTCTCGATTGCCTCGGTCAAGCCAGCCCGGATCCGGGCATGCCGTTCTTCGCGGGCGCCGAGGCGATGGCCTCGTACTTCGAATCGCTCGGCTACACGCACCTCGCGTTCACTCCGCCGCGCCGGAGCTTCTGCCTCTACTCCGACACGCACTGGCGCTCGCACAAGACGAAGGGGCAGTGGATGTGGCGCATGTGGGCGCCGTACTTCCTGGATTTCATGGCCACGCAGCGCGAGCTCGCGCGCACGCGCGAGGTGGTGTTCCGGGGACCGACGCTGGTGGTGCTGGATCTGCGCGCGCGGAGGGCCGCCGAAGCTCCCGGCGGAATTGCCGCGACCCGAGCGCGCGACGCGGAGCTCACGCGCTCGCGCTGAGGCCGCCGAGGCGCTTCGACCAGTCGCGGCGCCGGAACGCCCACAGCAGCCAGATCGCGCGGGCGACGTGGTCGAGCATCAACACCGCCCACACCCACACGAGGTCCGCGTGCAGCCACTTCGTCACGAGCCAGGCGAGCGGCACGCGGAACACCCAGTTGCCGATCAGCGCGGAGACGAGCGGCGTCCAGGTGTCGCCCGCGCCGCGGAATGCGCCCGCGAGTGTGAAGTGGAGCTGCATGAACGGCTGCGCGAGCGCGAGGCACATCATGAACGGGATCAGCGCCTCGGCGGTGTGCGGATCGGCGGCGCTGAACTCGGCGATCGGGCGGTCGGCGAAGAATGCGATCGCGCCCATGCCGACGGCCACGATCACCGCGAGGCTCGCCGCACGCTTCGCCGCGCGCTCTGCCTTCTTCAGGTCGCCGGCGCCGAGCGACTGCCCGACGATGGTCGCGGCGGCTTGCGAGAAGCCGTTGCCCGGAATCCACGAGAACGAGAGCAGGCGCACGCCGATCGAGTAGGCGGCGGTCGCGTAGGTCCCGAAGGTCCCGACGGCTGTTAGGTACGTGAGCATCGCGACCTGCAGGATCAGCCGCTCGCCGACGCCCGGCAGCGAGACGCGGATCAGCGGCACGATCAGCGCGCGCGCGGGCCGGAAGTCGCGCGCGCGCACGCCGAGCGGTCCGTCAGGCGACGCGCGCCAGGTGACGAACGCGAAGGCGAGCAGCGCGACGCACTGCGCGCCGAGCGTCGCCCAGCCGGCGCCGGCGAGTCCGAGCGGCGGCACGATGCCGGCGACACCGAAGATCAAGAGCGGGTTGAGGCCGATCTTCGCGACGGTGACGACGACCGCGATCAGCATCGGCGTGACCGTGTCGCGGTTCGCGCGCAGCGCGCTCTCGATCGTGAGCGAGATGCCCATCAGGATCGAGGCCGCCATCACGAGGCGCAGGTAGATCGCGGTCGCCGCGGCGACGGCGGGCTCGATGCCGATCAGGGCGAGGATCCAGCTCGGATCGATGCCGAACACCGCGAACAGCAGCAGCGAGGTGACGAGCGCCAGGATCAGCGCGCCCGCGAGCGCGTGGCGCGCCCGATCGCGCTGGCCCGCGCCGATCGCGCGCGCCATCAGCGCGACGCAGGCGAACGAGAGCGCGAACAGCACGGCCTGCGCGAGCATGAAGACCTGCGCGCCGACGCCGACCGCCGCCTGCGCGAATGCGCCGAGCTGCTTCACCATCAGCACGTCGACGGCGCCGACGATGCTCGCGAGGAGCATCGAGAGCATGACCGGCCAGGCGAGGCGCAGGATCTCGCCGCGGGTCTGGGAGCGGCGCTCGCGCGGCGAGGGCAGCGCGCCGAGGGCCAGCGATCCGGCGGGGTTCTGTGGGCCGCCCTCGAGATCGGGCAGGCCCCCGACGGCGGCTTCGACGTCGGCGCTCGCGTCGCGCGGAGTCCGAGGCTGCTCGTCCGCTTCCGACATCCGCCTAGTCGCCCGCCTCGGCGGCGTCGAGCTTCGGCAGCTGGAACACGACGCCCTCGTCCACGACCGGCAGGCTCTCGACGCGGCTCGTCTCGCCGCCGAGCTCGCGCAAGCGGGCGACCACTTCCTGCACGATCGACTCCGGCGCCGACGCGCCCGCCGTCACGCCGACCGTCGCGACGCCGGCGAGCCACTCGGCCCGAACGTCCGCGGCGCTCTGCACGAGCCGCGCGGAGATGCCGGCCTTCTGCGCGATCTCCACCAGCCGGTTGCTGTTCGAGCTCTCCGGCGCGCCCACGACCAGCACGAGGTCGGCTTCGGCGACGAGCTGCTTCACCGCGTTCTGGCGGTTCTGGGTCGCATAACAAATGTCGTCCTTGCGCGGCAGCCGAATCGCGGGGAAGCGCGCACGCAGCGCCTCGGTGACGTCGCGCGTGTCGTCCACCGAGAGCGTCGTCTGCGTGAGCACGGCGAGCTTCTGCGGCTGCGTGACGCCGAGCGTCGCGACGTCGGCCACGTCCTCGACGAGGCGCATGCGCTCCGGCGCGTGCCCCATCGTGCCTTCGACCTCGACGTGCCCCGCGTGCCCGACGAGCACGATCTCGTAGCCCTCGCGCGCGAAGCGCTGCGCCTCGAGGTGCACCTTCGTCACCAGCGGACAGGTCGCGTCGATCGTGCGCAGCCCCTGCGCGCTCGCGGCCGCGCGCACCGCCGGCGAGACGCCGTGGGCGCTGTAGATCAGCAGCGCGCCGGGCGGCGCGTCGTGAGGATCGTCCACGAACACGGCGCCCTTCGCCCGCAGCGCATCGACCACGTGGCGGTTGTGCACGATTTCGTGGCGCACGTAGACCGGCGGCCCGAAGCGCGCGAGCGCCTGCTCGACGATCTCGATCGCGCGGTCGACTCCAGCACAGAATCCGCGCGGGCTGGCGAGCAAGATGCGCATGACGCGCGCAAGCTACGGAATGACGCAGGACTCTGCCGGGCTACTGTCCGCGGCTTCGCGGAAGCAAAGGGGTCTGACCCCTTTGCTCCCGCTCCGGAGGAATCCCGATGGCCGATCTCGAAACGTTTCGCGCCGAGATGCGCGGCTGGCTCGAGGCGAACGCGCCGCAGCGGCTGCGCGGGATGCCCGCCGACGAGCTCGAGGGTGTGTGGGGCGGGAAGAAATGGACGAACCCCGACCCCGACCAGAAGACGTGGCTCGACCGCTGCGCGGCGCGCGGCTTGACGGCGCCGACGTGGCCCAAGGAATACGGCGGCGGCGGGCTCTCGAAGGAAGAGGCGAAGGTGCTCGCCGAAGAACTGCGCCGCCTGCGCATGCCGCCTCCGCTCGTCGGCTTCGGTCTCACGATGATCGGGCCCACCTTGCTTCAGTACGGGACCGAAGCGCAGAAGCAGGAGCACCTCCCGAGGATTTGCCGCGGCGAGATCCGCTGGTGCCAGGGCTACTCCGAGCCGGGCGCGGGCTCCGACCTCGCGGGCTTGCAGACGCGCGCGGAAGATCGCGGCGATCACTACATCGTGAACGGCACGAAGATCTGGACCTCGTACGCGGACAAGGCCGACTGGATCTTCGCGCTCATCCGCACCGACCCGAGAGCCAAGAAACAGGAAGGCATCACGTTCATCCTGATCGACATGGAGACGCCGGGCGTCTCCGTCTCGCCGATCCTCCTGATCAGCGGAACCTCGCCGTTCTGCGAGACGCACTTCACCGACGTGAAGGCGCTGAAGACGAACATCATCTTCAAGGAAAACGCGGGCTGGACGGTGGCAAAGGCGCTGCTCGGCCACGAGCGCACGATGGTGGCCGAGGCATTCGGCGGAGGCGGCGGCGCGCGCCGCACGATCGCGGATCGCGCGCGCCAGTACGTCGCCAGCGACGTCAGCGGCCGCATCGCCGACGCCGCCTCGCGCGAGGCGATCGCGCGCATCGAGATGGATACGCGCGCGTTCGGCCTCACCATGCAGCGCTCGCGCGACGCGGCGAAGGCGGGGCATCAGCCCGGCCCCGAGAGCTCGATGTTCAAGGTCTACGGCACCGAGCTGAACATGCGGCGCCAGGAGATGCTGGTGCGCCTCGCGGGCCCGCAGTCGCTCGGCTGGGACGGCCCAGGCTTCAGCGACGAGGAGCTCGCGACCACACGCGACTGGCTGCGCTCCCGCGGCAACTCGATCGAGGGCGGTACGAGCGAGGTACAGCGAAATATCATCGCGAAGCGCGTGTTGGGATTGCCGGACTGACCGAACGCGGTCGACACCCGATTGCAAGAGGATCGAGCCATGGATCTCGTCATTACGGAAGACCAAGCCCTGATCGCGAAGACCGCCGCGGACTTCGTGCGCGAGAAGTCGCCGGTCGCGCGCATGCGCGCACTGCGCGACGGCGGCGACGCCACATGCTTCTCGCGCGCGCTGTGGAAGGAGATGGCGGAGCTCGGCTGGGTGGGCCTCGCGTTCCCCGAGGCGCACGGCGGCGCGGGCCTCGGCTTCGCGGAGCTGGCGGTCGTGCTCGAGGAGCTCGGCCGCACGCTCGCGCCCGAGCCGTTCCTCGGCACGGTGTTGTTGGGCGGGCAGGCGATGTTGCTCGCGGGTAGCGACGCACAGAGGCAGGCCTGGCTGCCGAAGCTGTGCGCTGGCGACGCGCTCGTGACGCTCGCCCACCAAGAGGCCAAGAGCCGCTACGACGTGCATCACGTCGAGACGCGCGCGGCGAGAGCCGGCGCGGGCTGGAGACTGACGGGCGAGAAGATCCAAGTGCTCGACGGCCACGTCGCCGACGCGCTGCTGATCCCGGCGCGAACGTCGGGCGGCGTCGCGGATGCGGCGGGCCTCTCGCTGTTCCTGGTGACGAGAGGCGCGGCCGGACTCACGGTCACGCGCCAGACGCGGCTCGATTCGCGCGGCGCGGCGCTCGTGAAGCTGGACGGAGTCGCCGCGGAGGGGGTCGGGGCCGAGGGGCAGGCCGGCGCACTCCTCGCGCGCGTGATCGATCGCGCCACGATCGGCCTGTGCGCCGAGATGCTCGGCGGCATGCAGCAGGCCTTCGCGCTCACGGTCGAGCACCTGAAGACGCGCAAGCAGTTCGACGTGCCGATCGGCTCGTTCCAAGCGTTGAAGCACCGCGCGGCCGACGTGTTCATCGAGCTCGAGCTGGCGAGATCGGTGGTGATGGCCGCGGCGCGCGCCGTCGACGAGGACAGCGCCGACGTGGCGAAGCTCGCGTCGCTCGCGAAGGCGAAGTGCTCGGACGCCTACGTGCTCGCAGCCAACGAGGGCGTGCAGATGTTCGGCGGGGTCGGCATGACCGACGAGTACGACATCGGCCTCTACCTGAAGCGCGCGCGAGCGGCCGAGCTCAGCTTCGGCGATGCCGCGTATCACCGCGCGCGCTGGGCGAGCCTGAACGGCTACTAGTTCGCACGATGCCGATGCCCGAGGCGCTGGATCGCACGACGCGCATGCTGCGGGCGTGCCGCGGCGAGGCGGTGGATCGCCCGCCCGTGTGGCTGATGCGGCAAGCCGGCCGCTACTTGCCGGAGTACCGCGCCGCGCGCGCAGGGCAGTCGTTCCTCGCGTCGTGCCGCGACGTCGAGCGCGCCGTCGAGATCTCGCTGCAGCCGCTGCGGCTGGTCGGCACCGAGGCCGTCGTGTTCTTCTGCGACATCTTCGTGCCCGTGCTCGGGCTGGGTGTCGACGTCGATTTCGCGCCCGGTCCCGTGATCGCCTCGCCGCTGCGCACGCGCGCGCGCGTCGAGGCGCTCACGCGCTTCGATCCGCGCGCGTCGGTGCCCTACGTGTTCGAGATCCTGCGGCGGCTACGCGCGGAGCTGGCCGCGACGCGCACGCCGCTGATCGGTTTCGCCGGCGCGCCGTTCACGCTCGCGACCTACCTGGTCGAAGGCCGCGGCGACCCGACCCGCAAGTACGCGGCGCTGCGCGAGCTCGAGGCGCGCGAGCCCGCGACGCTTTCTGCGCTGCTCGAGCGCCTGGCGGAGATGACGATCGCTTACCTGAACGCGCAGATCGAAGCCGGCGCGCAGGTGGTGCAGCTGTTCGACACCTGGGCCGGCGCGCTCTCCGAGGCCGAGTACCGCCGCCTCGTGCTGCCCACGACACGCGCGATCTGTCAGGGCGTCCGGCGCGAGCGCGCGCCGCTCATTCTCTACATGAACGACGCGCCGCAGCTCGTGGACGCGATGCTCGACGCAGGCCCCGACGTGATCTCGGTGGGCGGCGCGGTGAGTCTCGCCGAGGCCGCGCGCAGAGCGGGCACGCGCGCGAGCGTGCAGGGCAACCTCGATCCGCACGAGCTCGCGCGGCCGCGCGCGGAGATCTTCGCGCGCGTGCGCGATATCGCGGAGGCGGGCCGGGCCGCGCGCGGGCACATCCTGAATCTCGGCCACGGCTGTCTGCCCGAGACGCCGGTCGACGGAGTGCGCGCCTTCACCGACGCCGCGCGCGCGCTCGCGCCCGCGTGAGCGCGAGCTCCCGCGACGCGGTCGTGATCGGCGCCGGCGCCGCGGGCCTCGCCGCGGCCCACGCACTGCGACGCGCCGGACGCGACGTGCTCGTGCTCGAGGCGCAGGGCGCCCCTGGCGGCGTGATGCAGACCGTCGCCCAAGACGGCTTCCGCTTCGAACGTGGGCCGAATTCGCTTCGCGTCGGCGTGCCGCTGCTCGCCTTGTTACGGGAGGCGGACGCCGAGGACGCGCTCGAGCGCGCCGGACCCGCGAGCCGCGCGCGCTACTTGCTGCGCGCGCACGGGCTCGTGCCCGCGCCGCTCGGTCCGCTCGCGTTCGCGGGCACGCCGCTGCTCTCGGCGCGCGGCAAGCTGCGGCTGCTCGCGGAGCCGTTCGTGGCGCGCGGGGACGGCGCGCACGAATCGGTCGCGCAGTTCATCGGCCGCCGGTTCGGCGCCGAGGCCTGCGAGCGGTTGGTCGGCCCGTTTCTCACGGGCGTCTACGCAGGCGACGAGGCGCAGCTCGGCGCGGAGGCCGTGTTCGGCTCGCTGGTGCGCTTCGAGCGCGAGCGCGGCTCGATCCTGCGCGGCGCGCTCGCGACGGCGTTCGCGCGCGGCCCGCGTGGTCTCGCGGGCAGCTTCTCCGCCCACGGCGGGCTCGGCACGCTCGCGGCGCGGCTCGCGGCCGCGCTCGGCGAGGGCGTGCTGCGCTGCGGCGCGCCCGTGCGCGGGGTCGCACGCGACGGCGCGGGCTTTCGCGTCGCGCTCGCGCACGAGGAGATCCGCGCCCGCGCGCTCGTGCTCGCGCTCGATGCCCCCGCCGCGGCGCGACTGCTCGCTCCGCTCGATGCGGAGGCGGCGCGACTCGCGGGCGGCATCGCCTACGCGCCGCTCGCGAGCGTCGCGCTGGACCTCGACCCCGCCGCCGCGAGCCGCGCGCCCGCGGGCTTCGGCTTCCTGGTGCCGCGCGATCTCGGCGTCGACTTGTTGGGCGCGCTGTTCATGAGCCAGCTGTTCGCCGGGCGTGCGCCCGCCGGCCGCGAGCTCGTCACCGCCCTGATCGGCGGCGCGCGCTGGCCCGGCGTCGCGAGTGCGAGCGACGACGAGATCGCGCGGCGCGTGCTCGCCGGCCTGGATCGCGCGCTCGGCTTGCGCGCCGCGCCGCGCGTGCTCGCGATCTCGCGCTGGAGCCACGCGGTGCCGCAGCCCGGCGTCGATCATCTCGCGCGCATCGCCGCGCTGCGCGCGCGCTTCGCGCAGGACGCGGCGCTCGCGTTCGCGGGCGGCTGGCTCGACGGCGTCGCCGTGGCCGACGCCTTCGCGAGCGGCCGCACGGCCGGCGTGCGCGTCGCCGAGGCGCTGGCTCGTCGCGAAGCCGCCTAATTCTCCGTTGCCTTCCGCGCCCGCGCCTGTGCATGATCGCGCGCAAAGCGTGGAGGCGACCCGATGCCCGAGATCTCCTGGCTCGCGACGCTCATCGCCACGGCGCTCGCCTTCGCGCTCGGCGGCGTCTGGTACGGCCCCCTGTTCGGCAAAGCCTGGATGGCCGAGCACGGCTTCACGCAGGAGCAGCTCGCGAGCGACTTCAATCCGGCGAAGACCTATGGGCTGACGGCCGTGCTCGCCGCGCTCAGCGCGATCGTGTTCGGCGTGTTCCTCGCGCTGTTGGGCCCGCACACGGCGCCGTTCGCGGTCGGCTTCGGCTTCTCGGTGGGGCTCTTCTGGGTCGCGGCCTCGATCGGCACCAACTACCTGTTCGAGCGCAGCTCGCTGCGCCTCTTCTGGATCAACGGCGGCTACCACGTGGTGCGTTTCACGCTGATGGGCGCGGCGTTCGGGTGGCTCTCCTAGCGCGGCCCGGACTCCGACCACGCGATGCGGAACAGCCCGGCCGCGCCCCAGCGTGCGACCACATCCGCCGCGGTCTCGCCCGTGTGCAGCGGAGCGCGCGCGATCGCGGCGCGCAGGCCGGCGTCGCACAGCGCGACCACCCGGAGCGCGGCCTCGACCGGACGCCAGGCGCGGCCCGAGGAAGCGTCGCCGGCGACGAGCACGTTCGCGAGGAACGCGAGCTCCTCGACCGCGCGCTGATGCGCGGCGGGGTTCCGCTCGGCGAGCTCGATCAGCGCATCCCGGAAGAGCGCCTGGCTCGGAGAGAGCGCGCTCGCGGCGTCCGCTTCGTCGCGATGCCCGACGCGCGTTGCGAGCTGCTCGAGCTGCGCGACCCCGCGCGCACCGCCCGCGCTGCCGAGCGCGGCGCCGCCGAGCGGCAGCGGCGCGAGCGCGCGGAAGTACGCGCGCGTGATGGGATCCTCTTCGGGCGCGGCGGGAGCGCTGCGCGCGAGCGCGAGGAAGGCGCGCGCGTCTGCCGCCGAGACGTAGCCGCGCTCGGCGCGCCGATCGTCACGCTCCGCGGCGGCGTCCTCGCGCAGCATCTCGCTCTCCGAGAGCAACGTGCAGAGGCCGCCTACCTCCTCGGCTTCGCTTTCGGTCGCGAGCCAATTGCGCCGGAGCAGTCCGCGCAGCAGCTCCGGGTGCCGCTCGTCGAGCGCGAGCAGGCAGGCCCACGCGGCGTCCCAGCTGCGCTCGCTGCGCGCGATCACGAGGTGGCCGTCGAGGTCCTCGCAGCTGTGACTGTCCACCAGCTTCTCGAGCAGGTCGGCCTCGTCGCCGTCGGCGAGCGAGGCGGTGGCCCGGTCGAGGTCGAGCACGCGCACCAGCCGCGAGAACGCGAAGTGGAGGAAATCCTCGGAGAACTCGGCCAGGCGATCTGCGACGAAGCGGTCGCCCGCCTCGCGCAGCACCTCGAGCCAGAGCGCGAAGCGCTCGGCGTCGAAGTCGGCATCCGCGCCCGGGGCCGCGCTGCGCCATAGGTCCTCGTCGAATACGTCGCGCAGCTGCTCGAAGGAGGCGAGCGCGATCAGCTCGCCGGCGTCCTCGATGCCGATCTCCACGAGCACCTCGCGCAAGGCGGCGGCGGGGAGCGCCTGGAGCCGCCGCGCGAGGTCCGGCGCTTCGAGCAGCTTCGCGAGCACGGACGCATCGAGGGCGCGACGGCGGAGAGAGCTGGGCATGCGGGCGCGTCCTCCAATCGGGGCGGGTGGCGGAACGGGGCCGCGGCGGCGCGCGCGCGTGGCCCCCTACCCAGGGGCGCCGGCCTCCGGGACTACTGGCTGCGAACCAGCGCCGCGGCCGCGCTCACCCAAGCCTGCGACGCATTGACGCACGGCACGAGCGCCAGCTCCTCGCCGCCGAGGCCGAGCCACTGGTCGCGCGCGCGGATCCCCACCTCCTCGAGCGTCTCGAGGCAGTCCGCGACGAAGGAAGGGCACAGCACCGCGAGCCGCTTGACGCCGCGCGCCGCGAGGCGCGGCAGCTCCTCGTCGGTCCACGGCTGGATCCAGGGGTCGCGGCCGAGCCGAGATTGGAAGGCGGTGGTGACGCGCTCGGCCGGCAGCGCGAGCGCCCGCGCCAGCGCGCGCGTGGTCGCGAAGCACTGCGCGCGATAGCAGCGCGCGAGCACGCCTTCCGGCGGCGCGTCGCAGCAGGCACCGCTCGCGAGGCAGTGCGCGCGCGTCGGATCGGCGGCGCGCACGTGGCGCTCGGGCAGGCCGTGGTAGCTGAACAGCGCGTGCTCGAAGCCGCGCGCGAGCACGGGCCGCGCCTCGCTCGCGAGCGCTTCGAGGAAGCCACGATCCGCGAAGAACGGGGGCACGAACGCGAGCGGCGGGGCGGCCGCGCGCCGTGCTGCCGCGGCGCGGATCGCAGCGATCGCAGTGCCGGTCGAGGATTCGGCGAGCTGGGGGTAGAGCGGGAGCGCGACGATGCGCGAGACGCCGGCGTCGCACAGCGCGGCGAGCGCGCCCGCGAGCGGCGGCGCGCCGTAGCGCATGCCGAGCGCGACGCGGTAGCTCGCGCCGAGCTCGCGCTGCAGCGCCTCCGCGAGAGCGCGCGAGTGCACGAGCAGCGGCGAGCCTTGGGCGGTCCAGACGGCATGATAAGCGCGCGCCGATCTCGGCGCGCGGAAGGGAGCGATCACCGCATTCACGAGCAGCCAGCGCGCCGGCGCCGGCAAGTCGATCACGCGCGGATCGGAGAGGAACTCGCGCAGGTAGCGGCGCACGTCGGCCACTTCCGGCGACGCGGGCGTGCCCAGCTGCGCGAGCAGGACGCCGGTGAGATCGGCCACCGCCCGCCGCCCTAACGATTCGGGCGGTGCAGGCCGCCCAGCCAGAGCGAGAGCGCGCCGTACGCCAGCGGATAGAGCAGCGAGAGCTGCGCGAGCCGCAGCCGCAGCGCCGGCTCGGGCGCGAGGCAGGCCGCGGTCAGCAGCAGCACGAGCGCCGCGGCGCCGAGGATCATCGTCTTCGCGAGCCGCGTCATGCGCGTCGGGTAGAGGTACTTGATCGGCACGAACACGAGCGCGGAGAGGCCCGCGAGCCACGCCGCGGTGGTGGTGGCGGAGGCGCCCAGCAGCCACGCGTAGATCGCGACGAAGTTCCAGTACGAGGGGAAGCCGAGGAAGAAGTGGTCGTCGGTCTTCGCCTCCGCCTGCGCGAACTGATACGCGCTCGCGAGAGCGGGCAGCGCCGTCCAGCCCCACGCGACGAAGCCGCCCTGCGCGAGGAAGAAGCACGGCACGATCACGTAGTTGAGGTAGTCGACGACGTCGTCGAGGCGGCGGCCGTCGATGTTCGGCGTGCGCGCGTGCACTTGCGCGGCGCGCGCGAGCGTTCCGTCCACCGAGTCCACCGCGAACGCAGCCAGCATCCACAGCGCGCTCGCGCGCAGATCGCCGCGCGCCGCTTCGAGCAGCGCGAACAGGCCCATCGCGGCGCCGCTCGCGGTGAGTGCGTGCACCGACCACGCGGCGGCGCGCGCAGCGGGTGAGAATTCCTCGCGCTCCGCCGTCCCACTCATCTATACGCCTCGGATCTCGCGGCTATAGTGCCGCCCCGGCGCGGAGGACTCCATGGCGATTCAAGAGATCACGGACGGCGGCGGGCGCGTCTCGCCGCTGCAGCGCGCCGACGACCTCGTCGAGATCCTGCGCCAAGGCAACGATTCGTTCATCACGACCAAGGCCGACGCCGTCCTCAACTGGGCGCGCAAGTACTCGATGTTCCTCTACCCCTTCGTGACCGCCTGCTGCGGCATGGAGTTCATGAGCGCCGCCGGCCCGCGCTACGACATCGACCGCTTCGGCGCCGCGCTGCCGCGCTTCTCGCCGCGCCAGGCCGACTTGTTGATGGTCGTTGGCACCATCTCGCACCGGAACGCGCCGATCTTGAAGAAGGTCTACGACCAGATGGCGGAGCCGAAGTGGGTGATGGCGTTCGGGGCCTGCACCTGCTCGGGCGGGCCCTATAACAACTACGCCGTGGTGCAGGGCATCGACACGATCATCCCCGTCGACATCTACGTGCCCGGCTGCCCGCCGCGCCCCGAAGCCGTGCTCGACGGCGTGATCAAGCTGCAGGCGCGCATCCAGGCCGAGCGGGTGGACGCGCGAGGCCGCCACAAGGAGATCGACGAGCTCCCGGTGCAGCAGGTGGAGAAGCCCGTCGCCTAGCCCTCGCGGCTCTCGCCCCGCGATCAAGCGCAGCGCCGGCGAGGCCGATTCCTTCGCCTTCCAGGGAGAGCCCCGTGAGCAGCGCCTTCGATCTCGCCGTCATCGGCTCCGGTCCTGGGGGCTACGTCGCCGCGATTCGCGCGGCGCAGCTGGGCCTGAAAGTCGCGGTCGTCGAGTCCGACCGGCTGGGCGGCGTTTGCCTCAACTGGGGCTGCATCCCGTCGAAGGCGCTGCTGACCGGCGCCGAGCTGGTCGAGAACCTCACACAGCACGGCGCGACCTTCGGCGTGAGCGCATCGGGCATCACGCTCGACTACGCCAAGCTGATCGATCACTCGCGCGCCACCGCGGATCGCCTGACCAAGGGCGTCGCGTCGCTGTTCAAGAAGAACCAGATCGAGTGGATCCGAGGGCGCGGCCGCCTCGCCAGTGCGACCTCGGTCGCCGTAACAGGTGAGGTCGAGCGCACGATCGACACCAGCCACGTGCTGCTGGCGACCGGCTCGACGGAATGGGCGCCGCCGAGCATCCCCGTGGACGGCGTGCGCGTGCTGACTTCGCGCGAGGCGCTCGAGTCGCGCCGCATGCCCGGCAAGCTGATCGTGATCGGCGCCGGCGCCGTCGGCCTCGAGTTCGCGTACGTCTACGCGATGTACGGCGCCAAGGTGACGGTCGTCGAGATGGCCGAGCAGATGCTGCCGGGCGCGGACAAGGAAGTGGCCGCGACGCTCGCGCGCGAGTTCAAGAAGAAGGGCGTGGACGTTCGGACCAGCACGAAGTTCGAGCAGTTGAAGATCGAGGGCTCGGGCGTGCGCGTCACGGTTTCGCGAGCTGGCGCGAGCGAAGAGCTCGAGTGCGATCAGGTGCTGGTCGCGATCGGGAGGCGCCCGCTCAGCAGCGATCTCGGCCTCGAGAGCGCCGGCGTGGGCGTCGACGCAAAGGGCTTCGTCGAGGTCGGCCCTGATTTTCGCAGCGCGGCGCCGACCGTGTCGGCGATCGGCGACCTGATCGGCGGCCCGCTGCTCGCGCACAAAGCGAGCGAGCAGGGTATTCAGGCGGTCGAGCTGATCGCCGGTGTGCGCACGCGCGCCCATCTCGGCCACATCCCGTTCTGTATCTACACCCAGCCGCAGGTCGCGTGGGTGGGTCTCACCGAAGAGCAGGCGCGCGCGATTCACGGCGACGGCCTGCGCGTCGGCAAGTTTCCGTTCACGGCGTCCGGCAAGGCGATCGCCGCCGCGCACACCGCGGGCTTCGCGAAGATTCTCGCCGAGCCGAAGCACGGCGAGATCGTCGGCGCCCACGTCGTCGGTCACGGCGCGACGGAGCTGATCGCCGAGATCGGCCTCGCGATGACGCTCGAAGCCACGACGAGCGAGGTCGCCGCGACTTGTCACGCGCATCCGACGCTCTCCGAAGCGATCCTCGAGGCGGCGCTCGCGGCCGAGGGGCGCGGCATCAACTTCTGAGCGGAAGAGCAGCTGAGCCAAGCAATCAGGTAGGAGCCCGAGATGGTCACAACGATTCGCGTCCCCGAGCTGGGCGAGAGCGTCGCCGAGGGCACGATCGCGCGTTGGCTCGTGAAGGAGGGCGACGCGGTCGCGCTCGATCAGCCGCTCGTCGAGATCACCACGGACAAGGTGGACGCGGAGATCCCCGCGCCGGCGGCGGGAGTGATTACGGCGCTGCTGGTCGCGGAAGGCGAGACCGTCGCGGTCGGTGCGGAGATCGCGCGGCTCGAGGTCGGGGCGAGCGCGGGGGCGAGCGCCTCGCCCGCGCGCGCCGTCGCTCCGGCTGCGTCCCCGCGCGCGGCTGCGGCTGCATCCGCGCCTGAAGCTCCGCGCGCGACGCCGATGGCCAAGCGCGTGGCGGAGGAAGCGGGGGTCGATCTGCGCGGCGTCTCGGGCAGCGGGGCGTCGGGGCGCGTGATGAAGGCGGACGTGGAGCACGCGCGTGCTGGGGCAGCGCCCGCGCCGCCGGCGCGAGCGGCCGCGGCCGCACCGGCGCCCGCGCCGAAGGCAGCGGCGAAGAAGGGTGCCTCGCGCGCGACCCCGGATGCGGAAGTCAAGGCCCGCTTCAGCAGCTACGCGATCCAGGACGGCGATCGCGTCATCCCGATGTCGCCGCTGCGCAAGCTCGTCGCCGAGCACATGGTCTACTCGAAGCGGACGAGTCCCCACGTCGGCACCGTCGCCGAGGTCGACATGGGCGGCGTCGCCGCGGTGCGCGACGCGCACAAGAAGGCCTTCGAGGCGGCGAACGGCTACGGGCTCACCTTCCTGCCGTTCATCGTGCACGCGGCGGTGCGCGCGCTGCGCGAGTTCCCGGCGCTGAACGCCTCTGTGCTCGAGGACGCCATCGTCGAGAAGCGCGACATCCACATGGGCATCGCCACCGAGACCGACAAGGGCCTCGTGGTGCCGGTGGTGCGCAACGCGGATCGGCTCTCGCTCGCCGGTCTCGCAGCTGCGGTCGAGGATCTCTCGAGCCGCGCGCGCAGCAAGAAGCTCACCGCCGACGAGCTGAAGGGCGGCACCTTCACGATCTCGAACCCGGGGCGAAAGGGAAATCTCTACGGCTTCGCGATCATCAACCAGCCCCAGGTCGGGATCCTGCGCATGGGCGAGATCGTGAAGCGCCCGGTGGTGCGCACGCTCGACGGCCAGGACGCGATCGTGATCCGTCCGATCATGCACCTGGCCCTCTCGTACGATCACCGGGCCGTCGACGGAGCCCCCGCGAACAGCTTCCTGCATCGCATCCGCGAGCTGCTCGAGGAAGCCGAGTTCGATCTCTAGCCATGGCAGCCCCGCTGCGCGTCGAGTGGCTGGGGCAGATCGCATGGGTCGACGCGCTGGAAGTGCAGATGAAGCGTGTCGAGG
>DATBRS010000079.1:0-22930 GCA_036560185.1 Myxococcota bacterium
GGCGCCGCCCGCGACGGCCGCTCGCGAATCCAGATCAGCCCGAGCTCGGTCGGCTCGGCGGCGAGCACCTCGAAATCGAACGCTGCCGCAGAGCCGCTCACGAGCGCAGCGTCTCGGCCCGCAGCGCGGGCAGGCCGTCGAGGCTGCGCGTGTTGTTATTGAGCTGATACTCGCGCAGGCCTTCCGTGCCCTTGCGATCCACCCACGCGCCCAGCTGCTGGCGATCGCCGTCGTAGCGCATCAGCGGCACGCCGTAGCCGCACGAATCGCTGATGCGGGTGAGCGCGATGCGGATCACGGCGCGGGCGCCGTCGCGCGCCGGGAGTCTCGCCGCGAGCGCCGCGAACTCCGCGTCGCCAGGCTCGAGGGCGGTCGCGCGGCCCTGCAGGCGCACGATGCGCGGCGGGCCCTCGAACGCGCACAGCATCAGCGTGATGCGCCCGTTCTCGCCCGCGTGCGCGATCGTCTCGGCGCCACTGCCGACGAAGTCGAGGTACGCGACTTCGCGTGGACCGAGGATCGCGAGGGAGTCGAGGCCCTTCGGCGACAGGTTCACGTGCCCGTCACGCGCGAGCGGCGCGCTCGCCACGAAGAAGACGTGCTGCGCGCGGATCCACTCCGCGAGCTTCTCGTCGATGTTCTCGAACTGCTTGCCCACCGCGCGCTCCTCGTGCGTCGCGCGCGAGCGTAGGCGACGGGCGGGCGGCTCAGTCGGGAGCCGAGGTCTCCGGCGCCGGCGGCGGCGCCGTCTCTTCGGCCGAGCTCGGCGTCGCGCGCTGCGCGCGCAGCTGCCGCGAGGCCTCGCGCAGCTGCTGCAGGATGCGAGCGCGCTGCTCGGGGCTCGAGCGCTCGAACTTCTGGTCGACGAGCGCCTGCTGCTCGCCCTCCGTCATGCCGCCGAACTTCTCGAGCCGCGCTCGCATGCTGCGGCGCTCGCTGGCGTCCATCCCGCGCCAATCCTGCGCGCGCGCGAAATAGGCGCGGCGTTCCTCGGGCGACATGCGCTCGAGGCGCTCGCGCATCTCCGGCGTGCGCAGGTGCGGCGGCAGCTCGCGCGCGCGGCGCGCCTCGGAGGTGCTGGCGATGCGGTCCGCGAGAGCTCGCCGGTCTTGCAGCGACATGTGGCTCCACTCGCGGAAGAAGCGCTCGCGCTGCGCCTCCGGCATGCGGTGCAAGCGGCGGCCGAGCTGGCGTTGATGCAGGGGAGGCAGGTCCCGCATCCAGCCGTCGAAGCCCGTCGGCGCTTGGCGAATGATCCGGCTGCGCTCGCCACGCACGCGCTCGATCTGCTGCGTGCGCTCGCGCGGCGGGGCTGCGCGCGGAGCCGCAGTGGCGGATTCGGGGGTTGCGTCCTGCGCGAGCAGCGGCGGCGCGCTCGCGAGCAGCGCGAGCGCGAGCAGCACCGAGGCGCGAGCGAAGCGAGCGAGCGGGTGCATCAGGACGCCTCCGCCTCGAGCACATCGAGCTCGTCCAAGAAATCGAGCACCGCGACGACGCTCGCGTCGTCGGGGGCGAGCTCGCCGAGCGCCTCGGCTTCTTCGTCGGTCGTCTCCACCCAGAGCGCGGGAGTCGCCTCGCTCGCGCGCTGCGTGGCAGCGGCGTCGGCAGAGTTCGCCGCCGCGAGCTCGAGCGGTTCCTGCGGGCTCGGCGTGCTCGCGACGGCGCTGGAGTCAGGCGTCGTGTCCAGGAGGCCGCCGTCCGAGTGCGCGGCCCCATCGCCCGCGCTCGGAGACGGCGCCTGCAGCGCTGCGCCCTCGACTCGCGCGACGCGCGACGCATCGGGCGAGCCGAGCTCCGCGGGCGGCGCGAGCGGAGCAGGCGACGGCGTGGCCTGCTCGCTCGGCACCGCGCTCGGCGCAACGACGAGCGCGACCTCATCGGGACTCGCAGCGGTGTCGGATGGACGCATCGCCGCGAGGCCCCCCTCGTCGCGCGGCGCGCCGCGCTGGAGCTCGCCGGGCGCATGCAGCAGCACCATGAGCGCGGCCGCGGTAGCAGCCACCGCGGCGGAGATGCCCGCGATCCACGCGCGCCGCCGGCGCGGTGCGCCGCCGCGGATGACGCCGAGGCCCGTGCGCGGCGCGGACTCCGCGTCGAGCTTGGCCTGCAAGCGCGCGCGCAGATCCGCCGGCGCGGGCCGCGCCGGCAGCGCGCGCAGCGCGGCGTCCACCTGCGCGAGCTCCGCGAAGCGCGCCGCGAGCGCGGGGTCGGCCTCGATCTGCGCGCGCAGCGCCGCCGCTTCGGGCGCCGAGAGCGCGCCGTCGAGCAGCGCCGAGAGCTCCGCGTCTCGCGCGCTCGTCATCGCGCACCTCCCCGTAACAACACGGGCTTCGCTTCCGCGGGCAGCTTCGCGCGGGCGCTCGCGAGCTGCTCGGCGAGCGCGACGCGCGCGCGGTGGACGAGCGCCTTCACCGACGACTCGCTGGTCTCCAGCGCCTTCGCGACCTCTCCGTACGAGAGGCCCTCCACGGCAGCGAGCCAGAGCGCGGCGCGCTGCCGCTCGGGCAGCCGTTCCAGCGCAACCTCGACCTGCGCTCCCTCGCGGCGGGCGTTCACGATCTCGTCCACGGGCGACTCCTCTGCGGCCAGCTCCAGCGGCGCCCCCTCGCGCTCGGCGTCCGTGCTGTCGTGCGGCGCGCGGCGGAAGGGCCGGCGCAGCTCGTTGCGCGCGACGTTCGAGGCGATCGTGTAGAGCCAGGTAGAGAACTTCGCGTCGGCCACGTAGCGCGCGCGCGCCCGGTGGACCCGCAGGAAGGTCTCCTGCACCAGCTCTTCTGCGACCGCTTGATCTCTCACCATGCGCTCCAGGAAGCGGAGGAGCTTGCTCGCCCAGCGCTCGAAGAGGGCGTCGAATGCCGCGTCGTCGCCATCGCGAAACGCGAGCATGAGCCGCACGTCCTCGTCGAGCACTTCCGTGCGCCCTCCGCTCGAAGCGTTCAACCGCCCGCCGCGCGGGAGGTTTCGCCCACTCGCCCCCGCGAGGGCCCCGTGGGACCGCCGCGCCGCTGCCTTTGGCTCCCGAGGAGCTACCCCCGCGCGGCGAGAAAGCCAAGCACGGCGCGGTCGAACGCGGCGGCTTGCTCGATGTTCACGCAGTGGCCCGCGCCGGGAATCGTCACGTTCTTTGCACCGGGGATGCGCGCGGTCATCACCTCGGCAGCGCGCAGGTAGCCCGCATCGAGGGCGCCCACGAGCACGAGCGTCGGCGCCTTGATCTCGGCGAGGCGATCGAGCGTGGCGGGGGCGGGGCCTGAGACGTTGCGCCCGAACGCCGCCACGCCGCGCGGCGACTGCGCCTCGATCTCGCGCGCGGCGCTCTGCGCCGCGGACAGCTCGGGCTGCAGACCGATGCTCAGCGGCTGCGACGGGCCGCTCGTGTAGCCCGCGAAGCCGTTCTTCTCGATGCGCACGGCGATGCGCTCGATCTGTGCGAGCCAGTCCTCCTGGGCCTTCGGATTCTTGAAGCCGGGGCCGGTCGCGATCAGCACGAGCGCCGAGACGCGCTCGGGGTGCGCGAGCGCGAAGTGCTGCGAGGCGAGGCCGCCGAACGAGAGGCCCGCGCAGATCGCGCGCCGGCCCGGCGCCGCCCAATCGAGCACGCGGCCGAGGTCCGAGACGACGTGGTCGATCGAGTAGGCGCTCGCCGCTTCGGGCGCCTGCGAGCGGCCGTGCCCGCGGTAATCCCACAGCACGACGCGATGGCCTGCCGCGACGAAGGGCTCGACCTGCGCACGAAAGTTTTCGTGCGTCTGCACGTAGCCCGGCGAGAACACGATCGGCTCGCCCGCGCCGTGTGCCTCGGCGTAGAGCTGCGTTCCATCGGCCGCGGTGACGAAGGGCATCGTGACTCCGAGTTGGTTGACTCAGTTGCGGAACGTCCCCGGCGCCGCCCGCGGCGCGGGGAGGCTCAGGCCTTCTCGATCCGGGTGCGCAGCGCGCGCGCCATGCCGTCGAGCTGCTGCTCGAGCGGCAGCTTGATCGTGAACTCGGGCACGAAGCCCTTGGTGGCGCCGTCCATCTCGAAGCGCACGCGCGTCTTCGCGCCGCGCTCCTCGAACGTGATCCTGCCCTCGAGCTTCTTCCAGATGTTCCCGTCGCACACCTTCTCGAAACGGACGTTGCCGTCGGCGCCGAACGTGAAGTGGAAGGTGGCGTCGCTGTCGCGGCCGAGCGCGCGGAACTTCGAGTGCGTCGTCAGCCGCTTGCCGTCGCGCTTCACGATCTCCGTCTTCGCGCCAGCGAACAGCTCGAGGATCGTGCGCTCCTCGGCGAGCACCGCCGCCGCGTCGGCGCGCGCGCGCGCCACCTCGAATTCCTTGGTGAGCCGCATGGCTGCGTCCTCCCGCGCGGCATTCTTCCACGCGGGCGGGCGGCGCGCAGGTCAGTGCAGCAGCACCAGCGACGGAGGCACGAGCAGCGGGGCGCCGAGCGGCAGCTGCGTCGCGAGCGTTTGCAGATCGCGCAGCTCGCGCGGCAGCAGGTCGAGCGGGAGGCTCGCGCCGCGCAGCTGGGCGCCGCGCAGCAGCTGCGTCAGCTGCTCAGCGAGCGTCGGCTCGGCAGGGAACATCTTCAGCGCGACGGGCGCGGCGGGGTCCAGATGGACCGCTCGCTTCGCCGCAGCCGCGGCTTCGTACAGGCCGCCGAGCTCGTCGACGAGGCCGATCTCGAGGGCCTGCGCGCCGGTCCAGACGCGTCCGCCGCCGACTCGCTTGATCTCGTCGGGATCCATGCCGCGGCCCTCGGCGACGCGCGCGACGAACTGCTCGTACACGCCCTCGACGTCTTTCTTCAGGACTTCGCGCGCGCCCGCAGTGAGCGGCTGGCTGCCGAACAGCAAGTCGGCTCGCGCGCCGCGCTGCATCGTCTCGACCGTGACGCCCGCCTTCTCGAGCAGACCGCCGAGCGACGGGCGGATCACGAATACGCCGATCGAGCCCGTCAGCGTGCTCGCATGGCTCACGATCGTGTCCGCCGCGCTCGCCACGTAGTAGCCGCCGGACGCTGCGACGTCGGACATCGATACGACCACGGGCTTGCCTGCCGCGCGCGCGTCGCGCAGCGCGCGCCACATCAGGTCCGAGGCGAGCGGCGAGCCGCCGGGGCTGTCGATGCGCACGAGCAGCGCTCTCACCTCGTCGTCGTCGACCGCGTCGTGCACCGCGCGCACGAACGAGTCCGCCGCCATCACGCGATCGCCCGTCGGCGTGAACCCACCTTCGCCGGTCACGACCATGCCGGCGCCGCTGATCAGCGCGAACGTCGCCTCGGGCTTCACCCCGAGCGAGGCCGGATCGACGGCCGCCCAGTCTTCCTGCTTCACGACCTTCGCGCCCTTCACGACGTCTTCGTAGTAGGCGATCTCGTCGATCAGCTTGGCCGCGAGCAGCTCCTCCGCCGAGCTGGGCGCTTCGTCGACCAGCGCGCGGACGTGGGCCGGCTCGAGGCCGCGCGCTTTCGCGACGTCGGCCACGAACGCCGCCTCGGTGGAGTCGAGCAGGGCGTTCGACATCTCGCGGCTCGCGGCGCTCATCTTGGCGGCGGTGAATGGCTCGATCGCGCTCTTGTAGTCGCCCACGCGCTCGTACTCGACCATCACGCCGACCTTCTCGAACAAGCCCGCGAAGAACAGGTGCTCCGCGGCGAGCCCGAGCAGCGCGCTGCGCGCCGCCGGCGTCGCGACCACGCGCTTGGCCGCGCTCGCGACGTAGTAACCCCCCGCGCCGAAGCCTTCGGTCTCGACGATGGCGACCGTCTCCTTGCCGGCGGCGCCGACGCGCGTCAGCGCCGCGCGCAGCTCCTGCGCTTTGCCCCAGCCGACGCCGAGCCCGCGCACGCGCACCACCACGCGCGCGATGCGCGGATCCAGCTCCGCCTTGCGGAAGGCGGAGTACACGCCGAGCAGCGATTGCTGGCCGCCGCCGAGCAGGCGCGCGAGCAACGGCGCGTCGGCGCCCTCGGCGTAGTCGCCCTCGAGCGTCAGCACGAGCGTGCTGCCGGGCTCGATCTTGGGGCCGCCCCCGCAGCCCACGAGCGCGGCGAGCGCGAGCGACGCGAGCGGGGCAAAGAGCGCGAGGACTCGATTGCGACGCATGCTTTCTCCTGCGCGCGCCGGGAGCGGGCGCCGCGCCTGCGAGCTGGATCGGCAGATCAAGCGCGGGCCTCGCGCGAATTTCGCCGCGCGCGGCTCAGAGCAGCGACGCCACGGCGAGGCCGCTCGCCAGCGCGAGCCCGCCTCCGAGCGCGAAGCCCATCGTCTGCCCGAACGCCACCGTCATGCCGCGCGCGTCGCCCGCTTGTGCGAGCGCGGTGCGCGAGGCGCGCAGCGCGAGGGGCGCGGCGGCGAGGAAGGCGAGTGCCGCGGGCGAGACCGCTCGGAACGCCACCGACGCAATCACCAGCGCGAACGGCAGCGCGAGCAGCCAGGGCACCAGCCGCGCGGCCCCCTGCGCGCCGAGCCGCACGATCGGCGTGCGCTTGCCGTGCTTGGCGTCCGCGTCGCGCTGCGGGAAGTGGTGCAGGAACAGGATCGCCGTATCGAGCAGGCCGACGACGCACGAGAGCAAGGACGCCGGAAGCGTGAAGGTGCCGGTCTGGACGTAGTAGGTGCCGAGCCCCGCGAGCGGGCCGAACAGCAGGAAGATCACCGGTTCGCCCACGCCGTAGTACGCGAGCTTGAACGGCGGAGCGGTGTAGAAGAAGCCGAACAGGAAGCCGGCGGCGCCGATCATCAGCACGACGTGGCCGGGGTAGAAGCGATCGAGCGCGAGGCCGCACGCGAGGCCGACGCCAAAGCACCCTGCCGCGAGCGCCCACATCCCGCGGCGCGTGAGGACGCCCGACTGGATCACGCGGCTCCCGAGCGGGAAGGCGTTCTTCGCGAACGCGGGATCGGCGTCGAGCCCCGAGGCGTCGTCGAACAGGTCGTTCACCACGTTCACGCCGGCTTGCAGCGCGATCAGCCCGAGGAACGTGAGCGCGAAGCGATCCCAGTGCACCGGGCCGCCCTCGGCCGCAGCCAGCGCGGTGAGCACGAGCGCGGGCAGCGCTCCGGCGAACAGGCTCGGAGCGCGCGTCGCGCGCACGAGGGTCGCGAATGCGCTCACGGCCGCTCCACGATCGCGCGGATGTCGCGCCACTTCCCGACTGCACCTTGGCCGTGGCAAGACACGCTGCCCTTGCCCGGCACGATGTCCTTCTCGGTCATCAGGCCGAGCGCGAGCGTGAACGGCCCGAGCTCGCCGACGCCCTCGGCGCGCTTCACGACTTCGCCTCGATGACTCCAGGCGAGCGTGCCCGCGGCGCGGTCGTAACAGATCGCGTAGTCGTGGAACGCGCCGGGCTCGAGCCCGCCGCGCTCCTCGAACCAGCAGAAGAACTTCGGGCCCCTCGCGCGCAGCGGCGCCGTCGTGCCGGGGAACGGCAGGTGCGCGTGCACCGTCGCGAACTGGTCGTTGCCGACGAAGAAGTTGACCGCGACGCCGCGCGCCAAGTCGAGCAGGTGAAAGCTCACGAAGCCGTCGTAGAGATCGCCCGGCTTCGCGCCCACGATGCGCGCCGCCTGCTCCCATTCGAGCGTGAGCTTGCCGCCCTCGGGCGCGCCGAGCGGCCGCGTCGAGAAGTACATGTGCTTGGCGTTGTCGAAGAACTGGACGTGATCGTTGCTGCGCGTGAACGGCAGCGCCGAGACGATCAAGCCGCCGTTCTGGATGATCACCGAGGCGTTCGGCTCCTGATACACCCAGCTCCCGCCGTCGGGCATCGGGAACGAGCCGGGTACCCAGCTCGTCGGCTCGCCCGACACGATCGATCCGAAGTCGCCGATCTCGATCACTTCCTGCGCCACGTCGCCCTCCGCCAAAGGCGCGCAGTCTAGGCTCCGCCCCGGCCGCGAACAGCGGAGCGCCGCGCTGACCCGTACTCTGCGGCGATGTCCGACGCGCGCGCGCTACAGCGAGAGGCTTTCCAGCATTTCGTGGCGGGACGGCTCGACGAGGCCGTCGCTGGCTATCGCCGGGCGCTCGAGCTCGATCCGCAGCTCGCGATCGCATGGAACGGGCTCGCGATGGTGCTCGAGCGCCGGGAGGATCTCGACGGCGCGATCCTCGCTGCCGAGCGGCTCGCGGAGCTCGAGCCCGACGATGCGCTCGCGCACACGAGCTTGTCGCGCTTCTACCAGCGCAAGGGCTGGATCCAGCGCGCCGAGGACGAGAAGGCGCTCGCGACGAAGCTCGCGATGAAGGCGCAGGGCAAGCCGGGCTGAGCGCTAGCGGCGCAGCAGCCAGCGCCGGCCGGAGTGGGCGAGCGCGAGCACGGCCGCGTCGCCCGCCCACCAGCGCGCGAACGCTAGCTCGTCGGGCTCGGCGCGCGCCTCGGCGTTCTCGGGCGCCGCCTCGAGTGCCAGCTCGATCGGCGCGCCCGCGCCGCTCGATCCGAGCAGCACCGCCAGCGCGTGCGTCGGCGCGGGCGCGGCGGCGTGAGGCGTCAGCGGCGCGAGCGGGAACTCGTCGCCGCACACCAGCAAGACGTCGCGGGTGGGATCGCGCGCGAGCAGGCCCAACGCCTCGAGCCAGCCGCACGCGAAGCTCTCGCGGCCCGCGGCGAGCGAGCTGCAGGCGTGCCGGTTCTGCGCCCACACCGAGAAGACTCCGGCGGGCGCGTTGTGCACCGAGTGACTGAAGGTGTTGGGCGACAGCGGCTTGCCGGCGGCGAGCGCTTCGAGCAGCTCGACCAGAGCACTCAGCGAGGCGTGCCGGCTCGCGAAGACGCACGCACACGCCGCCAACTGCTCGGGCGAGGCGCACTCCCGCGCGACGTGCAGCAGCGCGCGCGTGAGGTCGTCGCAGCGCCGGCGCACGAGCGGGGGCAGAAAGCGCGCTTCCGGCGCGCCGGCGAGCGCGCCATCGGGCGGCGTCCACACGGCGAGATTGCGCAGCCACGCGCGCCTCACCGCCGCTCTCCCAGGATCAGCGCGCAGTTGCTGCCGCCGAAGCCGAACGAGCTGGACATCAGCGCCGCGGGCTGTGGCGCTGCGCGCGTCTCACCGCGCGTGACGAGTGCCAGCGCGGGCAGCGCGGGGTCGCGCGCGCCGTCCCATAGGTGGGGCGGCAGCAGCAGCCGCGCGCCGTCGCGCCGGGCGAGTACGAGCCAGCAGAACGCGGCCTCGAGCGCGCCGGCGGCAGCGAGCGTGTGGCCGGTGAGCGGCTTGGTGGAGCTGCAGGGCGGCGGGGGCGCGAAGACGCGCGCCATGGCGCGGCTCTCCATCGCGTCGTTGTGCGGCGTGCCGGTGCCGTGCAGGTTCGCGTACGCGATCGCCTCGGGCGCGAGGCGCGCGTCGGCGAGCGCGGCGCGCATCGCCGCCTCGGCGCCGGCGCCCTCGGGATGCGGCGCGGAGATGTGATGCGCGTCCATCGCTTCGCCAGCGCCGAGCAGCTCGAGCGCCGCGGGCGCCCGCGTCACCAGGAACAGCGCGGCCCCTTCGCCGAGCGTGAGCCCGTCGCGATGCGCGCTCATCGGGTTCGTGCGCTCGGCGGCGAGCGCCTGCAGCGCGCGGAAGCCGTTCGCGGTCATGCCGCACAGCGCGTCTGCGCCGCCCGCGATCACCGCGTCGCAGAAGCCGGCGGCGATCAGCTGCCGAGCGCTCGCGAGCGCCTTCGCGCCGGACGAGCACGCCGTCGACATCGCGAAGCGCGGGCCTGCCGCGCCCGCCGCGCGCGCGACCACCTCGGCGACGCCGCCGAACTCGACGCGCTCGAGGTGCGGGCCGGGCGGCAGCGCGCCGTCCGCTGCGCGCGCGCGAAACGCCGCCTCGACTTCGCCGATGCCCCCCGTGCTGGTGCCGACCACCACGCCGACGCGCAGCGCGCCGTAGCGCGCGACGGCGTCCGTCGCAGCGGCCTCGATCTGTGCGAACGCCGCGAGCGCGAGCCGCGCGGTGCGGGTGTCGTGCTGCGCGAGCGCGCGCGGAACCGCAGGCAGCGCGCTCGCGACGCTGCCGAAGCGCAGCGTCGCGCCCGGCACGAGGTCCGCGCGCGGCGACAAGCCCGCGTCGTCGCCGGCGACGAGGCGCCGCCACACGCCGTCGTGTCCCTCGCCCAGCGCGCACACGAGGCCCATCGCGGGCAGGCCGGCAGCGCCGCTCACCGTTCGCTCCGTAACAACTCGCCGCGCAGGATCTTGCCCGTCGGAGAGCGCGGGACGTCGGCGCGGATCTCGAAGACGCGCGGGACCTTGTAGTCGATCAGGTGCTCGCGGGCGTAGCGGCGCAGCGCGTCGCGGGTCGGCGCGTGGCCCGGTTCGGGCACGATCAGCGCGCGCAGACGCGAGCCCGTGTCCGAGAATGCGAGCGGCAGCACGACGGCCTCGCGCACGCTCGCGTGTCGCATCAACACGGCCTCGATCTCGAGCGGATTCACCTTGACCGCGCCGACGTCGATCAGCAGACCCGTGCGTCCGCAGAGCCACAGGCGGCCTTCGGCATCGAGCCTGCCGAGATCGCCGCTGATCACGAGCTCGCCCGGCGCTTCGTCGCTGTCCAAGTAGCGATCGAAGCGCCCGGGCGATGCGATCGCGACGACGCCCTCCTCGCCCCGCGCGAGCGGCTCGTTCGGATTCGCCGACTCGCGCGCGAGCACGCGCAGCTCCACGCCCGGGAGCGCGCGGCCGACGCAGCCGAGCGGGTCGCCAGGCTGGGTCGCGCTGACCGTGCCGAGCTCGCTCGACCCGTAGACCTGGCCGACCTCGACGCCGAAGCTGTGCGTGAACGCGCGGGCCACGCGCTCCGGCAGCGCGCTGCCCGCGGAGACGACGCGGCGCAGCCGCGGCGCGCGCCCCCCCGCAGCGGATCCGCGCGCGAGCGCGTCGAGCATCGTCGGCACCGCGGGCAGGTGGCTGACGCCGTCCTGGCGCAGCGCGCGCCGCACCTGCGCCGGGTTGAAGCTCGCGTGCAGCTCCAGTCGAGCGCCGGCCAGCACGGCGGCGGTCAGCTGGTCGAGGCCATACGAGTGGAAGAGCGGGATCGCGAGCAGCGAGCAGTCGTCCGGCGTGAGCGCGAGCGCGCGCGCGGTGCTCGCCGCGATCGCGTCCACCGCGCGCGCGCTGCGGCGCACGATGCGCGGGGCGCCCGTCGTGCCCGAGGTCGTGAGCAAGATCGCGCCGCCGCGCGCGGGCGCCGGCCGCCTCGCCGGCACCGCGAGCAGCGCGGCGAAATCGAGCGCCTCGGCCTCGATGCCGGCGCCGGGCGCCGCGAGCACACGCTCCGCGTCGAGCCTCGCCGCGAGCTCCGCCAGCGCGGCGCGGGGTGTGCGCGGGGCGATCCCGAGCAGCTCGACCTCGGCTTCGAGCGCGGCGAGCAGCGCGCTCGCCAGCAGCGCGCCGTTCGGCAGCACCGCCAGCACGCGCGCGCCGGGGGCGAGCGCGCCGAAGCGCGCCGCGAGCGCGCTCACCGCGGTCCGCAGCTCTCGCCACGTGACCGTGCGCTCGGCGTCACGCAGAGCCGGCACGCCGCCGCGTTCGCGCGCGTGGCGCTCGAGCGCGGCGCTCAGCTCGGACACGCGCGCTCGAGGCCTGCCGGAGCCGTGGCCTCCTGCCGAGCGAGCGGGGGCGCAGCGAACTTCGGCATGCGCGCGGGTGACTCCGTTCGGAGAGCGGGCAATTATAGGCGGCGAGGAATCCGTGCGCGTCGCATTCGTCTCCGGAAATCGCGAGAAGCTGCCCGACGCGGTGATCCCGCTCGGCCTGCTCTACGTGATGGGCGCGACGCCCGAACGCCACGAGCGGGCGCTGATCGATCTGTGCTTCGAGCCCGATCCGGAGGCCGCGCTGAAGCGCGCTCTCGGCGCCTACCGGCCCGACGTCGTCGCGCTCGGCATGCGCAACATCCAGAACAACGACTACTCGGGGATTCGCGACAACGTCGCGTACTACGCGGGCATCGTGCGCGCCGCACGCGAGGTGACTAGCGCGCCGATCGTGCTCGGGGGCTCGGGCTTCAGCGTGATGCCTGCGCGCCTGCTGGCGAAGCTCGGCGCCGACTTCGGCGTCGCGGGCGAAGGCGAGAGCGCATTCCCGGCGCTGCTCGCCGCGCTCGAAGCCGGCGGCGCGGGCGTCGAGCGCGTGCCGAGCCTGCATCGCGCCACCCGCGACGGCGTCGCCTCGAATCCCGCGCCCCCGGGCTTCCTCGACATGCGCTCGCTGCCACGCCCCGACCGCTCGCTCGTCGATGCGCGCTACTACGAGCGCTACGCGATCGACTCGGTGCAGACCAAGCGCGGCTGCTCGCTGCATTGCGACTACTGCACCTACCCGACGATCGAGGGCCGCGTGGGCCGCACGCGCTCGGCCGGTGCGGTGGCTGACGAGATGGAGCACGCGCTCGTCCAGCAGCCGCGGATCCGGCACTTCTTCATCGTCGACTCGGTCTTCAACCTGCCGCGTCGCCACGCCAAGGACGTCTGCCGCGAGCTGGCCGCGCGCGACTGGAAGACGCCCTGGACTTGTTACGCCAACCCGCTCGGCTTCGACGTCGAGTTCGCGAAGCTGGCGAGAGCGGCGGGCTGCGCCGGGATGGAGATCGGCTCCGATTCGGGGCGCGATGACGTGCTGACGCGCCTGCGCAAGGGCTTCGCCACCACCGACATCCAGCGCATCCACGCGATCGCGCGCGACGCGGGCATCCGCGATTGCCACACTTTCATCCTGGGCACGCCCGGCGAATCCCTCGACGACGTCCAGCGCACCCTCGACTTCGTGGCCGAGCTCGATCCGTTCAGCGCGATCCTGATGATCTGGATCGACGACGCCGAGGCGCTCGATCCCGCGCTGCGCAAGGCGCGCGACGAGCTGCGAGCGCACATCGAGGAGTTGTTGCGGGAGCGCTGCCGCGATCATCCGCACTGGATCTCGCCGCCGCTCGGCGCGAATTTCGACGCGAACCTGTTTCGCAAGACCCGCCGCGCTGGTCTGCACGGCCCGTTGTGGCAGCACCTGCGCGGCGCTTCGGCATGAGAGCGAGGTTCAATCCGGCGTAGAGCGCGCCTGCGGAAGCAGCGCGGCGGCCGCGAGCGGCGAGGCGATCAGCGCGGCGAGCGAGCCGAGACCGGCGGTGAAGCCGAGGGCCGCGAGCGCGGGGAACGCGGAGAACGCGAGCAGCCCGAACGAGAGCGCGGTCGTGAGCGCGGCGGCCACGATGCTGGTGAGCGCCGCCGCGAGCGCAGCGTCGGCGCGGGCCTCGACGAGGAACACGCCGTAGTCCTCTGCGAAGCACAGGACCAGCACGAGGCCGAAGAGGTGCAGCAGCGTGACGGGCTCGCCGCGCAACGCGAGCGTCGCGAGCACGGCGCCCGCGGCGAGCAGCGCGGGCAAGCCCGCGGCCGCGACGAGGCGGAGCGAGCGAAAGCGCGCGCCGAGCACGAGCGCGACCAGCCCGATGCCGGCCGCGAGCAGAGGCGCGACCTCGGCGCGGTAGTGCGCGTACAGCTCGGCGGCGAAGCGGCGCTGGTCCATCAGCGCCGCGCCCGAAACGCCGGAGACCGCGCGCCCCACCGCGGCGAAATCCTCGATGCCGCGCAACGTGACGACATAGGCGACGCCGCTCGCGAGCGGGACGCGCAGCGCAGCGACGGCATCCGCGAGCGGCGTGCCCGCAAGATCGCTCGCCGCGAGCGGCGGCGGCGCCGCCGCGGCGAGGTCCGCGGCGAACGGCGCGAACGCCCCGGGCGCGAAACCTTCCGCCGCGAACGCACGCTCGATGCGCTCGGCGAGCGCCGGAGCCGTGCGAAACGCGCGCTCGCTCGCGGCCTGGGCAGCCGCTGAACGAAGCAGCGGCGCGAGCGAATCGAAGCTCGCGAGCGCGCCCTGCGCGGCGGCGCGTTCGAGCCGCGGCGTCAGTGCCTCGAGCCGCGCGAGGGCCTCCGCGTCGTCCGTGCCGAACACCGCGGCGAAGCGCGCGCGCTCGCTCGCGCCGAGCCGCGCCTGGACGCGCGCCTCTTCCGCGACGAGCTCTGCGCTCGGCGGGAGGCTCAGCGCGAACACGTCGTCGGAGAACGTGGTGCGCGCGGCGGCGAGCGCGATGCCTGCCGCGCACAGCGCGAGCGCGGCCCGGCAGGCGCGCGGCCGCGCTCGCATCCGCGCATATCCGCGCGCGAGCGCCTCGGCGAGCCTCGCCTGCGCGCGCGTCGGGGGGAGCGTGCGCGGGAAGATCGGCGCGACGACCCACAGCGCCGCGAGGCCGGCGATGAGGCCCACGCTGCCGAACAGGCCGAGCTCGTGCAGACCGGGGAAGTCGGAGAGGCCGAGGCCCGCGAAGCCGGCGATCGAGGTGGCGGCTCCGACGACCAGCGCAGGCGCGATCGCACGCAGGCTGCCGAGGGGACCGCGCGCATCGCCCGCGAGCGAGTGGTGGTGCGCGAGGTGAATCGGGTAGTCGATGCAGGCGCCGATCAGCGTGGCGCCGAACGCGAGCGTGAGAACGTGCAGGCTCCCGAACGCGAGCAGACAGGCAGCCGTCGCGCTCGCGAGCGCGAGCGCGAGCTGGAGCGCGCCGGCTGCGAGCGCCCGCAGCGAGCCGAACAGCAGCACGAACAGCGCGGCGATCAGCGCGAACGAGATCAGCGAGATGCGCTGCGCGTCGCGCTGCGCGGCGAGCTGTGCGTTCAGCGCGAAGCGGTGCAGCCCGCTCGTCTCGACCCGCACGCCGCGCTCTGCGAAGCGAGCGCCCGCAGCGTCCAGCGCCGCGAGCAGTGGCGCCTGGGCGTCCGCGTCGAACGGCGTCGCGCGCGTGCGCGCGAACAACACCGCTGCGCCGTCGGCGGTCGCCCACTGCCCGTCGCGCGTCTCGAGTGCGCCGCGCTGCGCCGCCTCGAGCTTCGCGAGCTGGGTGCGAAACAAGAGCAGCGGATCGCGCGCGGCGTGCTGCGCGAGCCAGCCGGCTTCGGGTCCGGCGAGCGCGCCGCGCAGTGCGCGGGCTCGCGCGCGCAGCGCGGGCTCATCGGCGCGCGCGAGCCGCTCGCCGGCCGCGTCCGCGAAGGCGAAGCGGCGCGGGAAGTAGAGGGCTTCGAGCGCTGCGAGGGTGCCCGCGGGCGGACCCGCGGACACGCGCTCCAGATCGGATCGCGCGCGCAGCTCCCCGGCGAGCTCGCGCGCGGCGGCGAGGGCTGCGCGCTCCGAATCCGCCGTCAACACGAGCGTGAGCGTGCGCGCCGCCGCGCCGTCCGTCATGCGGCGAGAGAGCTCCGCGAGCTGCGCGTGCTCGCGGCTCTCGACCAGGGACGGCAACTCGTTCGCCACTTCCCAGCGCAGCGCGACGACGCCGAGCGCGAGCGCGAGCCAGAGCGCGGCGAGCCCGAGGCGCGCACTGGCGCTCAACGCGGCTCCGCGAACGCGACGTACGAGAGATCGCCATTCGCGAAGTGCAGCCACAGCTCGCGCGCCGCGTCGCCCGCGCCCGCGAGCTCGATGCGGGAGACCACGCGGCGTTCCGCCTCGTCACGCGGCGCGAGCGCGAGGCGCCACGCATCGCCGTCCTCCGCGAGCGTGACCTCGTAGCTGCGGCGCAAGGCGGCGAGATCGCCGGCGAGCAGGAAGCGCACCGCATCGACGAGGCCACGCGCTCCCGGCTCGAGCGTGAGATCGAGCTGGCGCGCCCTCGCCCCGGCCCGCTCGAACGAGACGCGCGCGCCCTCCACGCGCAGCCGCGAGGGCTCGGGCGCGAGGATCTCCCAGCGCAGCCGATCCGGCGGCGCGAAAGCCATCACGCCGCGGCTCTCGACGGGTTCGCGGAGGAGCGCGAGGCGCTTGGTCTCCACGAACTCGCGCTCGACCTCGCCCGGCGCGCGCAGACGCGCAATGCGCGCGGCGAGCTGCGCGTCTCCCGCGTCGTCCGCTCGCCCGGCCGCAGCGGTCAGCGCAGCGAGGCCGCAGAGCAGGCGAGCCCAGCGACGCGCTCGCCGCGAACCGCCCTCCGGCGTCTCGGAATTACGATTGCCCGCGCACATGCCGCGTGCCAGCTTACTCTGGCTCATGCGTGTAACAGCCGACAGCGCGGCGGAAACTCGAGCGGCGGCGCTGAGCGCGAGCGCGCTGGCGCTGCACCGCGCGCTGGCGGCGGCCATGTTCGCGATCTTCGGCGTCGGCGCGCTGGCGCTCGTCGGCCTCGTGATTCCATTCGCGCGCGCGCTCGAGCCCGGCACGCCGCGGGACCTCGTCGCCCAGCGCTTCATCCAGCGCGGGTTTCGCGCCTTCGCCGAGCTGGGCGAGGCATTAGGGCTCTGGGCGGTGGCGACGCAGCGCGCGGAGCGGCTGGCGAACGGGCCGGCGATCGTGGTCGCGAATCACCCCACGCTGATCGACGTCGTGCTGCTGATCGCCCAGCTCCCGCAGGCCGACTGCGTGGTGAAGAGCGCCGCTTGGCGCAATCCGTTCCTGCGCGGAGTCGTGCGCCTCGCCGGCTACGTGCCCAATCACGGCGGCCCAGAGCTGGTCGAGGAATGCGCGCGCCGGCTGCGCGCCGGCCGGACGCTCGTGCTCTTCCCGGAAGGCTCGCGCTCGAGCGCGGGCGGGCTGCGGCCGTTCAAGCGCGGCGCGGCGCACATCGCGCTCGCGAGCGGCGCGCCGCTGCGCCCCGTCTCGATCGATTGCCGCCCGCGCATTCTCGGCAAACACCAGGCGTGGTGGGCGATTCCCGGTGAGCGCGTGCACTACACCCTGCGCGTCGGCGCGGACCTCGCGGCCCGCGCGCTCGCCGCGGAGCCGAGCGACTCGCTCGCGGCGCGGCGCGTGACCGAGGCGCTGCAGCGCCACTTCGAGAGCGAGGTGCGTGCGGATGTCGCGTGATGCGCTGGAGAACGAGCTGAGAGCGCTGATCATCGACGCGCTCGTGCTCGAAGACATGACGCCTGCGGACCTGCCGCGCGAGGAGCCGCTGTTCGGCGACGGCGTCGGGCTCGATTCGCTCGATGCCCTCGAGATCGCGCTCGCGCTCGAAGAGACGTACGGCATCACGGTGGACGAGGACGACGAGGCGACCAAGCGGCGCTTCGCGACGATCGCGAGCCTCGCGGAGTTCGTGAGCGAGGCGCGCGCGCGATGACGCCGGCGGGTCGCGAGCTGAATGGAATGTCGCGCGACGAGATCTTCGCGCGCCTGCGCGACCTGTTGGTGGAATCGTTCGCGCTCGACGTGGCGCGCGTGACGCGCGATGCGCATCTGCAGGGCGACCTCGACCTCGACAGCATCGACGCGATCGAGCTCGCCGTGCGGCTCGAAGAGGAGACGGGGCTGAAGCTCGCCGACGAGGAGCTGCGCAGCGTGCGGCGCGTGGACGACGTGGTGGAGCTCGTCCACGCAAAGCTCGCGAGCGCCGCGGCCCGCGCGTGAGCGCCGTGCGCCGCCTCGCCGCGGGCGCCAGCGCGAGCGCCGCTCTCGCCTACCCGTTCGGCGTTTGGTTCGCGCTCGGGCGCTTCGACGCGCGCACGGTCGGCCTCGGCATGCTCGCGCTGCTCGCGCTGCGCATGCTGCTGCTCTCGCCCGAGCGCGCGCGCACGTGGGGACGAGCGCTGTCGGGGCCCGCGCTCGCACTCGGCGCGATCGCGCTGGCGGCGGCGCTCACGAACGCGCCGCTGCTGCTGCTCGCGGTGCCAGCGCTCGCGAGCGTCGCGCTCTTGCTCGCGTTCGCGCGCTCGCTGCGCCACGGCCCGCCGCTCGTCGAGCGGCTCGCGCGCGCGACGAATCCCGATCTCACGCCCGCCGAGATCGCGTACTGCCGGAGCGTCACGCTCGTCTGGTGCGGATTCTTCGCCGCCAACGCCGCTGCGATTCTCGCGCTCGCACGGCTCGCGCCGTACGCCTGGTGGCTCGCCTGGACCGGCTTCGGCTCCTACCTCGCGATCGGCTCGTTGCTCGCGACCGAGTACGTCGTGCGGCGGGCGCGCTTCGGCCGCTTCGAGGCGCACGCGCTCGATCGCGCGCTCGCTCACCTGCTCGGCGCGCGAGCGAGCGGATGAGCGACTCGGCGCCGCAGCGCCTCGCGCTGTGCGACGACGGCGGCGCGCGCGAGCTGACGCTGCGCGTGCCGGAGCAGCACGCCTGCTTCGAGGGCCACTTCCCGGGGCGGCCGATCGTTCCCGGCGTCGAGCTGCTGCACTGGGCGGTCTGCGCGCTCGCGGATTGGCAGCAGCGAGAGCTCGACGTCTGCGCGCTGGAGGCGCTGAAGTTCCGCCGCCCCTTGCTCCCCGGCGAGACCTTCTCGCTGCGCCTCGCTCCAGCGAGCGACGCGCTGTGCTTCGCCTTCGAGATGCGCGATGCGAACGGCCCGATCGCGTCGGGCCGCGTGCGGGTGCTGCCGTGAAGGCATGCGTGATCGTGCCGCTCTACGACCAGCCGCAGGCGCTCGCCGCGCTCTTCGCCGCGATCGCCGAGCTGGCGCTGCCGTGTCTCGTGGTGGACGACGGCAGCGGCGCGGAGACGCGCGCCGCGCTCGCTGCGGCGCGCGCGGAGCACGCACTCGTGACGGTGCTGCGCCACGCGCGCAATCGCGGCAAGGGCGCGGCGCTGCGCAGCGGTCTGTTCGCCGCGCGCGACGCCGGTTTCTCCCACGCGCTGCTCGTCGACGCCGACGGCCAGCACGATCCCGGCGCGTGGCCGGAGCTGCTCGCGGCGGCGCGCGCGCGACCGGAGGCGCTCGTGCTCGCGGCACCGATCTTCGGCACCGACGCGCCGGCGAGCCGGCGGCGCGGGCGCAAGCTCTCGGTGTGGTGCGCGCGACTCGAGACGCTCTCGCGCGAGATCCCCGATCCGCTCTGCGGCCTGCGCTGCGTGCCGGTCGCCTCCGCGACCGCGCTGCTCGCGCGCAACTCCTGCGGCGATCGCATGGAGTTCGATCCCGAGCTCGCCGTGCGCATGGCCTGGGCCGGTGTGCCGATCGTGAGCGTGCCCGCGCGCATTCACTACCCGAGCGGTGGCGTCTCCCACTTCCGAATGCTGCGCGACAACGCGCGCATCTCGTGGATGCACACGCGGCTGATCGCGGGCATGCTGATCCGGGCGCCGCGATTGTTATGGAGGCGCGACCCCGCCCGCGCGCCCGCACCGTGGTGGAGTACGCCCGAGCGCGGCGCTCTGATCGGCCTGCGCTTCATCGTGTTCGCGTACCGGCTCGCCGGGCGCTGGCTCGCGCGCGCGCTCGTGCACCCGATCGTCGCGTACTTCTTCCTGACCGATGCGGCGGCGCGCGCCAGCTCGCGGGCCTACCTCGCGCGCGTCCACGGCACGCCGCCGCGCACGCGCGACGTCTACCGCCACTTCCTCGAGTTCGGCCGCGCGACCCTCGACCGGCTCGGCTTCTTCCTCGGCCGCGAGACCGACTTCGCGCTCGAGGTCGACGGCATCGAGCACATGCGGCGCTTCACGAACCACGGCCAGGGCATCGTCTTGCTCGGCGCGCACGTCGGCAGCTTCGAGGCGATGCGCCTGCTCGCGGGCTACTCGCCGGTGGGCGTCACCGTACTGATGCACGAGGCGAACGCGGCGCGCATCGCGGGCATGGTCGACCAGCTCGAGCGGCTGCGTCCGCGCTCAGGGCGCGTGCGAATCGCGCAAGTAAGGCCGGGCAGCTTCTCCCACCTAATTGCCGCGCGAAACCAGGTGGAAGCCGGCGGCGTGGTCGCCGTGCTCGCGGACCGGCTGCCGCCGGGCGCCCACGCGGGCGGCGTCCCGGTGCGCTTCCTCGGCGGCGAGGCGCGCATCCCGGAGGGCCCGCTGCGGCTCGCCGCGCTGCTGCATTGCCCCGTCGTCACGATGAGCGCGCTGCGTGCGGGACCGCGCCGGCATTGCGTCGAGGTGCGCCCGTTCGCCGAGCGCATCGAGCTGCCGCGCTCGGATCGCGCGGGCGCGCTCGCGCGCTACGCGCAGCAGTACGCGGACTGGCTCGAGAGCCTGTGCCGCCGCGCACCGCTGCAATGGTTCAACTTCTTCGACTATTGGGCCGAGGCGCGCCGCGATGGCTGAGCACGCGGCACTGCGCGAGCTCGTGCCGCACGCGCCGCCGATGCTCTGGCTGCGGCGCGTGGTCGCGCACGACGGCGATTCGACCGAATGCGAGGCGTGCACCGACGACCTCGCGCTGCTGCGCGACGCGCGCGGCTTCGCGCCCGGCTACGCGGCGCTCGAGCTCGCCGCGCAGTGCGTCGCCGCGCACGCGCGGCTGGTCGCGGCGCGCGGCGGGTCACCTCGGATCGGCCTCTTGCTCGGCGCGCGGCGCTTCGAGCTGCGCGCGGCCCGGCTCGCGCCCGGCCGCCTGCTGCGCGTGCGCGTCCGGCGCGTCTGGGGCGGGGAGACGGGCCCGGTCTCGTTCGACGCCGAGCTGCGAGACGCCGCCAGTGCGGAAGTTCTGGCCGCGGGTCGCATCAGCTGCTTCACTCCGAGCTCGGACCCGGATCCGACTCGTTAGGGACACTCGCCAGCGGGAACGGAGCGACTTTCGCGTGCGTCGCGTGCTCGTCACCGGAGGAAGCCGCGGCATCGGCCGTGCCGTCGCGCTGCGCCACGCGCGCGACGGCTTAGCGGTCACGCTGAACTTTCGCAGCCGGCGCGAAGACGCGGAGTCCGCCTGCAAGGAGATCGCGGCCGCCGGGGCCGAGGCGACGCTGCTGCCGTTCGACGTCGCGGACCGCGCCGCGGCGGCCGCGGCGCTCGCGAGCGACCTCGCCGCCCGCGGCCCCTACTACGGAATCGTGAGCAACGCCGGAGTGAACGCCGACGCGCCGTTCCCCGCGATGAAGCCGGACGCGTGGGATCGCGTGCTGCGCACCAACCTCGACGGCTTCTACAACGTGGTGCAGCCGCTGGTGATGCCGATGGTGCGCGCGCACCGAGGCGGGCGCATCGTGGTGATGTCCTCGGCGTCGGGCGTGCTCGGGAATCGCGGACAAGTGAACTACGCGGCGTCGAAGGCGGGCCTCTCCGCCGCGGCGCGCTCGCTCGCGCTCGAGCTCGCGAAACGTGAGATCACGGTGAACAGCGTCGCGCCCGGCTTGATCGAGACCGAGATGATCGCGGGCGCGCCGCGCGAGGAGATCGAGCGGCTGATCCCGATGCGGCGCGTCGGCGCGCCGGCGGAAGTGGCCGCGCTCGTCGCGTTCCTGTTCTCGGACGAGGCGTCGTACATCACCGGGCAGACGATCTCGGTGAACGGCGGACTCGCGTGAGCACGCGCTCCGCGGCGCCGAGGCGCGTCGTCGTCACTGGCATGGCGGGCCTCTGCCCGCTCGGCAGCGACTGGAAGACGGTGAGCACGGCGCTGCGCGAGGGCCGCTCCGGTGTCGAGCGCGTGCCCGAGCTCGCGGAGATCACCGGCATGCGCACGCAGCTCGCGGCGCGCGTGCGCGACTTCGCGACGCCGGCGTACTACGACCGCAAGCACACCCGCAGCATGGGACGAGTCGCGCTGCTCGCCGCGCGCGCCACGGAGCTCGCGCTGCTCGACGCCGGACTGTTAGGGGACGCCGCGCTCGGCGACGGCAGCGTCGGCATCTCCTACGGCTCGACTTCGGGCAGCCCGCCCAGCATGGAATCGTGGGCGCGCAGGTTCATGCTCGAGCGCACGCTCTCCGGCATCCGCCCGAACGACTACGTGCAGCACATGAGCCACACCGTCGCCGCCAACCTCGCGCAGTTCTTCGGCGTGCGCGGCCGCATTCAGGCGACCTGCACGGCCTGCACCTCCGGCAGCCAGGGCATCGGCTACGGCGCCGAGGCCATCCGCTACGGGATGCAGGAGGTGATGATCGCCGGCGGCGCAGAGGAGTTTCACGCGATCGACGCCGCGGTGTTCGACGTGCTGTACGCGACGTCCGCGCGCAACGACGAGCCTACGCGCACGCCGCGCCCGTTCGACACGAAGCGCGACGGCCTGGTGGTCGGCGAAGGCGCGGCGACGTTCGTGCTCGAGAGCCTCGAGCGCGCGCGTGCGCGGGGCGCGCCGATTCACGCCGAGATCGTGGGCTTCGCGACCAACTGCGACGGCAAGCACATCACCAACCCCGACGCCGAGGGCATGCAGCGCGTGATCGAGCTCGCGCTGCGCGACGCGGAGCTGCCCGCGAGCGCGATCGGCTACGTGAACGCGCACGCGACCGCGACGGAGGCCGGCGACATCGCCGAGAGCCGCGCCACCGCCGCGGCGCTCAGCGCCCGCGTGCCGATCAGCTCGCTGAAGGGCGCGCTCGGGCATACGCTCGGCGCGTGCGGCGCGATCGAGGCGTGGCTCACCGTCGAGATGCAGCGCGAGGGCTGGTTCGCGCCGACGCTGAATCTCGATCAAGTGGACCCGCGCTGCGGCGAGCTCGACTACATCGTGCGCACGCCGCGCGCGCTCGCCTGCGAGTTCGCGATGAGCAACAACTTCGCGTTCGGCGGCGTGAACACGTCGCTGATCTTCAAGCGCTTCGATTCGTGAAGGAGAGCCCGATGCTTCGTCTCGCGCGCTACTGGCTCGTCGTCCTGCTCGTGCTCGCGTGCTCGGCCGCCGCGTTCGCGCGGGACACGTTCCACGATCTCGATGCAGCGAAGGCGAGAGCCGAAGGCCACGGGCACGAGAACCTGCTCGCCGTGCCGCTCTTCATGGCGGGCGCGCCGCACGCCGCGATCGCGAGCGACCTGGGCGTCTTCACGTCGAACCGGCGGACCAACGCCGCCGGCAAGTCCGACGAGGAAGCGTGCCAGATCGCGTTCCTCTCGGCGCTGATCTCGCTTCAGTCGAGAGCCCAAGCACTGGGCGCCGATGCCGTCGTCGACATTCGCTCGATCACGAAACACAACGACCTCGAGAGCGCCACGCAGTACCGCTGCGTCGCCGGCAACATCGTCGCCAACGTCGCCCTGCAGGGGCGCATGGTGAAACTGAAGAAATGAGGGACACCCGTGGCCGATCCGCAGCTGA
>DATBRS010000080.1:0-3035 GCA_036560185.1 Myxococcota bacterium
GTGGCGAGCTTCGGCAGGTACTTGCGCCGCTGCTCCTCCGTGCCGTAGGCGTGGATCGGGTGCATCACGAGCGAGCTCTGCACGCTCATCATCGAGCGGTAGCCCGAGTCGACGCGCTCGACCTCGCGCGCGATGAGCCCGTAGCACACGTAGTTGAGACCGGCGCCGCCGTAGGTCTCGGGGATCGTCGCGCCGAGCAGGCCGAGCGCGCCCATCTCCGGGAACACGCTCGGGTCGACGATCTCGTGGCGGAACGCCTCGCGTATGCGCGGTGCGAGCTTCTCCCGGGCATACGTGTGCGCGGCGTCGCGCACCATGCGCTCGTCGTCGGTGAGCTGCGCGTCGAGCAGGAACGGGTCGTCCCACTTGAACGCGGGCTTGGTCGCGGGGCGGTCGGGAGCGTTCATGGCGGGCTCCGTCGGGGAGTCGAACGCACGATAATGCCAGCCGCGGCCGCGGCTGGGCAAACGGCGCGCGCGCGGCGCGTCCCCGGAGAACGAACGAGCTAGCCGCGTCGGGCGCGCGGGCGACGCGTCACCGCGAACGCGAGCACCGCGAGCAGCAGCGCGAGCAGCGCGAGCGCCGCGGGCGACGAGGCCGGCACCGGCAGCGTGGGCGCCACCGGCGCGAACTCCTGGTCCACGTGGCCGCCCAGGATCGCGTCGCTGCCGATGCGCGTGTTGAGGTAGGCGACGGCCGAGGCGTTCAGCGTGATCGCCGGCAGCGTGCCCTGGTCGGCGAGCGTGTACGTGCGCGAGCCGAACGTCGTGCCGTCGCCCAGGTCGACGAAGCCTGCGGCACCGGCCGTGTCCGAAGTGAAGGCGCTGATCGGCGTCGTCACCTGGCGGAGCGTGTAGAGCGGGTCGCCGCCGGCGACGTAGACGCCCTGGTCGCCTCCGCCGGGATCCGGCACGGTCAAGAGCAGGCGCGCCGACAGGATGTTCGAGAACGCGGTCGTCACAAGATCGAAGACGAACCAGTTGCGATGCGTCGTGTCGCCGGCGCCGCAGCTGTCGCTCGAGCCGCACAGCCCGGCAAGGTAGTTGTTGGTGGGGCTGGCGCCGTTCGAGGTGCCGTTCAGCTGGATCCAGCCGCGCGTCGTCGCGTCCAGATTGTGGACGCCGGTGTCCGTCGTGAGCTCGAGGCGCGCGATCTCGCCGCCGATCCCCGAGAACGCGAACACCGCGTGGCTCGGTGCGGCGAGCGCGACGGGCGCCACGAGGACGGCCAGCGCGGCCGCGGTGACCGCATGAAGGATACGCTTCATCGGACTCTCCCCGGATCCGGCGGCGACCCGAACACTATACAAGGCCCACCGACCGCTCGAGGCGCCGAGCCCGAATCAGTCGCTGGCCGACCCCTCTCGCGCGGGGCCCTTCTCGCCGCCGAGCCACTTGGCCGCGCGCACGAGCGAGCGACTCTCAAGCGCACGCAGCCGCGTGATGACGTCCTCGAAACGGATCTGCAGCGCCGCGAGCTCGGCCGTGCGCATCTCGAGCTGCTCCTCGAGGCCCGCCGAGCGCACCGCGGCCTCCGTGATCGCGTCGGCCATGCGATCGGCTTCGTCGGACAGCGCGATCGTGCGCTTGTCGCGCTCCTCGACCGCCGCCTGCAGCTCGGCGGTCGCGCGGTGCATCGTCGACTCGCGCTCGACGCTCAGCTTCTCGTGCTCGCGCTTCGCGCGCTCGAGCGCGCGGGCCGCGTCGTCGCGCTCGTGGCGGAGCGTGTCGCGCTCGCGCTTGAGGTCGGCCTCGCGCACGCGGAGGCCGTCGACCTCGCTGGCGAGCTTCGCGCAGAGATCCTCGCGCGCCGAGAGCGCCGCGCGCGCCTCCTCGATCTCGAGGGCGAAGCGCTCGAGGTGATGGCGCGCCGAGTCGAAGCGGATCTGGTGGCCGTCGGCCTCGCGGCGCGCCGTCTCGAGCGCATCGGTGAGCTTCGCGATCGACGCGCGCTCGTCGTTGAGCTCGCGCTGCGTCTGGTTGATCTCGTTGCGCATCGCGGCCTCGGACTTCGGAGCCTCGGCGAGCGCCGCGGTGATGCGCGCGAGCTCGGCGCGCGTCGAGACGAGCTCGTCGGTCAGCCGCGCCCGCTCGCTCGCCTGCTCGGCGCGCAATGCCTCGAGCTGCGCGGTCAGCGTCTCGCGCTCGCGCCCTTGCTCGTCGCGCATCGCCTCGACCTGCGCGGCGAGCGCACGGGCATCGCGAGGCGCGGCGGCGAGGTCGCGCTGCGTGCGGTCGGCGCGGGCCGCATGGCCGGCGGCCATGTCGACCAGCGTCTGCATGCGCGTGCGGTCGGCCTCGATCTCCTGCGCGAGCCACGGCGGGATCGCGCTTTGCATGGCCGCGCGCGCGGCGGCAGCGAGCGCGTCGACGGTGCGCTTCAATTCGCCCGACTGGGTCGAGGCGAGCTTGCGGTAGCCCTGCTCGAGCGCGCTGTCGAGGCCCGAGCCGAGCCCGAGCACGGGCGGCGGGGTCGACGCCTGCTTCGCGATCGTCGGCGCCTTGGCGGCCTGCGTGGCCGGCGGGAAGCGCGTGGCCTGCGCGATCCGCTTGAGGCCGGTGGCCGGGTCGTCGAGGAACACGTCCTCGGCGACGATCGTGCGCGCCGTGCCGCGCGTGGCGTGCTCGAACTCGACGAGGTGCGTGAGCCATAGCGCGAGCGACTTCTCGGGCGCGAACTGGCGCCGGCGCGCGAGCGCGGCGGCCGTGCGGCCGGGATGGGCGAGCCAAAGCACGGTCGCGAACGGGCGGCCGGCCTCCTCGATGCGCTCGCGCCACAGCGCGACGCTGCGCGTGGCGAGCGGCTCGGCGATCAGGAGCGGGACGTCCGCGGGCAGCCGCTCGATGAAAACGTCCATCGCGGCGCGGGCGGCGTCGAGGCCGGGCGACTTCGCCAGCTTCGCCGGCATCGGCGCGAGCGAGTCCCAGCGCATTCCGCAGGCGGCGAGCGCGTGCTGCGACACCCCGGCCGGGTCGCCGGCGGGCGGGCCGGCCAGGGCGGCCCCGGCGCGCACGAGCGCGTCCGCGAGCGCGGAC
>DATBRS010000081.1:0-12379 GCA_036560185.1 Myxococcota bacterium
GCCTACGCGCGAGCTGCCGCGCGACTGCATGGAGAGCGCCGCAACGCCCGGCGAGCTGTTCGCGAAGCTGCGCGACTGGGGCAGCGCGGCGCTGGTGATCCCGCACGGCACGGCCTGGGGCTTCAGCGCGCCGGCGCTCGCGAGCTGGGAGACGCAGCTCGGGGCGGATGCGGACGATCCGGCGCTACAGCGCCTGATCGAGGTCTACTCGGGCCACGGGAACTCGGAGGAGTACCGCGCCTGGCGGCCGCTCGCGCGCGGCGAAGACGGCGCCAGCGTGTGCCCCGCGCCGCGCCCTGATTACACGCCGCAGTGCTGGCGTGCGGGCGAGATCATCGAGCGCCGCTGCCTTGCGCAACGAGAGGATGCGGCGGAGTGCGCGGAGCGCGCGGCGGAGGCGCGGCACGAGGCGGCGAACGCGCCGCCGCGCGCCGAGGAGCGCATCGTGCCGTTCGCGTCGGGTGATGACTGGGGCGACGCCGGCCAGTGTCGCGACTGCTTCTTGCCCGCGTTCTATCTACGCCCGCTGCTCAGCGTGCAGTACGCGCTCGCGCTCACCAGCTTCGCGAATCCGCAGCGTCCGTGGCGCTACCGCTTCGGCTTCATCGCCGCGAGCGACGTGCACAGCGCGCGGCCCGGCACCGGCTACAAGGATTTCTCGCGGCGCTGGATGGTGGACGGCCAGCGCGATGGCGTGGCGCGCCGAGCCTGGACTCCGCCGAGCCAGCTGCCGGCGCGCGCGACGCCAGCGAGCCGCGTCGAGCCGGCCGGATTGCTCGGCGCGAACGACGGCCCGACGGACGATCGCATCGGCTCCTTCCTCTTCACGGGCGGGCTCGCTGCGGTGCACGCGGCCTCGCGCGACCGCGCAGCGATTTGGGACGCGCTCGAGCGCCGCGAGGTCTACGGCACGAGCGGGCAGCGCACGCTGCTCTGGTTCGACCTCGTGAACGCGACCGACGGCGCGATCCATCCGATGGGCAGCGAGGTGCAGCTGCGCTTCGCGCCGCGTTTCCGGGTGCGCGCGATCGGTTCGCCGAAGCAAACGCCCGGCTGCCCCGACTACGCGACGCGCGGCCTCGCGCCCGAGCGCGTGGCGCAGCTCTGCCGCGGCGAGTGCTTCCATCCAAGCGACGCGCGTCACCGCATCGCGCGCATCGAGGTCGTGCGCATCCGTCCCCAACAAGTCGCGGGCGAGCCGGTCGACGGGCTGATCGAGGATCCCTGGCGAACGTTCCCGTGCGAGCCGAGCGAGGCGGGCTGCACGGTCGAGTTCGGCGACGACGAGTTCAGCGTGCGCGCGCGCGACGCGCTCTACTACGTGCGCGCGATCGAGGAGCCGACGCCCGCGGTCAACGGCAAGGGACTCGGCTGCAAGCGCGACGCGCAGGGCGCGTGCAGCGCGATCGACGCGGCGCCGAGCGGGCCGGACGACGACCGCTTGGGGAACGTGGAAGAGCGCGCGTGGTCGAGCCCGATCTTCGTGGACTACGCCGCGAGCGGCGGCGAGGCGGCGCGGAGTGCGGAGGGTGAGGCGCCCGCCGCCGAGACGTCGGAGCTCGAGCAGCCGTTCCAGCCGGTTCCGCACGGAGAGCTCGACCCCGCCTGGAGCGAGGCGCCCGACGAGCTCTGATTTGCGCCGCGCGTGGCGCCTAGTGCAGGCTCGCGCGCACGCGCCGAGGGGGATCCATGTTCGAGCACGGAATGATCGCGCCGGTGTTGGCGCTGGTGGCCTGGACCTTCGTGATGTGGTTCTGGATGTACGCGACGCGCATTCCGGCGATGCAGAAGGCCAAGGTCGATATGGCCGAGCTCTCGCGCACGGGCAAGAAGCTCGAGCTGCCGGCGCAGGTCGCCCGCGTCGCCGACAACTACAACCATCTGCACGAGCAGCCGACGATCTTCTACGCGCTCGCGCTCGCGGCGCAGCTCGCCGGCGCCGCGGACGGCCTCAGCATCGGCCTCGCGTGGGCGTACGTGGCGTCGCGCGTGGCGCACTCGCTCATCCAGGCGACCGCGAACGTCATCCCGATTCGCTTCAGTGTGTTCGCGCTCGGCTCGTTTTTCCTGCTCGCGCTGCTCGTACGCACCGCGCTGCAGATCACCTGAAGGAAGCGGAAGCAAAGGGGTCAGACCCCTTTGCTTCCACCGGAGGCGCGCATGGCCGCAGATCCCCGCCCGCTCGGCGACGTCGCGAACCGGCTGCTGTTCGAGAACGAGCTCGTGCGCGTGTGGGAGATGAATCTCGCACCCGGCGAGCGCAGCGACCGCCACCGCCACGATCTCCCCTACGTGCTGTGCGTACTCGAAGGTGCGCGCGTGGACGCCGAGGTCGAGGGCCGCGGCAACGTCGAGATCCCCGTGCAGCCCGGCAGCGTGTTCTTCGTACCGCCTGGCGCGACGGAGACGGCCGTCAACAACAGCAGCGCGCATTTCCGCGAGATCCTGATCGAGCTCAAGCAGCCCGGAAGCGCGCGGCCGCGCGTCAGCGCGGCAAACGTGCCCGGCGAGATCCCAGTGTGAGCGCGCCGCGCTCCGCGCCTACGTCCCGCCCGTCACCATCAGCACGGTGCCCGTCACGAACGAGCTCGCGCGGCTGGCGAGGTAGACGACGCTGCCGGCGATCTCCTCCGGCGCGGCGATGCGCTTCTGCAACGACAGGTTCGCGCTGCCCTCGGCGAAGCCGGGGATCTCGAGCGCGCCCTTCATCATGTCCGTCATGAACGAGCCGGGCGCGAGCGCGTTCACGCGGATGCCCTGCGCGGCCCACTCGGCCGCCATCACGCGCGTGAGGTTGTGGAGCGCGGCCTTGCCCGCGGTGTAGGCCGACATCGCGGGGCTGTAGATGAAGGCGCCGACGGTGATCACGTTGATGATCGAGCCGCCGCCGTTCTTCGCCATGATCGGCGCGACGAGCTGCGCGAGCCGCAGCGGGCCCTTCACGTTCACGGCGTGCAGCTTGTCCCAGTACTCTTGCGTCATCTGCGCGATCGGCGTGGGCACGGGGTTGATGCCGGCGTTGTTGACGAGCACGTCGATGCGCCCGAAGCGCGCGGCCGCGCGCTCGACCAGGCCCGGCAGCTCGTCCCAGCTCGCGACGTGGCCAGGCGCGGCGAACGCCTCGCGCCCCGTCGCCGCCGTGATCTCTCGCGCGGCGCGTTCGCAGGCCTCGGGCTTGCGTCCATTCACCGCGACGTTCGCGCCGGCGTGCGCGAGGCCCTCCGCGGCTGCGCGGCCGAGGCCGCGCGTCGAGCCGGTGACGAGCGCGACTTTTCCGGTGAGATCGAAGACGTCGAGCATGCGGCGCCCCTTGCTGCGAGTTCGCGGAGCGGACGATGCTACGCGAGTGGATTCTGCGGTGGCAGCCGATGCGCTCGCGCGCACGCACGCGGCGCTCTGCGACGGGCTCGCGGAGCGCGGCTTCGCGAGCGTGCCCGCGATTCTCGCGCGCGGCGAGGTCGCGGCGCTGCGCGCGGAAGGGGAGCGGCGCCGCGCCGCGGGCGAGTTCCACGCGGCGCGCGTGGGGCGCGGCTCGCGGGTGCTGCGCGACCCCGCGCTGCGCGGCGACGAGATCTGCTGGCTCGACGCCGCGCGCGCGACGTCGCCCGAGCGCGCGCTGCTCGCGCGCCTCGGCGCGCTGCGCGAGGCGCTGAACCGCGAGCTGTTCCTCGGCCTCTCCGAGCTCGAGGCGCACTACGCTTGTTATGGATCAGGCTTCGGCTATGGCCGGCACCTGGACCGCTTCCGCGACGACGACGCGCGCGCGATCTCGCTGGTGCTCTACCTGAACGACGACTGGCGCGCGGGCGACGGCGGCGCGCTGCGGCTGTTCGCGAGCGCGGACGCGCCGCTCCCCGCGCTCGAGCTCGCGCCCGAGGGCGGCACGCTCGTCGCGCTGCGCAGCGACACGATCGCGCACGAGGTGGCGCCGGCGCGTCGCGAGCGCTGGAGCATCGCGGCGTGGCTGAGACGGCGCGCGTGACCCGCGTCGCGCTGGGGTAGCCTGCGCGTCCTTCTCCGGAGGTCTCGATGGCTCGCGTGCTCGCGTTCTCAGGCAGCGCCCGAAAGGACTCGTTCAACGCGAAGCTATTGACACTGGTCGTTCAGAGCGCGCGCGAGGCTGGGGCGAGCGTCACGCGGATCGATCTGCGCGACTACGCGCTGCCGCTCTACGACGGCGACTTCGAGGCCGCGAGCGAGTTCCCGGCCTCGGCCACGAGGCTACGCGAGCTGCTCCCCGCCCACGACGCGCTGCTGCTGGCCTGCCCGGAGTACAACGGCGGAATCGCGCCGCTGCTCAAGAACACGATCGACTGGATGACGCGCGCGCCGGCCGCGAAGGCGGATCCCTCGCTCTTCCCCGGAAAGCTCGCGGCGCTGTGCGCCGCCTCGCCGGGCGGGCTCGGCGGAATGCGCGGCCTGCGCTGGGTGCGCGAGCTCCTCAACAACTTGGGCGTCACCGTGCTCGCCAATCAGGTGACCGTGGGGACCGCGCACAAAACGTTCGACGCGAGCGGCGCGCTCACGGATGCGCGCCAGGCCGATACGGCGCGCGCGCTCGGTCGCGAGCTCGCGCAAGCGGCAGGAGCGCGCGAGGCGTTCGCGGGAGCGCGCTGAGTGAGCGCGCCGCTCGCGCGCGAAGCGGCGCCGGTCGACCGCTTGCTCGCGCCGCTGCAGCGCTTCTTCCGGCTCGAGGCCGCGAGCGGCGTGCTACTGCTCGCAGCGGCGGTGCTCGCGTTCGCGTGGGCGAACTCGCCCTGGCGTGCGAGCTACGCCGCGATCTGGAGCACGCCGCTCGGCGTGCATCTCGGCGCGCTCGCGCTCGAGAAGCCGCTGCTGCTCTGGGTCAACGATGGGCTGATGGCGCTGTTCTTCTTCGTCGTCGGGCTCGAGATCAAGCGCGAGCTGATCTCGGGCGAGCTGCGCGAGCCACGCCGCGCGGCGCTGCCGCTGCTCGGCGCGCTCGGCGGCATGGCGGTGCCGGCGCTGGTGTACGTCGCCTTCAACGCCGGCGGCGACACGCTGCGCGGCTGGGCGATCCCCGCCGCCACCGACATCGCCTTCGCGGCCGGCGTGCTGGCGCTGCTCGGGCCGCGCGCGGCGCCCGGCCTGCGCGTCTTCCTCACCGCGCTCGCGATCGCCGACGACCTCGGCGCCGTGGTCGTGATCGCGCTCTTCTACACCAGCGCGCTCGACCTGAACGCGCTGCTCGCGGCCGGCGCTGCACTCGCGGCGGGCACCGCGCTGAACCGGCTCGGCGTGCGCGCGCCGCTCCCGTACGCGCTGGTCGGCGCCGCGCTCTGGCTCGCGACGCTGCAGTCCGGCGTGCACGCGACCGTCGCGGGCGTGCTGCTCGCCTTCACGATCCCAGCGCGCGCGGAGCTCGCGAGCGAGGGCTTCGCCGCGCGCCTGCGCGCGCTGCTCGCGCGGCTCGAGAGTGCGCCGGAGCAGCGCGGGGCGGTCGTGCACGCGCTCGCGAGCGATTGCGTGGCGGCGGCGGCGCCGCTCGCGCGGCTCGAGCACGCGCTCGCGCCGCTCACCGCGTTCGTGGTGATGCCGGTGTTCGCGCTCGCGAACGCCGGCGTCGCGCTCGGCGGCGGCGGGGGCCACGCGTTCGCGACGCCCGTGGCGCTCGGCGTCGCGCTCGGTCTCGTCGTCGGCAAGCCGCTCGGCGTGGCGGGCGCGGCGTGGCTCGCGGTGCGCAGCGGCGTCGCCTCGCTGCCGGCGGGCGTCGGCTGGCGTGCGCTGCGGGGCGCCGCGTGCCTTGCGGGCATCGGCTTCACCATGTCGCTCTTCATCGCGGGCCTCGCCTTCGGGGGCGGCGCCCATGGCGAGGCGGGCGCCGCGAGCCCGGAGCTCGACGCCGCGAAGCTCGGCATCCTGGCCGGCTCGCTGCTCTCGGGCGCGCTCGGCTGGATGCTCATCGTGCGCGCCTCGCCGGGGGGCGCCCGCGTCGCGGACGCGGGCTCGCGGTAAGGTCCGGCGTTCCGCGGGAGGCTCTCGTGCGTTCGCTCGCTCAGCTGTTCGAGAACAATCGCGCGTGGGCCGAGTCCATGCGGCGCAGCGACCCGGCGTTCTTCGCGAAGCTCGCGCAGCAGCAGACGCCCGAATACCTGTGGATCGGCTGCTCGGACAGCCGCGTGCCCGCGAACCAGATCATCGGGCTGCTGCCCGGCGACGTGTTCGTGCACCGCAACGTCGCGAACGTCGTGGTGCACACGGATCTGAACTGCCTGTCGGTGCTGCAGTTCGCGATCGACGTGCTGCACGTGAAGCACATCATCGTCTGCGGCCACTATGGATGCGGCGGCGTCGGCGCCGCGCTGCGCCGCGAGCGGCACGGGCTCGTCGACAACTGGCTCGGCCACGTACACGACGTCGTCGTGAAGCACGAGGCCCGGCTCGCGGGCATCGCGGACGAAGCGAAGCGGCTCGCGCGCGTGTGTGAGCTGAACGTGATCGAGCAGGTCGTGAACGTCGCGCAGACCACCGTCGTGCGAGACGCCTGGCAGCGCGGCCAGGCCGTCACGCTGCACGGCTGGATCTACGGCATCCAGGACGGCCTGCTGCGCGACTTGAAGATGACGGCGCAGCGGCCCGAGGAACTCGCGCCGCTGCACGAGGCCGCGATCGCGCTCCCGTGAGCGCGCGAGGAGAGGCGATGCAGGATCTTCCCCATCACTACAGCGCGAGCGCGGCGTCGACGCCCGAAGGCGAGATCACGCTCGCTTCTCAGGGCCTCGCTTCGCTCGCGTCGGCTGCGCCCGTCGAGTTCGGCGGCCCGGGCAATCGCTGGTCGCCGGAGACGCTGCTCGTCGCCGCGGTCGCCGATTGCTTCACGCTCTCGTTCCGCGCGGTCGCAGCGGCCTCGAAGCTCGCCTGGACGTCGCTCGACGTGAGCGCGACCGGCACGCTCGACAAGGTGGAGAAGGCCACGCGCTTCACGCAGATCGACGTGCGCGCGGTGCTCTCGGTACCGGCGGGCGTCGATGCGGCGCGCGCCCAGCGGCTGCTCGAGCGCGCGGAGCAGATCTGCCTGATCAGCAACTCGCTGGTGTGCCCGCGGCATCTGGAGGCGAGCGTCGCGGTGAGCGCGAGCTAAGCGGCGCGCGCGGGGAGACCGGCCAGCGCTCAGACCGCCTCGCCGCTCCAGCGCGCCAGCAGCTGGCGGTCGGGATCGAGCGGCGCTTCGGCGAGCTCGCAGCGCGCCCCTAACACCATCGTCGGGCGATGGCGCGGCTCGTAGCCGGGCCAGCTCGGCAGCCCCTGATGACTCGGGTCGCCGGTGCGCGCGAACTGGATCCACGCGTTCTGGATCTGGCGTGTGAGCCGCGGCGCGGCGAAGCCGATGCCGGTCAGGCCGCGCGCGAGCGGGTGACGGCCGGTGCCGAACACGAACGGCAGCTCGATCGCGTGGCAGGCGCCGAGCGCGCGCGGCGCGGCGGCGGCGCGCCAGTTGACGACGTAGGTGCGCACGCGCCCGCCCGCGGCGTGCTGCGCCTCGGCGAAGCGCGCCGCGGGCCGCACGAACGTGCGCGCCGACTGGAAGCCCTGCCACAGCGCGCGCGCGTCGGTGTCGCCGCCGCGCTCGGCGAGCGCGTCGCGCAGCTCGCGCGCCGCACGCTTCGGTCCGGGCGCCTCGCTGTACAGATCGGGCAGCACCTCGCGCAGCCGCGCCTCGAGATCCTCCTGCTCGAAGCGCCCGAGCCCCGGATCGGCGACGCCGAACAGCTTCCACTCGTCGGAGGTGACGCCGGTCATCAGGTCGTGCTTGCGCGCAGCGCCGCGGCGCAGCGCGGCGAGCGGCTGCTCTGGGATCAGGTCGCCGTCCACCGCGGGCAGGAACGTCATCACGTCGCGGAAGGAGGCGCGCTGCGCCATCACCTCGCGCTGCGCGCGCAGCACCGCTTCGAGCGGCAGCTGTGCGAGCGCCTCGAGGGGCGGATCGCCGAGCGCGGCGAGGAAGCTCGCGCCCAGGCTGCTGCCGGCTTCGCGCGAGATCACGTGATCGCACGCGCCGCTCTGGCAGATCGCGCGGCGGAAGAGCGCCCGCGCGCGCGGCGCGCCGAGCAGCGCGCCGACGCTCATGCCGCCCGCGGACTGGCCGAACACGGTGACGCAGCCGGGATCGCCGCCGAAGCGGGCGATGTGGTCGCGCACCCATTCGAGCGCGGCGATCTGATCGCGCAGGCCGAGGTTCGTGCTCTCGCGCAGCGCGCCGCGGCGCGCGAGCCCGAGCTGCGCGAAGCCGAGCGCGCCGAGGCGATAGTTGAGCGTCACGACCACCACGTCGCCGCGCGCCGCGAGCTGCGCGCCGTTGTAGACCGGCGTGGCACCGGAGCCGACCAAGAACGCGCCGCCGTGGATCCAGACGAGCACCGGCCGGCGGCCGCCGTCGCAGGCGGGCGTCCACACGTTCAGCGTCAGGCACTCGTCGCCGGCCGAACGGCCGGCCGCGTTGATGAACGAGAACACCGGCAGGGAGATCTGCGGCGCCGCGGGGCCGAAGCGCGTCGCGTCGCGCACGCCGCTCCACGCGACCGGCGGCTCGGGCGGCAGGAAGCGCGCGACGCCCGTGAGCGGCGCGGCGAACGGCACGCCGTAGAACGCGAGGACGTCTCCGTCCTCGCGCCCGCGCACTCGCCCCGCTGCCGTCTCCGCGACTGCTTCCAGTGCTGCGCTCCTGGGGGGTCGCACAGTACCGCCCCGCATGCGCCGTCGCAGCGCGAATCTCGCAAGGGGCCGCTACCGGCGCGGTGTGGCTCGCCTGCGCTCGCCCGTACCCGTCTGGCCAGGCGAGAGGCTCAGAACGCCTCTTCCCAGCCCTTGGAGAGCCGCGTCGCGCTGTTGATGAGTCCCACCATCGAGTAGGTCTGCGGGAGGTTGCCCCAGAGCTCGCCGCTCACGGGATCCACGTCCTCGGAGAGCAAGCCGGCCCGGTTGCGCCGCGCGAGCATGTTCTCGAACAGCTCGCGTGCTTCCTCGCGCCGGCCGATCGCAGCGAGCGCGCTGATGTACCAGAAGGTGCAGACGTTGAACGAGGTCGTGGGGGCGCCGTAGTCGTCCGGGACCGCGTAGCGCAAGAGGTAGGCCCCGCGGCGCAGGTCCTTCTCGACTGCGGCGACGGTGCCCAGGAAACGCGGATCGTCGGCGGCGACGAGCCCGAGCTCCGGGAACAGCAGTAGCGACGCGTCGACTTCCGATCCGCCGAACGTCGCCGCGAAGCTGCTGCGCTTCTCGCACCACGCGCGCGCCAGCAGCTCGCTGCGGATGCGCTCCGCGTGGCCGCGCCAATGCACGGATCGCTCGCCCAGCCCGAGGCGCAGGGCGATGCGCGCGAGACGATCGCACGCAGCCCAACACATCGCGCTCGAGAACGTGTGGACGTCGGAGCGCGTGCGCAGCTCCCAAATGCCCGAGTCGGGCTGGTTCCAGCGCCCGACCGATTGCTCGCCATAGCGCTCGAGCAGCTCGAACAGGCGCCGGCCGCCACGGTGCGCGATGCGCTCGTCGAAGAACGAATGCGTCGCCGCCAACACGAGGCTGCCGTAGACGTCGTGCTGCGGCTGGAGGTAGGCCGCGTTGCCGACGCGCACGGGGCCGAAGCCCCGGAAGCCTGGCAGCCCCGGCTCGATGCGCTCGACGAGGGCGTCCTCGAGCGCGATGCCGTAGACGGGTTGGAGATCGCCGGGGCTCCGCGTCGCGAGGTTCTCGAGGTACGAGAGGAAGCCCTCCATCGTCTTGGTCGCGCCGAGCCGGTTGAGCGCATGGATCACGAAATAGGCATCGCGCAGCCAGCAGTAGCGGTAGTCCCAGTTGCGCGTCGTGCCCGGCGCCTCCGGGATCGACGTCGTGAGCGCCGCGACGATCGCGCCGGTCTCCTCGAAGTGGCAGAGCTTGAGCGCGATCGCGGAGCGGATTACCGCCGCCTGCCATTCGAAGGGGATCGACAGCGTGCGCGCCCACTCGCGCCAGTGGTCGCAGGTGCGCTCGTCGAAATCCCGCGAGGTCGCGCTGATCGAGGCAGAGAGTGTCTCGTCGGGGCCGAGAATGAGGTCGATCGGCTGCTCGAGCACGAACGGCGTGGCGTTAGCGACGTACGAGACCGGCGCGTCGGTCGTGAGGCGCAGCGTGAGCTCCGGCGTGACGAAGCGAAGATGATTCGAGCCGCGCGTGACCTCCGCGGGCTGCGCGCCGTAGCCGAAGCGCGGGCGCACCACGACGCGGATGCGCGGCTCGCCGCGCAGCGGGCGCACGCGCCGGATCAGCATCGTCGGGCGAAAGGTGCGGCCGTGGTTGGTGAAGCGCGGCGCGAAGTCGCGCAGCTCGACCGCGTTGCCCGCGGCGTCCGTGAGCGTCGTGACGAGCACTGGCGTGTGGCCGTCGTAGCGCTGCTCCGCCGCGACCGCGCCTAACAGCTCCACGCTGAACGTGCCGTCGTGACCCGGTGCGTCGCGCAGCAGCGCGGGGAACACGGGATCCGAGTCGAAGCGCGGGAGACAGGCCCAAACCAGGCGGCCGAATCCGTCGACCAGCCCAGCCCAGCTGCAGTTTCCGATCAGCGCGAGATCGAGGCCTGTGTGCGTCATCACCGACGCGAACCTAGCCACATTGCGGGGTGCGCATCGAGTCTCGCTCGGTAAGGTGCGTCGATGACCGCCAGGGCCTCACACGGGCGGTTGGTGGTGGTGAGCAATCGGCTTCCCGTCATCAGCACGTCGCAGCGCGGACGCACGCGCCTCGAGCGCGCGCCGGGGGGTCTCGTGTCCGCGCTCGACCCCGCGCTGCGCGCGCGCGGCGGACGCTGGATCGGCTGGCCTGGGGGGAAGCTGCGCGACTCCGCGGCGGTCGACGAGTACAGCCGCGAGGCGGGCTACGAGCTCGTGCCGGTCGCGCTCTCCACACGCGAGGTGCGCCGCTTCTATCTCGGCTTCGCCAACGGCACGCTGTGGCCGCTGCTGCATTCGTTCCCGACGCGCATGGAGCTCGACCACGAGGACTGGGTCGCCTACGAGACCGTGAATCGCCGCTTCGCCGCGGCCGCGGCCGCGAGCGAGGACGCCGATCTCGTCTGGATCCACGACTACCAGCTGATGCGGGTGGCGCCGCATCTCCGGCGCGCCCGCGCCGAGACGCGCATCGCGTTCTTCCTGCACGTCCCGTTTCCGCACTTCGACCTGTTCCGGCTCCTGCCCTGGGATCGCGAGCTGTTGCGCGGCCTGCTGGCCTGTGACTTGGTTGGCTTCCACTGCGCGGACTACGCGGCGAACTTCATGGACTGCGCGGAGCGGTTGCTGGGGTCGCGCGTGGACCGCGAGGCCGGGAAGATCGAGCACGGCGAGCGCACCGTGACGGTGGGCGTCTTCCCGCTCGGCATCGACACCGCGCGCTTCGCGAAGCTGGCCGAAGGGGCACCGGACCGCGAGGCGGTCGATCCGCGCATCGTGCTGGGCGTCGACCGCCTCGACTACACCAAGGGCATACCGGAGAAGATCGTCGCGTTCGAGCGGCTGCTCGAGCTCCATCCGGAGCATCTCGAGCACGTCGTGTTGCTCCAGATCGCCGAGCCCTCGCGCGACGAGCTGCCCGAGTACCAGCGGCTGAAGCGCCAAGTGGACGAGTTGGTCGGCCGCGTGAACGGGCGCTTTTCGACCAGTCGCTGGACGCCGATCCGCTATCTGCGCCGCTCGATTCCGCCCGAGGAGCTCGCGGGCCTGTATCGCGATGCGGACGTCGCGCTCGTGACGCCGTTGCGGGACGGGATGAACCTCGTCGCGAAGGAGTACGTCGCGAGCCAGACGCGCGAGCCGGGCGCATTGATCCTGTCGCTTCTCGCGGGCGCCGCCGAGTCCATGCAGGAAGCCCTCCACGTGAATCCCTACAACGTGGATGCGGTGGTGGCCGCGCTCGACGAGGCGCTGAAGATGGACGCCGCGGAGCGGACGGAGCGCATCCGCGCACTGCAGCAGCGCGAGCGGCGCCACGACGTACACGCCTGGCTGGCGCGGTTCCTCGAGAGGGCGGTCGCGCCCGTCGCAGGCATCCGCCCCTACGAGCCTCGAGATTTCGCGGCGTGGCTGCGTCGCGCGGCGGAGGGGCAGCGCATCGCGCTCTTCCTCGACTTCGACGGGACGCTCGCCGAGATCGCGAGCCATCCCTCGCAGGTGTCCATGCGCGATTCGACGGTCTCTGCACTCGCGGCGTGCGCGGCGCGCAAGGACACGGACATCGCGATCGTGAGCGGGCGCGCGCTCTCGGACCTGCAGACGTTCGTGCCGCTGCCCGGCGCGGTGCTCGTCGGAAACCACGGCCTCGAGATCGTCGGCGGCGGGCTCGCGCCGTTCCTGCATCCGGACCTCCCGCACTTCGAGGTGCGCCT
>DATBRS010000082.1:0-5237 GCA_036560185.1 Myxococcota bacterium
TTGCGGCCGGGGACGTTCCGAAACCAAAGCAACCCAGGATTTCAGGCGTTCGTTGACTTAGTTGCGGAACGTCCCCACGGCGGCCGCCCCCGCGGCGGCCTCGATGGCGCGGGCGAGCTCGAGATCGCGCTGCGTGATTCCCCCCGAGTCGTGCGTCCACAGCGTGATCCCGACGCGGTTCCACACGTTCGACCAATCCGGGTGGTGATCGAGCCGCTCCGCGGCGAACGCGACGCGCGTCATGAACGCGAACGCTTCGGCGAAATCGGCGAAGGCGAGCGCGCGCTGCAGCTTGCCGTCGCGCAGCTCCCAGCCCGGCAGCTCGCGCAGCGCGGCGGCGAGCGCGGCTTGCGTCAGCAGCGGCCGCGGCGCCCGTCGCTCACTCACGGCTAGGGTCGCCCACCGCTGTTCGCCTCCGCTCGCTCGTGCGTCAGCTCTCGTGGATCGCGCGCACGAAGGCTCCCAGCAGCGCGCGGCGGATCGTGTCGACATCGGCCTTCTTGTACTTCGCCCGGAACGCCTTTACCGGGATGATGCCCTTCGCCATCGAGCGATGGCCGCCGCCGATCCCGAGCCCCTCGACCACCGCGCGCACCACTTCACCGGCGGCGCGCACGTAGCCGACGTTGCGCACCGAGAACACGAGATCGCTGCCCACGATGCCCGCAGCGATCGACCACTCCGCACCCTCGGCCTGCAGACCGAGATCCGCGACCTGCGGGATCACGTCCTCGCGCACGCGCCCGAGCGCGAGCAGGTGGATGCCTTCCTCGACGCGCGTGCTCGCGAGCGCCCGGCCGAGCGCGCGCAGGCCGTCGAGCGGCAGCGCGGGGCGCTCGATGCGCCGTAGCAACGCGGGACTGTGCGTCGCGTGCACCGCGGCGAACGCGTCGATGTCGTTGGTGCCGGTGTCGCGGCCGAGCAACTGGGTGTCGCTCTTGATGCCGTAGAGCAGCCCCGTCGCGAGGCGCGGGCGGATCTCGAGGCCCGCGGCGGTGAGGTATTCGGTGAGGATCGTGGATGTCGCACCGTAGTGCGTGCGGATGTCACGGATCTCCGCGTCCCAACCGCCGCGCTCGGGGTGGTGATCGATCACCAGGTCGACGTTCTGCAGCCGCGCCGGAATCGGGTCGCCGAACACGTTCGGCTGCACGTCGACCAGCGCGATGCCGTCGAACTCGTCGAGCTGGTCGAGGTCGATCGTGCGCACCTCCAGCCCGAGCGCCTGGATCATCGCGACGTTCTCGGGCCGCTTCGCCTCGCCGAACGAGACGAGCGGTGCGGTCGGTGATTTCCGCCCTAATAGGGCGCGCAGCGCGAAGCCGCAGGCGATGCCGTCGGGATCCGGGTCCGGCTGCAGCAAGATCGCGATCTTCTCGCGCTGCAGGAACAGCCGCTGGATCTGCGCGACGCGGTGCAGGTTCGTGAGCGACTCGAACTCGCGGTCGATGTCGTGGCGGATGTCTTCGCGCAGTCCCGTCAGGCGGATGCACAGGTGCATCGGTAGCTCGTCGGACTGGATGTGGTCTGAGCACACCAGGATCGGCACCGTCGGCAGCGCGGTGCCGATCACGGCGACGGCGTTCCGCAGCCAGACCGGATCGTCCGCGATTACCGCGAACTCGTCGCCCTCGCTCGCCCCGAGTCGCCCGAGGCCTTCGGGTGTGAACGGATGCCCGAGCGAGCGGAAGCCCGGCGGCCGCGCGCGCAGCTCTTCCTCGCGCGGCACGAAGGTGAGCTCTTCGTCCTTGCCCGGCAGGATCTGCGCCCACTCGCGCGCGAGAGCGGCGCCGTCGCACACGATGAATCTTCTGCCCAAGGTGCGATTCGTCTCCGCGAAGCCCGGGGTGAGTGCCGTGCCGTGGCTTCGGGGGACGCATTCTAACGGCGAGATCTGTCGGGTCCGCGAGCGGTTCGCGCGCAAAGTCACGATCCGGAGGCTCGCGTTCCGCGGCGCGGGCTGACCCGGGGGGCAGTCCTCGTCGCCGCTCGCCTCGGATCTTCGTGTGCAGTCCCGAGCCGTTGGGGCCGGCGGCTGCTGCCGGCCCGGGCGCGACGGAGACGGGGGTCCGTCCTCAGCCGGTCGGCGGCGGCTCTGCGCGCGCCGCCGGTTCGGGCGGAAGCGCGAGCAGTCCCGCATGCCCGAACGCGCGCAGCAGCCGGGAGCCATCCTTCGCCCAGCCCTCGTAGACGTTCCGAAGCTCGTCCTGCTCGCGGCCGGCCGAGAGCAGCCGCGGCAGCTCCGCGGCGAGAGCACGGGCGTCGGCCTCACGCTCGATGCGTGTGGTTTCGCCCGGGTCTCCGGCCAGCACATAAGGAGGGCGGGCGCCGCGCAGGAAGAGCAGGGCGCGATCGCCGGTTTCGAGTCGCGGCGGGCGCAGCGGCGAGCGCTTCACCTCGAACCGCGCGGGCGGCTCGCCGCGCAGCGCCGACTCGCGCTCGAACTCGATGCGGCCGGCGTCGATGCGCGCGACCCGGCCGATCGCGATCAGCTCGGCCTCGCCGGCGCGCTCGTGCAGAGCGCGAACCGGAGGCGGGATCGGGTGCGGCACCTGCGCGTGCGCAGCGAGCGCCGCTGCGATTGCGCCCGCAAGGCCGAGCCTCGAAGCGCCGCGCGCGAGCTTTCCTTGCATCGCGTCACGCTACGCCGCGGCGAACCGCGGGCCAACCGAACCACGCACTGCACCCGTCGATGCAGCGGCGCTCCCATTCCCTAAGCGGTGAGCGGACGCGCGCGGCGCGGCGATTCGCTAACGAGCCGCAGCTTCCGCAGGCCCGCGCGCCGCGGACACGCGCTGGAGTGCCGCACGCGATGGAGCCTCGCCTGATTCGCTGGATCGCGGCCTGCCTCGCGCTCGGCTCCGTCTTTCTCGTTGCAGCGAGTCGCCTCGCGAGCCACGCCGAGCTGCCGGTGTGGGAGGCCGAGGGCGTCCGCTCGATGCAGACCGCGGGCTTCGCGCTGCTCGCCGCGGCGGCGCTCGCGTTCGCGGCTTCTGCGCCGCTCGCCCGAGCGCTCACCGCGGGCGACGCGGCGAGCGCGCTCGGCAGCCCGCGCGCTCGGCTGTTCTGGATCAGCTTCGCGGCGCTGTTCATCGAGGTGATGCTGATTCGCTACTGCAACGCGCAGCTGCGCATCTTCGCGTTCTACAAGAACGTGCCGCTGATCGCGTCTTACGTCGGCCTCGGCGTCGGCTGTCATCTATCCGGGGGCCGCGCGCGGCACGCGCTCTCCTTCCTGATGTGGCTGCTGCCGTTCGCGCTCTTCCTCGCCGCGGGTGCCGGCGCGATCGACGGGCTGCTCGGCAACTGGGCCGCGTTCGGCAGCAGCGAGCACCTGCTCGGCGACACGGTCGTGCGCGAGGTGAACGCGCGCGACGCGTTCGCCGCCCAGCTCTACGTCGGCGCCTTCTGCGTCGCGGCATTCCTCGCGGTCGGCAGCCTGTTCGTGCTGCTCGGTCAGCTGTTGGGTGCCTCGCTCGAAGCGGTGCCGCGCCTCCCAGCCTATTCGCTCAATCTCGCCGGCAGCCTGTTCGGCGTGCTCGCTTTCGCGGCGCTCTGCACGCTCGAGACCCCGCCGTGGGTGTGGTTCGCGACGGGGCTCGCGCCGCTCGCGTGGGCCGCGACGCACGGCGCTCAGCGCAAGCTCGCGCTCGGCCTCGCCGCCGCGTGCGCCCTGTCGGCCGCGCTCGGCATCAGCGGCACGCTCTGGTCGCGCTACCAGAAGCTGGTCGTGGTGGAGTTGCCCGCGGCGGAGCCCGCGCGCGCCGGCGGCTCGGCGTTCTTGATCCTCATCTCCGACGTCTTCTATCAGGTCGCGATGGATCTGCGGCCCGAAGCGCGCGCGCCCGGGGAGCCGAGCCCGTTCCCGCACTACGACGCGGTGTACGCCGCGCTGGCCGGGCCTCCGCAGCGGGTGCTGATCGTCGGCTCCGGCAGCGGCAACGACGTCGCGGCCGCGCTGCGCGCCGGTGCCGCGCACGTGGACGCAGTCGACATCGACCCCGCGATCATCGAAGTCGGACGGCGCGTGCATCCCGAGCGGCCCTACTCCGATCCGCGCGTGAGCGTCGTGATCGACGACGCGCGCGCCGCGTTTCGCAAGCTGCCCGCCGCATCCTACGACCTCGTCGTGTTCGGACTGCTCGACAGCCACACGCAGCTCGGCCTCTCCAGCGTGCGGCTCGACAACTACGTGTTCACGCTCGAGAGCCTCGCATCGGCGCAGCGCCTGCTGAAGCCGGGCGGTCACCTGGTGATCACCGCCGCCACGTTCCGCGACTGGTTCCGCACGCGCTTCGAAACGATGATGCGCGACGTCACCGGCGGCCCGGTGCGCGTGATCCGCGCCGGCAACTGGTACACGTTCATCGGCCCCGCGAACGCCGCGCGTGCGCGCTCCAGCATTTCTGCCGAGGCGCGCGCTTCGCTTCCGAGCGACGACTGGCCCTTCCTCTACCTGCCCGAGCGTGGCGTGCCGCGCGCGTATCTCGTCGCGGTGGCGGGCCTCGTCGCCGCATCGCTCGTGCTGCTCTGGCGCGGCGGCGTGCGGCTGGCATCGGCCTCCTTCGAGAATCTGCACCTGCTCCTGCTCGGCGCCGCATTCCTGCTGATGGAGGTGAGCGCGATCAACCGGCTCGCGCTCTTGTTCGGAACCACCTGGATCGTCTCCGCCGTGACGATCGCGCTGGTGCTCACGCTCGCGATGAGCGCGAACGCGTGGGTCGCGTCGGTCGGGAGAGCTCCGTACGCCGTCGCCTACGTCCTGCTGTTCGTCGCGCTGCTCGCGAGCTTCGCGACGCCGCCGAGCCTCGTGCTCGGCAAGGGCCTGATCTGGTCGCTCGGGCTCGGGCTGCTGCTGCTCTCGCCGGTCTTCTTCGCGGGCCTGATCTTCTCGCGCTCCTTCGCTGCGGCGAGAGCGGCGGGCCCGGCATTCGGCTTCAACATGCTCGGCTCCGCGCTCGGCGGTTGGCTCGAATACTCGACGATGGCGATCGGCGTGCGCGCGCTCGTGCTCGTCGCGCTCGCGCTCTACGCGGCGTCGCTGGTCGCGCTGCTCGCGGCCGGGCGTGCGCAGCCGCGCGCGGCGTGAAGCGTCACTCGCGCAGCGCTTCGCCGCGCGCGTAGTGCGCGAGATCGCCGGCGAGCTCGGCCGCGAGCGCCGCCGCGCCGGCCGCGCGCGCGCGCTCCGGGAGTGGCTCGGCCAGCGCGAGCGCCTCCGCGAAGCGCCCGAGCGCGGC
>DATBRS010000083.1:0-29607 GCA_036560185.1 Myxococcota bacterium
ACGTAGATGAAGTCCTCCTGCCCGACGATCTTCGCCAGGTACGGCGACTGGCAGGTCTCGTCCGCGAACGCGGCGAGCGAGAGAGCGAACGCCGCGGCGGCGGCGAGCGCGAAACGAAGTGCGCGGTGCATACGGGGCCTCCGAATTGGCAGCGCGCACGCTACCACGCGCGGCGCGCTGGGCTCAGCCCGCTCGCGCCGCCACGTCCAGCAGCGCCGCCGCCTTCGACTCGGCCTCGTCCCACTCCGCGCGGGGCTCGCTGTCGGCGACGATGCCGCCGCCCGTGTGCACCGCGATGCGCCCGTTCGCGAAGAATGCGCTGCGGATCACCACCGCGAGATCGCAGCCGCCGCGCGCGTCGAGGTAGCCGAGCGCGCCGGCGTAGAGCCCGCGGCGCGCGCGTTCGAGGCTCGCGAGCAGCTGCATCGCCGCGACCTTCGGCGCGCCCGTCATCGAGCCGGGCGGGAAGGCCGCACGCACGGCGTCGAGCGCGTCGCGGCCCGCAGCCAGGCGGCCGCGTACCGTGGACACGAGCTGGTGCACCTGCGCGTAGGACTCCAGGGCGAATAGCGTTGGCACGTGCACGCTGCCGAGCGCGCTGACCCGGCCGAGGTCGTTCCGCGCGAGGTCGACGATCATCAGGTTCTCCGCGCGATCCTTCTCGCTGGCGAGCAGCGCAGCCGCCTCGGCGCGATCCGCGCCCGCTTCCGCGCGGCGCCCGCGCGTGCCCTTGATCGGCCGCGTTTCCAGCGAGCCGTCCGCGTCGCAGCGCAGGAAGCGCTCGGGCGAGCTGCACGCGACCGCGCCTTCCGGCAGCGCGAGGAAGGCGCCGAACGGCGCCGGGCTCTCCGCGCGCAGCGCGCAGTAATAGGCGAACGGGGCGCCCGAAAACTCCGCGTCGATGCGCTGGGTGAGACACGCCTGATAGAGATCGCCCGCGGCGATGCGCTCGCGGATCGACTCGACGAGCTTGGCGTGCTCCTGCGCGTCGAGGCCGCGGCGGGGCACGCGCGGCGCACGCGATCGCGTGGGCGCGAGCGTGGGCAGCGCCGCCCGCGGCGCAGCTTGCGCGAGCGCGTGCCCCGCCTCGCGCGCTGCGGCCAGCGCCGCCCGCTCCGTGTCCGCCGCGCACAGGGCGACCGCGTAGACGCGCGCCGCGGCGTGATCGAACGCGTACAGCCGGTCGACGCCCAGCGCGTACGCGTCGGCGAGCGGCAACGGCGTGTCGTCGCGCGCGGCGGGCACCCGCTCGATCCAGGCGCCCAGCTCGTAGCCGATCGCGGCGACGAGCCCGCCGACGAAGGGCAGCGGCGCGGGCTCGGCGTCGCCGCACGCGATCCTCGCGCCCCGCCCGGGCAGCAGCGCGCGCAGCGCGCCGAACACGTCGCCGGCGCCGGACGCTCGCGCGCACTCCGCGCGCGCGCGCCGCGCCTCGAGCTCGATCTGCTCGCCGCGCACGCGCAGCACGCACCACGGCTCCGCCCCCGCGAACGAGAATCGGCCGCGCAGCGCAGCATCCGCGGAGCCGGGCGGAGTCGACTGCGGCAACGCGCTGTCGAGCCACCAAAAACCCGGACGCGCCGCGAGGCCCGCGACCAGCGCGAGCCAGTCGCGTCCGGGAGGCAGCGACTGCGCGCTGAATGCGAATGCCGGCGCCATGACGACGCGAAGCTAGCCGGGGCGAGCGCCTGCGATGCAGCGCGCACTGCGGCGCTGCGCCCGATTCGGCCGCGCGCTGCCTCGCCTACGCTCCGCCGCATGCGCAGCGTCTGCATCTTCCACGCGGGCTGCCCCGATGGCTTCGGGGCGGCGTGGTCCGCGTGGCTGCGCTGGGGCGATCGCGGTAGCTACGTGCCGCGCGGGCACGACGACGCGCTGCGCGCGCACGAGCTGGCCGGTGCGTACGTGCTGTTCGCCGACATCGCGCCGCCCCTGCGCGCCTATCGCCCGCTGGCCGCGCAGGCTGGACATCTGGTGGTGCTCGACCATCACGTCTCGGCCTTGCGCGCCTTCGAGACGGATCCGTTCCTCGCGCGCGAGCTCGCCGAGAGCGGACACGAGGTGCGCTTCGACCTCTCGCGCTCGGGCAGTGCGCTCGCGTGGAGCGCCCTGCACGAGGGCGAGCCGCTGCCGGACCTGCTCGCCTACGTCGAGGATCAAGATCTGTGGCGCTGGAAGCTGCCGCGCAGTCAGGAGATCAACGCCGCGATCGCGTCCTTCCCGCGCGAGCTCGAAGCCTGGAGCGCGCTGGCGCGCACGCCGCTCGACGCGCTCGCCGAGCAGGGCGCGCCGATCCTGCGCTCGCAGCGCGCGGAGCTCGAGCGCGTCCTCACAAAGACGCAGCCGCTCGCGATCGGCGGGCTGCGGATCGAGGGCGTGAACGCGCGCGCGCAGCGCGCCGAGATCGGACACGAGCTCGCGACGCGCGCGCGCTACGGCGCGGCCTGCGGCGCGGTCTACCGGATCGACGGCCGGCGCGTGGACGTGTCGCTCTACTCGATCGGAGAGCTCGACGTCGCCGCACTGGCGGCCTCGCTCGGCGGCGGCGGGCACCGCAATGCCGCGGGCTTCTCGGTCGACCTGGCGGACTGGCTCGAGCGCTTCATCTGCTAGGGCGGGGTCGCGCCCGCTAGGAGCCGGTGCGCCCGCCGCGCGCGGCGCAGTTCTCGCGCGTCATGAACTGCGTCGAGCCGCCGAGCTTGCACCCCACGATGCCCTCGCTCACCTGCCCCGGCGTGAAGGTGCGGGTCTTGCCCGAGCCCTTGCGCTGCGGCGTCGCAGCCACCGTTTTCTCCTCCGGCTTCTCATCTTCCTTTGGCGAGTGCTCCTCCATCAGCTGCTGCCCGCGATCGATCTCGTCGAGTACCCAGCAGCCGGTGAGCGGCGCCGTGAGGAGCAACACGCAGGCGAAGGGGAGGATTCGTCGAAACATGCGCTGCGCGTCGGAAGAACGGCTCGCGCGCTGAAGGGCGTGGCGGACGCGCAGTAGAGTGCTTCAGTCGAACCCGTGCGGCGTCCGAATGGATGCATCGAGAGGAGTCGCCATGCGCTCTCGCTTGGTAATCGGCTTGTTGGGCGTGCTCTGCCTCGCGACCGCCGCGTGCGTGGTCGTCGACGGCGGAGCCGGAGGCGCGCGGCCCCCGCACGCGCAGAGCGCCGGTCCGCCGCCCCATGCGCCCGCCCACGGCTATCGCCAAAAACACGGCGGGCACGAGCTCGTCTTCGACTCCTCGCTCGGCGTGTACGCCGTGGTCGACTTGCGCGAGGTGTGGTTCTTGGACGGCGACTACTTCCGGCTGAACGGTGATCACTGGGAGATCGGCGTCGCGATCGATGGCCCGTGGCGCGTCGCGGCGTCGAGCGCGGTTCCGGAGCGCCTGCGCGCAAAGCGCCATCCGCACGGCGGTCCGCCGGGGCAGCAGAAGAAGGGCTACCGCTGACACGCTCTGCTGGAGCGCACTTCCGCTGGGGGTTACGTTGCTGCGCGTGCGCATCGCTCGTCTCGCGCTGCCGGTCCTGCTCGCCGCGCTGGGTGCGTGCGGCGAGGCCGGCTCTCCCGAAGAGACCGCGCTCGAGTTCTGGGCGGAGGCCGCGCAGCGCGACTATCGCGCCGCCGCGCCCTACGCGAACGAGGCCAGCGAAGCCGATGTGGAGGCGTTCCTCGGCAGCTTCGCGCCAAAGCGCTCGCCCGCGATCGGCGAGGCGCTGACGAGCGACGACCGCGCGCTGGTGGAGACCGTCTTCCTGGTCGGCGAGCCGCGCGAGCCGCTCTCGTTCAACACGCACCTCGTGCACGTGCGAGGCGAGTGGCGCGTCGACCTGGCCGCCACGCGCGAGGAGTTGTTGGGCGCGCGCATCGCCCTGCCCGCGGAGCGCGCCAAGGAATCGCTCGAGGGCTTGGGAGGCGGCACCGATCCCGCCAGCGCGAGCGCGGCCGCCGGCGAGCTGCGCCGCGCGGCGGACGAGATCGAAGAGGCCGTCGGCGAAGAGCCGGCGAAGTAGGCCCGGAGCGCGGGCCTGCGTTCAGCCCGGCGCGCGCGCCGAGACTGCGCAGGCGTGGATCGCCCCGCCCATCCAATCGCCGAGCGCCTCGTACACCAGCCGCTGCGCCGCGATTCGCGACAGCCCGAAGAACTGCGCCGACACGATGTCCACGCGGAAGTGCGCTCCCGGCGCGCCGTGTCCCACGTGTAGATGGCTCTCGTCGATCACCTCGAGCGTGAGCGGCGCGAGCCGCTCGCGCAGCCGCGCCTCGACGCGCTCTTTGGTGACGGTCTCGCTCACGGCGCCATCCGCGGCGCGATGCGCAGCCGCACGCCCTGCGCCGGCTTCAGCGTGAGCTGCGGGCGCGCGACGACGGGATGCGACGCGTCGGTCTCGATGCGGAAGTGCTGGAGCAGCCGCGCCAGCACCGCGCGCAGCTCGAGCAGCGCGAAATCCTCGCCGACACAGCGCCGTCCGCCGAGGCCGAACGGCAGATACGCAAAGCGATGCCGCGGCTCGCCGCGCGTTTCGAGCCAACGATCCGGGTCGAAGCGCTCCGGCTCGCTCCAGAACTCGGGATGCCGGTGCAGGTAGTAGACCGCGATCATCACGGTCGCGCCCTTTGGAATCAGCACGCCGTCGATCTCGTCCTGCGCGAGCGCCTCGCGTGGCAGCGCCCAGCCGGGCGGATGGAGACGCAGCACCTCGCGCAGCGTGCGCCCGAGCAAGTCGAGCTCGGCGAGCGACGCGTGGGTCGGCGCCGCTCGGCCGAGGCGCGCATCGACCTCGGCTTCGAGCCGCGCGCGCAGCGCGGCGTCGCGGCCGATCTCGTAGAGCGCCCAGCTCAGCGAGACGGCGGTGGTCTCGTGGCCCGCGTTCACGAACGTCATCAGCTCGTCGTAGAGCTCGGCGTCTCCGAGCGCCGCGCCGGTGTCCTCGTCGCGCGTCTGCAGCAGTAGCCCGAGCAGGTCATCGGGCAGCGGCGCCTGCGCACGATGCTGCGCGATCATCCGGTTCACGAAGCCGCGCACCCACGTCTGCGCCTGCTTGAGACGCAGGTTGCGCTCGCTGGGAATCCAGCGCGGCAGCGGGAAGACGTGATCGAACAAGTACTGCGCGTAGCTCGCGGCGAAGCTGGCGTGGCGGTGGAATTCGTCGGCCTCGTCGCGCACGTCCGTTCCGAACATCGCGCGGCACACGATGTCGAGCGCGACGCGCGAGAGATCGGGGCTCGCGTCGAACGCGCCGCCGGCGCCGTGCTGCCGCGTCCAGCGCAGCACCAAGTCGTCCGCGCCGGCGACGAGGTGCGGCACGAGCGCTTCGACGCGCGCGCGCTGGAACGCTGGCGCCACCATCTTGCGCTGACGTCGCCAAGCTTCGCCGTCCACGAAGAACACGCCGTTGCCCGCGATGCGGCGCAGCTTGGCGATCTGCGGACCCTTCCCGTAGTTGCGCGCGTTGCGGATCAAGACGTGGCGCGCGTGCTCTGGCCGCGCGAGCACGACCACCTCGACCGGCCCGCCCTTGATGCCGACCGCGTCGCCGTGCTCCTGCAAGACTCGGCCGACCGCCGCGAGCGGGTCCTCGCGCAGCGTGCGCATGAACGGAAACGGCGTCCGATGCCGAACGCCGGGCGGGAAGACGGCGGCTGTGCGGGGTGCGATCGAAGCCTCGCTCACGGGAACCTCGGGGGCGCTGCGATTCGCGCGCACGGTAGAGCACCCGGCGCGAGCGCGGGTAGCCGCACGCCGCGGCGCCTCGCGGCGCACTCCAGGCATTAGGGACGCGCGGGCGAGTGGATCTCGAGCCGCGCGCAGCTCCGCGTAGCGCGAAATGCGTGCCGCAGCGGGCGCCCCCGCGCTGCACGCTGCTAACCATCGCGGGCCATGAGCGATCGCCCGCTGCGCCTCTCGGTCGTCATCCCCGCGCTCAACGAGGCGCGCACGCTCGCTGCCGTCGTGGCGGCGGTGAGCGCGGCTCTGGCGGATCGCGAGCTCGAGCTGGTGATCGTCGACGACGGCTCGAGCGACGACACGCCGCGCGTGATCGAGAGACTCGCGGCGGCCGATCCGCGCGTGCGCCACGCGCGCCACGAGCGCCCGCGCGGCAAGGGCAGCGCCGTGCGCACGGGCTTCGCGCTCGCGAGCGGCGACGTGCTCGTCATCCAGGACGCCGATCTCGAGTATCTGCCCGGCGACATTCCGAGCTTGCTCCGGCCCCTCGACGAGGGCCGCGCCGACGCCGTCTACGGCTCGCGCTTCCTCGGCGCCGAGCACAGCGTCAACTACTTCTGGACGACGCTCGCGAACAAGCTCATCACGCTCGCCTCGAACCTCGTCTACAACGCGAACTTCACGGACCTCTACACCGGCTACAAGGCGTTGCGAGCCGACTTCGTGCGCCCGCTGCAGCTCACGTCCACGACCTTCACGATCGAGGCCGAGCTCACCGCGAAGCTGTGGCGCTCCGGGGCGCGCTTCGTCGAGGTGCCGATCCGCTACCGCGCGCGCAGCTATCGCGAAGGCAAGAAGATTCGCGCGAGCGACGCTCTGCGCGCGCTCGCGGCGATCGTCGGGCATCGCTTCACGCGGCTGCGCGCGTAGCTCACCCAGGCGTGCCGTCGCCGTGAAGCCCTCGTCCCGCTACCGCGTCGGCCTCGCCGCCGCGCTCCTCCTCTTCTTCGTCGCGCTCGCGCAGCTCCAGCTCGGCACGCGCAAGCTGCTCGACGGCGACAGCTACTTCCACGCGCGCGCGGCGCAGCAACTCGCCGAGCACGGCGTGCGGCGCGAGTTTCCGCAGACTGCGTTCAGCACCTGGCGCGACCGCTACAGCGACAAGGACTTCCTGTTCCACGCGTTCGCGATTCCGTTCGTGGGCGAGAACGCGTCGGTGGCGGGGGCGAAGCGCGCGGTGCTCGCGGCCGATGCGCTGTTGCTGCTCGCGTTCGGCTTGGTGCTGCTGCGGCTGCGGGTGCGCTTCGCCTGGCTCGCGGTGGCACTGCTCGCGGCCAGCAGCCCATGGATCTGGTTGCACCTGATGAAGCTACGTCCTCACTTGTTGGGGCTGACGCTGCTGCTGGTCGAGCTCGTGCTGCTGCTCGAGGGACGTTGGAAGACACTGGCGCTCGCCAGCGCCGCCCACGTGCTCGCGCACACCTCGTTCCTCACGCTGCCGGCGCTGCCGGTCGCGCACGCGATCGCATGCGGGCTGCGCGGGCGTCCGCTCGCGTGGCGGCCCGCCGCGGGGATCGCGCTCGGAATCGCCGCCGCCTCGCTGCTGCATCCCTATTCCCCCAACAACCTGACGATCGCGTTCGATCAGGCCGTCGAGGTGGCGCGCAGCGTATCGGGCGCTCGGCCCGACGTGCCGCCGGACGTGTTCGGCGCCGAGCTGATGCCGATCTCCCTCGCCGGCTTCGCGCAGCTCTACGTCGTGTGGGTACCGGCGCTCGCCTGCGGGCTGCTGCTGCTCGCGCGCTGGCGGCGCACGGCGCCGTCCGTCGAGGCGCTCACCCTCTACGGGTTCGCGGCGGCGCTGCTGCTCGCGTGCGTGCTCGCGAACCGCTTCGCGTTCTTCTTCGTCCCGGTCGCGCTGCTCGCGACGCTGCGCGCGCTCTCCGAGCTCGCCGGCGAGCGGCCGCTGCGCGAGCTCGCGCGCTCGCCGGCCGCCTGCGCCCTCGCGGCGGTGCTCGCGCTCTGCCTCGGCCTCGGTGCGCGCACGATGCAGCCGGGCGCACTGCGGGCGCGCATCGCACAGGCCGAATCGCCGGTGGAGGACATGCGCGCTGCGATCGCGTTCCTCGATCGGCGCGCGGCGCGCGGCGACGTCGTCTATCACAACTTCTGGATCCCGTTCGCGCCGCTCTACTACTTCCGCCCGGACGGCACCTACATCGAAGCCCTCGATCCGATCTTTCTGTACCGCTTCGATCCGCGCCTGTTCGCCGAGATGCTCGCGGTCTACCGGGGCGAGGCCGGGGATGCGCAGCGCGTGATCGCGCGCGACTTCGGAGCGCGTTTCGTGTTCGTTCAGAAGGTCGCGAACGAGCATGCGATGGCGGCAGCGCTGCTGCGCGATCGTCGTTTCCGAGTGATCTACAACGACGAGCACGCGCTCGTCTTCGAGGTGGAGCGGTGACGCGATTTCGAGCGACTCGCGCGCGGCAGCTCCGGTGCGGCATTGCCGCGCTCGCCCTCGCGCACGCCGCGAGCGCGCTGCCGGCCGCGCGCGTCGAGCGCTTCGAGATTCGCGCGCGCGCGGATGCGTTTGGCGGCGCGAGCTTCGGCGCCGTCGGCCCCTACGAGCGCATCGACGCCGTCGCGCACGTGAGCCTCGATCCGGCGCACGCGGCGAACCGCGCGATCGTGGACCTCGCGCTCGCGCCGCGCGACGCGCGGGGCCGCGTCGCCTACGACGCCGACGTCACGATCCTGCGGCCGAAGAACGCGGGCGGCGCGAATCGCACGCTGCTCTTCGACGTGCCGAATCGCGGCAACCGGCTCGCGCTCGCCGTGCTCGACGACGCGCCGCGCGGCGCCTCGCTCGAGGATGCTGCGGGCGCGGGCAACGGCTTCGCGCTGAAGCGGGGCTACACGCTCGCGTGGGCGGGCTGGCAGGCGGACATCGTGGGCGCGGGCCTGATGAGCGCGCGCTTCCCGATCGCGACGACGGATGGCGCGCCCATCACGGGGCGCGTCCAGCTCGAGGTCGTGTTCGACAACGCCGACCAGCCGGGCCGCATCGCGCTGCCTTACCCCGCCGCCTCGCTCGAGCCTGCGCGAGCGTCTCTCACGGTCCGCCAGCGCCAAGGCGACGCACCGCGCGCGCTACCCGCGAGCGCGCTGCGCTTCGCCGATGCACGCACGCTCGAGGTGACGCGTCCCGCGGACGTGGACGCCGGCGCCATCTACGAGCTCGTCTATCTCGCGCGCGATCCCGTCGTGACGGGGCTCGGCTTCGCGGCGGCGCGCGACGTCGTCTCCTTCCTGCGCTTCGCCGCCTCCGACGCGAGCGGCGCGCCGAACCCGCTCGCGGGCCAAGTCGACCGCGCGCTCGCGATCGGCTTCTCGCAATCCGGCCGCTATCTGCGCGACTGGGTGTGGCAGGGCTTCCACGTCGACGGCGAGGGCCGAGTGCTGTTCGACGGCGTCCTCCCCGTGATCGCCGGCGCGCGCAAGACGTACACGAACTTTCGTTGGGGCCAGCCCGGGCGCTTCTCGCGCCAGCACGAGGAGCAGCGCGTACCGGGCAATCAATTCCCATTCGCCTACGCGCTGGCGACGGACGCCGTAACAGCTGCGCGCGACGGAATCTTCGCGCGCTGCGAGCAGACGAAGACCTGCCCAAAGCTGATGCACGTCGACACCAGCGCCGAGTTCTGGCAGGCGGGCGCGTCGCTGGTGGGAACGGATGGCGCGGGCCACGACGTCGCGTTCCCCGAGAACGTGCGCGCGTACCTGCTCGCCGGCGCCTCGCACGCGCCGGGCATGGTGGCGCCGTACTGCGAGCTGCCCGCGAATCCCGTGAGCTACGGCGCGGTCGTGCGCGCGCTGCTCGTCGCGATGGAGCGCTGGGTGCGAGCGGGCGAAACGCCGCCTGCGAGCGTGTGGCCGAGCCTCGCGCGCGGCGAGCTGGTCGCGCCGCCGGAGAGCGGGCCGCCCGCGAACACCGTGCCGCGCGTCGACTACGCGCAGGTGCCGCCCAAGCTCGTCGGCGTGGGATGGCGAGTGCTCGTGCCGAGCACGGACCCGCTCGGCAACGACGCGCCCGGGATTCCGCTGCACGCGCTGCAACGCCTCCCAGCGGCGTATCTCGGCTGGAACGTGCGACGCGCAGGGTTCGCCGCCGGCGAGTTGTGCTTCCTGTTCGGCGGAATGAAGCCGATCGCCGTCTCCTACCGCGGCGAGCCGCGCCCGAAGAATCCGATCGCGGTGGCGGAGGAGCTCGCGAACGAGGGATATCTGCTGAGCGAGGATCGCGACGCGATCTCGAGAGCGGCGCTTCCGCTGCTCCGCTGATCGCGAAGCTCACACCACCCCGCGCTCCTTCAGTGCCGCGAGCTGCGTCGCGTCGACGCCGATCGCGCCGAAGATCTCCGCGTTCGCCTCGCCGAGCTCTGGCGCGAGCGCGCGCTCGCGCGGCGCGATTCCCGACAAGCGCAGCGCGCTGCCGTGGAACACGACTTCTCCGAGCTGCGGGTGCGGGTGCCGCTCGATCATGCCGCGCGCGACGAGCTGCGGGTCGTCGATCAGCTCGTCGGGCGAGGCCACGCGCGCGCACGGCACGTCCGCGCCGCGCGGGCCGAGCGTCGCGAGCGCCTGCTCGCAGCTGCGCGCGCGCATCCACGTCGCGAGGATGGCGGTGAGCTCCTGCCGGTTCGCCGCGCGCGCGCGGTGGTTCTTGAAGCGCTCGTCACGCCCGAGCTCGGGCTGCCCGATGCCATCGCACAGCTTGCGGAACAGCTTGTTGCTGGCGGTGCCGACGACGACGAAGCCGTCCTGCGTCGCGAAGGCGTCGTAGGGCGACGAGAACGGATGCGCGTTCCCGACGCGCTCCATCTTCGCCCCAATGCCGGCGTAGATCGTCGCGGCGGAGTCGGCGATCGCGAAGATGCAATCCTGATTCGAGAGATCGAGCACGCGCGCGACGCCGCTGCGCTCGCGCTCGAGCAGCGCGACCACCACGCCGAGCGCGAGGTAGAGGCCGCCCACGAAATCGGCAGTGGCGCCGCCCGCGCGCACCGGCGGCGCGTCCGGGAAACCGGTCATCGAGAGCATGCCGCCGGTGGCCTGCGCGACGATGTCGTAGGAAGGCTCGCCCGCGCGCGGGCCGGTCTGCCCGAAGCCCGAGAGCGAGGCGACGACGAGGCGCGGGTTGCGCGCTCGCAGCACGTCGGCGCCGAGCCCGCACTTGGCGAGGTACCCGGCGCGAAAGTTCTCGACGAGCGCATCGGCTCCGTCCACGAGCCGTAACAACAGCTCGCGCCCCTCGGGCGCGCGCACGTCGAGCGTGATCGAGCGCTTGCCGCGGTTGTTGTTCTGGAACGAGAGCGAGGTCTGGCCCGGCGGCGACGGGCCGTAGCGGTAGTCGTCGCCGGTGCGCGGCGCCTCGACCTTGATCACTTCGGCGCCGAGGTCCGCGAAGATCGCGGTCGCGAACGGGCCCGCGACGACGCGCGTGAGGTCCAGGATGCGGAGACCCGCGAGCGGGCGACCCGCGGGGATCCGGGGACGTTCCGCAACTAAGTCAACTTGTTTCGTCGTCATTCAGGCGCGCTCGACCCGTCGCAACCCGTCGAACGTACCGATTTCGTCTCGCGCGCCTCCGCAGCGACGCACCATCAGCGCGACGAACTCCGGTTGGTTGACTTAGTTGCGGAACGTCCCCATTAAAGCGTCGCGACTGCGACGATCGCCGCGACGCTGCCGACGAGCGCGAGCAGGTAGAGCGACCCGCCGACCAGCGCGTCGGTCTTCAGCCCGCCGAAATCGATCCAGACGTGGCGCAGATGATGGGCGCCGCCCCAGAGCGGAAGCGCCATCGCCGCGAGCGCCACGGGGCGCGCGATCGGATTCGAGATCAGCGCGTACATGCGGTCGTAGGAGTAGGCGTCGGCATCGCCGAGCAGGCCAAGCCCGACGGTCGCGATGAACGCGGGCAGGATGAAGCCGCCCACCATCATGCCGGCGCCGAACAGCAGCCAAATGACCGGCTCGAGTCTGAGCATCAGCGCCTTCATCCGAGCACGCCTCCGAGGATCACGGCGACCACGAGGTTCAGCACCACGAACGCGCCGAGCAGGCCCGCGAGCATGACCGCGTCCGGCGGCCGCTTGAGCGGCCCGAAGCGGAACGGCTGCGTCTTCGGGAACAAGCGGAAGAAGCGCACCGTGAACCACACCAGGCCGACCAGCGCGAGCCAGAAGTACGCTCGATAGGCGCCGCCGTGGATGCGCGCGATGAACGCGTCGTACTTCGCCTCGCCGCCGCCGAGCGCCAGCACGAACTCGACGGCGATCAGCGCGGTCAGCACGAGGAACGCCCCGCAGCTGCCGAACAGCAGGTACGGGCCGTAGTTCCCGCCGAAGGGAAACTTGTCCGGCGGGCGCGGATCGGCGGTACGCGTCGCGCCGAGCGTTCTCGGCCGCATCGCGTCGAGGCGCGGTCGTGCGTGGCTCATCTCACTTGCCTCCCCGCGGCACGACGAAGCCCTTCACCCAGTCGAGCACGTTGTTGAGCTTCGCCTGCTGGATCGCCGCCGACGGATCGACGTGCTTCGGGCAGACCTCGCTGCACTCGTTCGCGTAGGAGCAGGAGAACACCCCGCCGTCGGCGCGGAAGACCTCGTTCCGCTCGCGCGCGCCTTCGTCGCGCGAATCCTGGTTGTATCGATGCCCGAGCGCGATCGCGGCGGGCCCGAGGAAATCCGGCTCGTTCGAGACGACCGGGCACGCCGAGTAACACAGCATGCAGTTGATGCACATGCTGAACTGCTTGAAGTCGGCGAGCTCGTCCGGCGATTGCTTCGTCGGCCCGGCTTCGACCGCGCGCTCCTTGGCGATCATGATCCAGGGCTTCACCGCCTTGAATTTGTCCATGAAGCCTTCGAGCTCGACCACGAGATCCTTCACCACCGGGAAGTTCGCGAGCGGCGCGACCTCGATCACGTCGCCGTAGTCCGCGATCGCGTCCTTGCAGGTCAGCTTCGGCTTGCCGTTCACGTTCATGCCGCAGCTGCCGCACACCGCCATCCGGCACGACCAGCGGTGCGAGAGCGTCGAGTCGACGTGGTCCTTGATGTGATTCAGCGCGTCGAGGACCTTGGCGTCGGATTCGACGGAGATCTCGTACTTCTGCGTGTGCGGCGACTGATCCTTGTCGGGATCGAAGCGCGTCACGATCAGCGTCTTCTTGACCTGCATGTTCGTTTGGGCTCCGTTCGCCTTCGGCTCACTGCCGGTTCTTGCGACTCTCCGCTCGCCTTCGGCTCGCTGCGCGCGATCTGCGCCACTTCGCGGCGCTGGATCGCTTGCGGCTTCTCGAGCTGCTTTCGATCGGGACATCGAGGTCCCGGCTTCCTCTGCCTCCGAGCTCCTAGTACTTCCGTTCTTCCGGCACCCACACGCCGAGGGTGACGGGCTTGGTGTCGAAGCGCGGGCCGTTCTGGCCCCAGTACACCAGCGAGTGGTGCAGGAACTCCTGGTCGTTGCGCTTCGGGAAGTCGCGGCGCGCGTGAGCGCCGCGCGATTCCTTGCGCTGCGCCGCCGCGGTCGACACGGCTTCCGCGCAGTCGAGCAGGTTCGAGAGCTCGAGCGCGGTGGTGAGCTCCGTGTTGAACACTTTGCTGGTGTCGGAGAGGCTCACCTGCTCGAAGCGCCGCTTCAGCTCGGCGACGTCGCGCACCGCCTTGTCCATCGACGCCTGCTCGCGGTAAACGCCGAGGCCGGCTTCCATCGCCGTGTTCATGTCGTGGCGGATGCCCGAGAGCGTCTCGCCGCCGCGCTTGCGCGCGCGCAGCGCATCGAGCCGGGCGGCCTCGCTGTTCGCCTGCTCGAGCAGCGGCGCCTCTGAGAGCGACATCCCGCCGCGCGAGCGCGCCACCGCGTGCCTTCCCGCGCGCGCGCCGAACACGAGACATTCGGTGAGCGAGTTCGAGCCGAGGCGATTCGCGCCGTTGAGCGACACGCAGGCGGTTTCGCCGGCGGCGTACAGGCCGCCGATGACGGTCTCGCCTTCGATGTTCACGTCGACGCCGCCCATCATGTAGTGCAGCACCGGACGAATCGGGATCGGCTGCGTGACCGGATCCGTGTTCGCGTAGGTGCGCGCGAGCTCGAGCACGAAGGGCAGCCGCGCCTCGAGCTTTTCCTTGCCGATGTGCCGCAGGTCGAGGTTCGCGTACTTGCCGAGCTTGCCCGGCACGTCGATGCCGCGGCCCGCTTCGATCTCGAGGATGATCGCGCGCGAGATCATGTCGCGCGGCCCGAGCTCCGCCTTGGTGCCGACGCCGTAGTCGCGCGTGGTGAGGAAGCGTTCGCCCTCGGAATTGATCAGGTAGCCGCCCTCGCCGCGCGAAGCCTCCGTGATCAGGATGCCCGTGCCCGGCAGGCCCGTCGGGTGGTACTGCACGAACTCCATGTCCTTCAGCGCTACGCCCTCGCGATACGCGATCGACATGCCGTCGCCCGTCTTGATGTTCCCGTTCGTGGTGAACGGCCACACCTTGCCCGCGCCGCCCGTGGTGAGGATCACCGCGCGTCCGAGCACGGCCTTCGACTTGCCGGTGCGCATGTCGAGCGCGGCCACACCGCCGCACTGGCCGCCGTCCACCAACAACTTCGTGACGAAGTACTCGTCGTAGCGGACGATGCGGTCGTACTTCATCGAAGTCTGGAACAGCGTGTGCAGCATGTGGAAGCCGACCTTGTCGGTCGCATACCACGTGCGCGGGGTCTGCATGCCGCCGAAGGGGCGCGTCGACACGCTGCCGTCGGCGTTGCGGCTCCACGGACAGCCCCAGTGGTCGAGCAGCGTCAGCTCCTTGGGCGCCTCCTGCACGAAGTACTGGATCACGTCCTGGTCGCCCAAGAAGTCGGAGCCCTTCACCGTGTCGAAGGCGTGCTTCTCGAGGCTGTCGTCCTTCGAGCCGGGCGGAACCGCGGCCGCGCCGCCTTCGGCCGAGACGGTGTGGCTGCGCATCGGATAGACCTTGGAGACCAGCGCCACGCTGACCGTCGGATTCGCTTCGCAGGCGGCGATCGCTGCGCGCAAACCCGCTGCGCCTCCGCCGACGATCACGACGTCATGGCGTACGACATCCACCAATGCAGAGCCCTCCCGGCCATTGAAGCGGCGCAGTTTGTAGCCGAGGGGCGGCAGTGAATCGAGGCGCGGTGTGCCGAAAGGCGCGCGTTCGGCGCACGCGAGACGACTCTGAAGAGTGCGCAGCGACGCGCACGCACCGCGACTGCGCGCTCACAGCAGCGGATCACACGGCGTCGACCCATTCGGCCATTCGTTGGGTTCCGACGCGTTGCACACGCCGTCGTCGCTGCAGAAGTTCTCCAGCTCGCCGTCCGGCGTGAAGTAGGCCGTGAGCTGTGCGATCGAGGCGGGGATGAAGCCGCGGCGGCCGTGCGGATCGCACTTGTCGATCTGCACCTGATCGTCGACGAGCGGCGGAATGAACGGCGTGTGCAGCGAGTTGTTGGGGTCGAAGGAGCCCGTCGAGTAGACGATGTAGCCTGACTCCTGGGGGCCGCTGGTGTCGGGCTGGCCCGCGAGGCCGCGCATCACCGAGCCGTCGAGCGTGCCGAGGCGCAGCGTGCGGCCGAGCAGCTGCGAGCCGAGGTTCGCCACCTGGTGGTCGTAGAGCGCGACGGTGGCGAGCACCCGCTTCGCGTTCGTCTCCAGCAGCGGGTTCGAGGTGACGTGCGTCGCGTAGCCGGCCGGCTCGCCGCGCACCCAGAGCTCGTGTTGCAGCCCGAGCCCGAGGGCTTGATCCATCGCGTCTCGGTTCAGCAGCGTGATCAGCTGCTCGAACTGGATGAACGGCGTGGCGCGATGGAGCAGCAGCGAGAAGTTGATCGCGGGTACGTCGACATTGAGCTTCTCCACGTCGGGCGTCAGCGCGGCGAACATCGTGCCCATGATCCCGCCGAGGCTCGCGCCGAAGTAGTAAGGCTTGACCCGCGTGTCGATCGCGCCGCCGCCGGCGGGCAACTGGAACGCCGGGTGCGCATTGAACGCGCCGCGCGCGAGCAGGCGCGCCAGGATCAGCGTATTCAGCTGGCCCTGGCGCAGGCGATCCGGCAGCGCGGGGAACAGCGTCGGATCGACGATGATCTGGTAGATGAAAGTCTGATCGAGCGGACCGGCGACGTCGACCCCTGATAACCCGCTCCAGTTGGTCGCGACCGACACGAAGTCGAAGTTCGTGAGGCCGCGCGAGGCGGTGAGCGAGCTCACGGTGCCGATGCCCGTGCCGAACAGGCCGTGCCCGATCACCAGGCCGGGCAGCGGCGCGCCGCTGCGAAGCGCCGTGCACGGAATCGCCGCGCCGAAGGGCGCCTGCGTGAAGCCCTGCGCGCGCGGCGCGCCGTTGGCACTGCGATTCAGGAAAGTGGGGACGTTCGCCGCGCTGAACGGATCGCCCGCCAAGAAGAGCGGCACGGAGAAGCTGCCCTCGATGCGACGCCACACCGCGACCGCCGGATCGGCGCAGCCCGGATTCACGTCGCTGACGCTCGTAACCGTGAACGGCTGCGCACCCGCTCCGAGCTGTCCGTCGAGCCAGCGGAAGGCGTCGCGGCGCATGTTCAGCATCTCGCTCGTGAGCGACTGATCGCTCATCACCACGAAGTCGAACGCGAGGATTAGCTCGCTGCGCGCGACGCCGAGGCGCTCGAGCCGGCCGAGCGCGGGCTCGAGCTGCGCGGCGCGTTTGCGCACGGCGGCGATCGTGCTCGGCCGCCGATCGCGAATCGCGGCGAACGCGGGCTCCGCCTGGACGGGCGCACCGCTCGCGTCGACGAGGCGCCGCACCGCGACGAGGTAGCGATGCCCCGGCACGAGGCTCTCCCCGGGCCGCAGAAAGGTGAGCACGCGCTTCGCGTTGCGCGCGCGCGCATCGTTCTCGATCCAGTGATTGATGCGTTCGCCGCTCTCCCAGTCGATCAGCAGCGTCGGGCTGTCTTCGTCGAGCCCGCGCGTTCCGTAGGTGCGCGTGACCGGATCGAGACGAGACGCGTTCGACTGCGCGACGTCGACTCCAGCGGGGAAGTGCATCAGCACCTGCGCGGTCGGGCTGAAGCCATCGTTGCGCACGTAGTGCGCGGCGTCGGCCGTGGAGCCGCCGAACTGCGGCAACAGCGCAGCCGGGGGCAGCTCGACGCGGAAGCCGGTGGGCGTGTTCGCCGCCGCGAGGAAGCGGGAGGACGGGAACGGCAGCAGGCACGCGACGTCGTTCAGCACGTCGCACTCGTCGGGATGCGTGAGCGCCGCCAGCTCGAACGCCCCGCGCCCTCCGAACTGAGCGCCTTGCCGCGCGACGACCGCGGCCAGCTCGTGCCAGCCCGGAGCGAGGCCGCTGAGCGAACCCGTCGCGCGCGCGCCGCTCTGCGCCAGGTCGGGCGGCGCCACCGGCGCGCCGTCGAGCGTGAGCGTGAGATCCGCGAGCGAGGCGCCCTCCGGCAGTGCGAGCTCGAACGGCAGCGCCGCTCCCGCGAGCGAGAGCTGGCCCGCGAGCGGAGCCGCGAACACGAGTGGACGCGGCCCGCAGCTGGGCGCCCCGGTCATCAGGAACAGCGCACAGCCGATCGCGACGCGGCGCACGAGACGAAGCGAGAGCAGCGGCTGCACGTGGCACCTCCAGCCGCGCCGAATCCTACACCCGTCGCCGTCGGCGATTGTCGGTGAAACGAGGCGCGAGCCGCTCGCATCCGCTGCGAGCGAGATGGATCGGCGCTCCGCTTCGCGCCGGTCCGATGTGGCCTAGGCTGCGCGCGCTCCCCCGAGCGAGATCACGTGAATCGAATCCTCCGAGACCCGCTGCTCTGGCTCGTGCTCGCCGCGACGCTCGGCCTCGTGCTCCCGATCGCTCACTGGGGAATCCCGCGCGTCAGCGCGGATCAGCGCGCGCACGCCTGGGGCAACGACGACCAGATCCCGCTCGCGCCTCTGGCCGAGCTGCACAACGCGCTGATCGAGGCGCGGCCCGACCGCAACGTCGCCTACCCGATGTTTCACTATCTGCTGTTAGGCGCTTCCTACGCGCCATACCTCGGCGCGCTCTGGCTGACGGGCGATCTCGAGCATCCGAGCGGCGTCTACCCCTTCGGCCTGAGAGATCCCGAGCGCGCGTTCGAGGTGCTGGCGTGGATCGGGCGCAGCCTCTCGATCCTGCTCGCGCTGGCGTGCGTGGGCGGCGTCTACTGGACGGCGCGCACGCTCTGGGACCGCGCTGCCGGCGTGTTCGCGGCGCTCACCTGGCTGCTCGCGTTCCCGTACGTCTACTACGCGCCGCTCGGCAACCCCGACGGCCCGATGCTCGCCTGGACGAGCCTCGGCCTCGCCGCCAGCGCGGAGGTGCTGCGGAACGGTCTCACGCCGCTGCGTGCGGCGCTGCTCGGCGCCTTCGTCGCGTGCGCTGGTGCGACCAAGGATCAAGCCGCCGCCAACTTCGTGCTGGTGGCGCCGGTTTTGTTGGGAATTCATTTCGCGTCGGGCGCGTCGCACCGCTGGCGCGGCTTCGAGGGGCGCTTCGTCGGCCCGGTGATCGCGGCGGCGAGCCTGCTGGCGGTATTCGTCGTCGCGAGCGGCATCCCGCTCGATCCGCGCCGGTTCCTCCAGCACGCCGCGCTCGTGTTCTCCGTCGGCCCGGGCACGAAGGCGTTGTATCTGCGACACCCGCGTAGCTGGGACGGCGCGCTCGCGCAGGCCACCGACCTCGCCTGCCACCTCGGCGACGTGCTGGGCGTGCTGCTGCTGCTGGTCGTCGCGGGGCTCGGCATCGCCGCCTGGCGCGATCGCCGCTCGCTCACGCTCGCGCTCTCGAGCGCCGGGATGTTCGGAATCCTCATGCCCGTCGGCATGAGCCGCATCCACTATCTGCTGCCGGTCGCGCTGCCGCTCTGCGCGTTCGCCGGCCTCGCGCTCTCGGCGCGCTGGAAGCAGGGCCCGCGCGCGCTCGCGGCCGTTGCGATCGCCGCACTGCTCGGCTGGCACGGCCTGCGCACGCTCGACCTGATGCACGCGCTGCGCCACGACTCGCGCTACGCGGCGAGCGAGTGGCTCGACGCGAACGCGCGCGCCGGCGACGTCGTGCTCTATTTCGGCGCGCCGTACAAGAACCCGCACCTGAGAGGCGACGTCGCGAGCGTCGGCGTCGACCCGCGCGAGCGCGGCCCCGAGCTGCTCGCAACAAAGCCCGCGTTCGTGATCGTGCAGCCCGAGGACACCAACCAGAAGCGCGAGCGCGTCGAGTGGCGGCGCGGGACGATGTCCGTGCGCAACGACTACGTGGCGGACGACGTGTGGCTCGGGCTCACGAGCGGCGCGCTCGGCTACCGCCTGGTCGCGCAGTTCCAGACGCCGCGGCTGCTGCCCTGGGCCTACCGCCCCGCCCTCTCCTACGCCGTCGCGAATCCCCCCGTGCAGATCTTCGCGCGCGAGGATCGCGCGGTGGGCGGACCGCACCTAACAGCATGGCAGAGCGCGCCGCACAACCCGCCAGTGTGGCGGGTGAACGAGCCGATGGCCAAGTGAGCGCGGGGCGCCGGCGAGCGGATCAGCGCAGCCGCAGCGTCGTGAGCTTGCTCCGTCGGCCCGCGAGCGCGGGGAGTGTCTTCCCGGCTTGCGCCAACTCGGCGAGCGCGCTCGCGTGGAAATACTTCGCGCTGCCCATGTGGATCGCGGTGAAATTGCGCGCCAGCTCGGCGCTGGAGACCGCGGCGTCCGGAGGCGATTCGAGCACATCGCTCAGCTCGATCTCCTCGGCACCGAAGCGCACGCGCCGTGTGAAGCGGTGCGGGCTCGCGGGAACGCGGGTGATCAGCCGCTCGATCACGAGCCGGCGAATCCAGCGCCCGAGCGCCTCGCTGCGAAAGAGCGTCAGATTCAGCGCTCGCAGCACCAAGAAGCGGAGCGGCGTGAGCTGCTCTTGCTGCACCACGCCCAGCGCTCCGCGCGCCTCGTACTCGCCGCTCGCGAGCCGCGCGAACTCGGCTCGCGCGAGCTGCGTCGCGTGCATCCCGTTCTCGTCGCGCAACACCCAGCCCGCGTCTTGGTGCGCGAGCTCGCCCGTAGCGCGCCCGTGCACGCGGCCGATGCCGGCCTTGTTCATCGCGAACACCGCGTAGTAAGCGTCGGTTCCGGCAACGAGCAGCCCGCTCGAGAAGAGCCTCTGCTCGCGCAGTGCCTCGCACGGCAGCGGCGCTGGAGCGGCCGGCGCGCTGGTCACGGCGCAGGCGTGCAGGTAGCTGAGGTTCACGACGTAAGCGTTGTGCGCGTCGACGTTCGCGGGCGTCACGACTTCGCCGCGCGCGAGCCGGGCGCGCATGAAGGCCGCGATGCCGGCAGCCTCCGGAATTTCGCTCGCGAGGATCTCGAAGCCGGCCGGGAAGTAGAGGCGCGTGTGCCGCGAGCCATAGGCGCCGCCGACGCTGCCGTCGGGATGCACGGCGTGCGCCAAGAACGCGACCGCGCGGCGCAGCGAGGCGAGCACGCGCGCGTCGCGCGTCTTCTCCCAGTAGCGCGCGAGGTACTGGATACCGAGCGTCTCGTAGCCCGGGTCGAAGCCGCCGTACTCGCAATAGAAACCGTCGGCGTGCTGGCGCGCGAGGATCGCGTCGATCGTCTCGTCGGCGCGTTTCGCGAGCGTCGCGTCGCCGAGCCACTCGCCGGCCGCGTGCCAGCCGAGCGCGTAGAGCGCCTGATGATTCGAGACGAAGGCGTGATCCTCTCGGCTGCGCCGCGCGAAGCGCACGGCACGCTCGAGGCAGCCGCCGATGCGCGCGCGGTCCGCGTCGTCGAGGGCATCGTGAAGCGCGCGGGCGGTCTCCACGAGGTAGTAGGCCGAGCCCAGCGCGCCGCCGTAGTCCTGGTTGTTGGGCCCGATGCTGTCCCACGCGCCGCTCGCGTGCTGGCGCTCGCACAGCACGCGCAGCGCCGCGCGCGCCCACCCGAGCAGCGCCGCGGAGCCGAAGTACGGACTGCCGGGGAGATCCATGCGCGCGAGCAGCGCGGCCGGCAGCACCGCCCACTGCGTCATCAGGATCGGGAAGTCGCGGAACTTCCAGCCCCAGTGGTCGCGGTCGAAGCTGCCGTAGCTGACGGAGTGCGGCTCGCGGTCGAGATCCGCGAGCAGGCGCGGCGCGGCTGCGAGCACGAACGGCGCGTAGGCCGCCGCGCGCTCGCGATCGGCCGCGAGCTCGGGCATCAGGCTCGCGGCGCCTCGGCCCGCTTCGCGCGCACCATGAAGGGTCCGAGCAGCAGCCAATCGAGCCGGCTCTGTTGGAACGCGGAGATCGCCTCCTCGGGCGTCCGCACGATCGGCTCCTCGTGCATGTTGAAGCTCGTGTTGATCGTGCAGGCGATGCCGGTGATGCGCTTGTACTCCTCGAGGATCGCGTGCATGCCTGGATTCTGATCGCGGCGCACGAGCTGCGGCCGCGCGGTGCCGTCGACGTGCACCGCCGCGGGCGCCCGCGTCTTCATCTTCTCCGTGCAGTCCGCGACGATCGTCATGAATTCGCATGCGCGCTTCTCACCCTCGCGCAGCACGAAGTACTCGTCGGCGTCCTCGTACAGGCAGATCGGCGCGAAGGGCATGAACTCGGTGCGATTGAACTGCTTGTTGAGGGTCTGGTTCACCGAGGCGTCGTCGCAGCGCACCAGCACCGAGCGGTTGCCGAGTGCGCGCGGGCCGTACTCCATGCGCCCGTCGCAGCGCGCGACGACGAGCCCCGCGGCGAGCTGCTCGGCTGCGAAGCGCGCGATGTTCTCGGGCCGCAAGACCTCCAGCTCTGGATGCCGCGCGAGCGCCGCGGAGAGCTCGGCCTCTGCGTAGCCCGTGCCGAGATACACGTTCGGGATCGGCGCCGGCAGGCAGGCCGCGAGCTCGAGCGCCGCGCCCGCGCACAGGCCGCCGTCGCCCATCGCCGGGAAGACGTAGATCGACTCGGGCGCGAGCTGCTGCGAGATCGCCATGTTGAGCTTCACGTTCGCGAACACGCCGCCCGCGAGCGCCACGTGTTTCACGCGCCCGCCCGAGACCTCCCGAACCATGCGCACCATCTCGCGCTCGAGCAGATGCTGGAACGTCCACGCCACGTCCTCGCGCGGGTGGCCGGCGAGCAGCGGCGCGAGAGGCGACTTGTAGTTGCGGTACTCGAACGAGTAGACGCCGAGCTTGCCCGCGAGCAGGTCGCCGAACACGCGCACGCGCAGGCGCGGCCAGCCCTCGGCGTAATAACGCTTGCCCAGGCGGAAGCCGTCCGCGCGCGTGAAGGTCGCCTCTACCTTCGCGAGCAGCGCGTCGTCGCGTTTCCCGAAGCCCGCGAGGCCGGTGATCTTGCCCTCGTGGTGCCCGGCCTTGAAGCCGAGGATCTGCGTGCACGCTGTGTAGAACTGCCCGAACGAGTTCGGGTAGAAGTACCGCTTCAGTGTCCGGATCGTGCGGCCACGGCCCTCGGAGAAGCTGATGCAAACGTCGTCGCCCACGCCGTCGGCGGTGACGATGAGCGCCTCTTGCGCCGCGCCGGTGCGATAGGCGCTCGCCGCGTGGGCGTGATGATGGTCGACGTACCACGCCTTCGGGCGGATCCCGAGCTCGGCCTCGAGGAAATCGAGCACGCGCTCGTAGCCGGTCGAGCGCCAGAAGGAGAAGAAGCGGTAGGCGACCCGCAGCGCGTGCGGAACGTAGTCGGCGAGCCCTTGATAATCGCGCGCGTCCGCGGTGAGGCTGCGCCAGGTCTGCACCATGAGATCGCGCCAGTCGAGCCCCGCGATCGCCACGGCGTCGATCTCGCCCGGCGCGACGCCGCTCACGCGGATCGCCTCACGGATCGACAACACGGGCGGATACGCGTTGTCCATCTTCTTGCGCGAGAGCCGCTCTTCGGTGACGGCGGAGAGCAGCTTGCCGTCGCGCACGACGCAGGCGCCGGTCTCGTGGGTGGTCGCGACGCCGAGGATCGTGCGTGGACGCAGCCGCGGCTCCTCGTGCCGGCGCTCGGCGAGGAATTGCTCGGTGGTCGTGACTTCCCAGGTCTCGCGCACGTCCGCAGCGAGCCGCGCGAGGAAGCGCTGCTTCGCATCGCCGGAGAAGAACGAGTTGGTGAACGCGCGCAACCCGAGCCCGCGCACTTCGTCCTGGGGCTCGGCGAAGTCGGTGAAGTGGAACAGCAGCGTCAAGTGATCCGCGCGCTTGGCGTGAGAGCGCAGGCCCGCGCGGAAGTAGGGACGGCGCAGGTAGAACGCGAAGCACGGATGGAACGCAGGCAGGCCCGGCGGCGGCGCGGGCAGCGGGAATTCCATCAGGCGCCGATCGGGCAGGATCTCGAACGGGTCCGGGTACAGCCGCTGCAGGCCGAGCTTTTCGCGGAAGTGGAAGTTCGCCGTGATCGAGCTGTCGTATGCGAAGCCCGCATCGGCGAGCAACTCGAGCGACTCGGTGTCGATCGCGTAGCCCGGCGCGCGGAAGCCGAGCACGCGGGTGCTCAATTCCTGCTCGATCAACTCCTTCGCCGTGAAGATTTCTTCGCGCTTCTCCGCGGGCGTCGAGCGATCGAGGTAGCGGTGGTGCAGCCCGTGCGACGCGACGGAATGACCCGCTGCGACGACCTCGCGCAGCGCCGCGCGCTTCTCCTTGTCGTGCAGGTCGGAGGCGATCACGAAGAACGTCGCCTTGGCGCGCTGCGCGGCGAAGAACTGCAGCGAGCGCTCCACCGCCGAGTGGAAGAAGCCGTCGCGCGCGCCTTCCCAGACGCGGCCGTGGGCGCGGTAGATCGCCGCGAGCCCGTCCGTGTCGACGTGGTAGAAGGCCGCGCGCCGAATTGCTGTGCTCATCGATGGGTCTCCAGCGCGCGCACGATCGCGCGCGCGGCATGCCCCTCGCCAAAGATCGCGCTGGCCGGCTGCTTGCCGGGGCCCGCGCTGGACGCGGCCGCGCGGATCTTCTCGGGGTCGGTGCCCGCGAGCACGTTCCAACCGAGCTCGACCGTCTCGGCCCACTCGGTCTCGGGCCGCAGCGTGACGCACGGCGTGCCGACGAACATCGCCTCCTTCTGCATGCCGCCGGAGTCGGTCAGCACGACGCGCGCCTCGGCCTCGAGCACCAGCATGTCGAGATACGAGACGGGATCGATCGGCAGCAGCGCGCCGCGCTCGAGCAGCGCCCCGGGCAGCTCTGCGATCTTCTTGCGCGTGCGCGGATGCACCGGGAACACCACTGGGAACGCGAGGCTCGCGAGCGCGCCGAGCAGCCGCGCGAGCGCTGCTGGATCGTCCGCGTTGTAGTTGCGGTGAATCGTCGCCACCGCGAACTGCTTCGCGCGCAGGCCGTGGGCCTCCAGCACGCGCGAGCGCTCGCGCGCAAGCGGCAAGAACGCGAGCACGGCGTCGTACATCGTGTCGCCGACGTGCAGCGCGCGCTCGGCGAGGCCCTCGCGCGCGAGGTTGCGCATCGCGGTGGGCGTTGGGCACAGCAGCAGATCCGAGGCGTGGTCCGTGAGGACGCGATTGTCCTCCTCGGGCATCGCGCGATTCCAGGAACGCAGCCCGGCCTCGATGTGCGCCAGGCGCAGCTCGGATTTCTTGGCGGCGAGCGCACCGCCGAGCGTCGAGTTGGTGTCTCCGTAGACGACCACCCAGTCCGGCTTCGCGTCCCTCAGCACTTCCTCGCTGCGCCGTAACACCTCGGCCACCTGCCAGCCCGCCGCGCCCGAGCCGACCCCGAGATTCACGCTCGGCGCCTTGATCGGCAGCTCGGCGAAGAACACGTCCGACATGCCGGCGTCGTAGTGCTGGCCGGTGTGGATCAGCAGCTCCGAGTGGCCCGCGGCGGCCAGCGCCGCGGAGAACGGTGCGGCCTTCACGAACTGCGGCCGCGCGCCGACGATCGTCGCCACTCTCACAGCGGCGCTCCGAGCCGCACCGGCGCGCCGCCCTGCTCGAGCGACGCCTGACAAGCCGCGAGCACGCGCAGCACGCGCAGCCCGTTGAGCCCGTCCGTGCGCGGCGGCTTGCGGTCGGCCATCGCCGCCAGGAAGGCCTCGCATTCGAGGCGCAGCGGCTCCGTCTCGTCGAAGAACAGCGTCGTCTCCGCGGTCTGGCGCGGCACCAGCGCGCCGCTGCGCTGCTCGATGCCCTTGTCGTACAGCTTGAGCTTGCCCTCGCGCGCGGTGTCGTCGAAGACAGCCATCTTCTTGTCGCCGACCACCACCAGCCGCTGCTCTTTGTGCGGATGCAGCCACGACACGAAGATGTGCGCGCGCACGCCGCCCGGGAACGCGAGATTCGAGACCGTCACGTCCGCCACGCCGTGGGTCAGGTACTCGCCGCCCGATGCCGTGACGACCTCGGGATCCGCACCCAGCAGCGACAGGATGATCGAGATGTCGTGGGGCGCGAAGCTCCAGAGGATGTTCTCCTCCGTGCGCACCTTCCCGAGGTTCAGGCGGTTCGAGTAGACGTAACGCAGCGCGCCGAGCTCGCCGCGCTCGACCAGCTCCATCAGCAGGCGCACGGCGGGGTGGTATTCGAGCACGTGGCCGACCATCAGGATGCGGCCGCGCTCGCGCGCCAGCTCGACCAGCGCCCGGCCGTCGCGCTCGTTCAGCGCGAGCGGCTTCTCGACGAACACGTCCTTGCCGGCCGCGAGCGCTGCGTGCACGTGCTCGAAGTGGCGCGCGGCGGGCGTCGCGAGCACGACCCCGGCGATCTCCGGCTCCGCGAGCACCTCTTCGTAGCTGCGCGTCGCGCGCACCGGACGGTGCAGCGCCGCGATCTTTTCGAGTGTCGGACCGTGGCCGTCGCACACGGTGTGGAGCGCGCCGAGCTGCGCGAAGTTGCGTGCAAGGTTCTTTCCCCAATAACCGACGCCGACGACCGCCACGTTCGCACTCACGACTGCGCCTCCGCCGTCAGCGGCGTGATGAAAGCCGAACTCCCTCGGGTCACGTAGAGCAGGCCGCCGATCAGCGCGACGAGCGTGATCGCGAGCCGCCAGCCGATCGCGACCTCCGCGCCGCCGTCGAGGCCGACGAAGTGGAACAGGCGATGGAAGGCGGTCTCGCCGACGCCGATGCCGCCGGGCGTGAGCGGGAGCGCGTTCGCGACGAAGCCGAGCGGCACGACCAGCGCGAGCTCCGGACGCTGGCTCGCAGGATGCACGGCGCCCGCGATCAACCAGGTCGTCGCGACGGCGGTCGTGTGCGCTCCGAGCGAGAGCGCGAACGACCAGGCGAGGGCGCCCGGGTGCGCGCGGAAGAAGCGCACGGTCGCGATGCCGCGCGCGACGAAGTCGCCCGCGATGCGGCCCGGGATCGCCACCCACTTCTCCGGCAGCAGCAGCAGCGCGGCGAGCGCGGCGCCCCCGGCGGCGAACACCACGGCCGAGAAGCGCACGAGCAGCGCGATGCCCGGCGCACTCGCCGCCGCGCTCGCGAAGAAGGGCAGCGCGAGCAGCGGCATCGCGAACATCGCCCACATGCCGATTGCGCGATCGAGCAGCACCGCGGTCGCGAGCTCCGTGCGCGTGCCGCGCTTCTGTCCCGCGACCGAGTAGTAGACCTTGGCGATGTCACCACCCGCGCCGCCGGGCAGGAATAGGCCGAAGAAGAGGCCCGTCGTCATCAGCACGACCGCGGGCCAAGCGTCGAGACGAAAACCCATCGGCCGCAGCAGCACGGGCAGGCGGATCGCCGTGACCCAGGTCGACGCCGCCAGCAGCGCGAGCGCCGCGAGCGTCAGCGGCCACTCGTGGACCAGGCCGGCGAGCGCGCGCCAGTCGATCGCACCGGAGCGCACGAGCAGCGCGATCAGCACGCCCGCCACGCCGACGCGCAGCGCGAGCGAGAGCCAGCGGCGCGAGTGCGGCGCGGACGCCGGCGAATCCGACGCGCCCTGCATCAGGCGACTCCGAGCGTCGGGCGTTCTCCATCGATGAACGCGCGGTGCCACAGCTCCAGGTTGAGCAGGCCCCACACTTGCCGGCCGAAGGCGCGCTCGCCGTTCACGAGCGCCTCCACCGCGTCCATCTGATAGAGACCGCGCTCGCGCGCGCGGCGCGAGAGCAGGTGATCCGCGACGAAGTCGCGCAGGGGGCCGCGCACCCACTCGTTGAGCGGGACGGGGAAGCCCATCTTGTCCTTGCGATCGAGCACGACCGGCGGCAGCAGCCGGCGCACCGCTTCGCGGAACACGCGCTTCGTGTCGCCGCCTTGGAAGCGCACGGTCGGCGGCATGCGCGTGATCAGGTCCGCGATGCGATGGTCGAGCAGCGGCACGCGCGACTCGAGCGAGACGCTCATGCTCGTGCGGTCCTCGACCTGCAGCAGCGAGGGCAGCAGCGTCTTCAGATCGAAGTGCGTCATCTTGTTGAAGTACGACTCGATCGCCGGGTGGTTGAAGACGGTCTGGAACGCGCCGAACAGGCGCTCGCGGCTGCCCGGACCCCACGCCTCGGTCGAGAACATTCCGTCTGCGTCCTCGGCGCGGCCGATCAACCGGAAGTAACGGCGATCCATGTCCTCGAACAGGCCTTCCTTCCAGAAAGTCTGGAGCATCGGCTTGTACTGCTTCAGCAGGCCCAAGTTGGGATGGATGCTGTCCCAGCTGACCACGTACTTGCCCTGATCGCCGCCGAAGATCGCGCCCTTCAGCACTTGCTCGAGGTACGCGACCAGGTAGCGGGCGTAGCCGCCGAAGATCTCGTCGCCGCCCTGCCCGCCGAGCACCACCTTCACGTGCTCGCGCGCGAGCTTGCTCACGCAGTACTGCGGGAAGAGGCCAGGGCCCGCGGCCGGCTCGTCCATCGCGTACACGAGCTTCGGCATCGCGTCCGCGAACTCGGCGGCCGTCGGCCACACCTCGTGGTGCACGGTGCGGGCGTGCTCCGCGACAGCGCGCGCGTAGCGCGTCTCGTCGTACTGGGGGCCTTCGGCGAAGGCGCCGGTGAAGGTGTGGAACTCGCCGCCGTAGGGCTCCGCCGCGAGGCACACGACCGTCGACGAATCGAGGCCCCCGGAGAGATGCGCGCCGACCGGCACGTCGCTGCGCAGCTGCAGGCGCACGGAATCCTGCAGTAACAACAGCAGCTGATCGGCGTAGTACTCTTCGGTGTGGTGCGTGTCGACGTCCCAGCGGAAATCCCAATACCGCACGACCTGCGGCTCGGCGTCGCGGTACGGCCGGAACGAGAGCCAGTGGCCGGGCTCGAGCTTGTGGATGCCTTTGAAGAGCGTCTGATCGCGCAGGCAGAACTGGAAGTAGAGGTACTGCTCGAGGCCGTCGGAGTCGCGCTCGGCGCGCGCGATGCCGGAGGCGAAGATCGCCTTCGGTTCGCTCGCGAACGCGAACGAGTCCTTGTTCGCGTGCCAGTAGAAGGGCTTGATGCCCATGCGGTCGCGCGCGGCGAACAGCCGCTTCTCGCGCGCGTCCCAGATCGCGAACGCGAACATGCCGTTCAGGCGCTCGAGCATGCGCTCGCCCATCTCCTCGTAGAGATGCACGAGCACTTCGGTGTCGCTGTGCGTCTTGAACTTGTGGCGGCCGACGAGATCGCGGCGCAGCTCGAGGTAGTTGTAGATCTCGCCGTTGAAGGCGACCCAGATCGAGCCGTCTTCGTTCGACATCGGCTGCTTGCCGCCCTCGACGTCGATGATCGAGAGCCGCGTGTGCACGAGCGCGACGCCGCCGTCGACGTGGATGCCGCGGTCGTCGGGCCCGCGGTGGTTCAGGCTCGCCTGCATGCGCGCGAGCGCGTCGCGATCGGGCCGCGCGTTCGGATCGCGGTGCAGGATGCCGGCGATGCCGCACATTTCAGGCGTTCACCCGCGGCGTCGTCCGCAGCGTGCCGTCGGCCTGATAAACACGCGCCACGCGCTCGGCGCACTCGCGCTGCCAGCGCGCGCCCGCGGCGCCCCACGGCACGATGTACTTCGCGATCAGCACGAGGTAGCCGAGCGTCGTCAGGCTGGTGACGACCTTCGACTCGCCCGGCTTGCGGTCGTAGCGCAGCACGAACGGGATCTCGGTGACGCGCGCGCGCATCATCTTCAGCTTGATGACTTTCTCGACGGTGCCCGTGAAGCCCATGCCTTTCAGGTCGATGAACTGGTTGCCGAAGATGCGCATCGCGTCCTGGATGAGCGCGACGCGGTAGCCGCGGAAGCCGCAGGTGTACTCCCAGATGTCGCGCATCGGGAAGCACGCCTTCATCAGCAGGTTCGCGCAGCGGCTGATGAAGCTGCGGTACCAGTCGAGGCCGACCACGCCGCCGCCCGGCTGGTAACGCGAGGCGATCACGGCCTCCCAGCCCTCGCCGAGCTTCTTGGCCATGTCGAGGATGTAGTTCGGGTCGTGGGTGTCGTCGCAGTCCATGCGCACGATCATGTCTTCGGGCTGCCCGTGATCGGCGACGTACTCGAAGCCGTCGCGCGCGGTCTCGCCGAGGCCGCGGTTGTAGCGGTGGGTGACCACGTCGATCGGGTACTTCCCCGCGAGCTCCGCCGCGACCTGTGCGGTGCGGTCCTTGGAGCCGTCGTTCACCACCACGATGCGGTAGGCGAGCTCGGCCGCGCGCAGGGTCGAATCGATGCGCGTCACGAGGGGCGGCAGCGCCTCCTCCTCGTTGTACGCCGGCAGCATCACCCAGATCATGCGAACGACCTCTCCCTACGAGCGCGCTCGCCGCAGCCTTCGGCAGCCAACTCGCGTCCCAGTGCACGAAAGTGGCCCGCCGCTCCTCGCGGGTGACCGCATCCGTTCGCGTTCGCCCCGTGTCGGCCGAACGCGCGCGATTCCGCAGCGCCTTCCCCTTGGGGGATCGGGGCTCGATCAGGCCGGGGCGAGCAGCTTGCGCCAGTAGAGCAGCTCGATGCCCTGCGCCCTCGCCTCGCCCACC
>DATBRS010000084.1:0-2610 GCA_036560185.1 Myxococcota bacterium
TTGCGCCGCCATCTCCAGCAGCATCATCAGGTTCATGTGCGCATCTTCCTCATCGCGACGACACCACCCGTCGCGTCAGGACGCCCTCTATCCCTCTTCTTCGCTCTTCCCTTGCTGCCTTCGCTTCGGACCTAACACCTAGATGCCACGCCCGCGGACGGCGCCGGGGGCCCTGGCCGAGGAGGTACAGATGGCCGCCGCAGGCCAGGGCCCCCGGCGCCGTCAGCGGCCTCGATCCTCTTCGATCGCACCCAACAGGCTAGTCCGACGAAGGCAGCGCCTTCGCCTCCTTCAGCTTCAGCTTCGCGCCGCCGAGCGCGAGCGAACCCTGGCCTGGCTTCGTGCACAGCAGCTCGAGCTTCCCGTCGTCGTTCACGTAGCGCTTGCCGATCTGCGTGCCGTCCTTGTAGTCGGGATTGATCTCGCCCTTTGGCGCCTGCGCCGTCACGTCGGCGAGCGGAGCGCCGCCGCACGAGAGCGCGGGGTCGCCCGCGGGCGCGGCGATCACCATCACTTGGGTGTCGCAAACCGTGCTCTTCAGCCGCGATCCGGCCTTCAGCTGAGCCATGGGATCCTCCTCAAACAGAACGCGGCATTGTTGCACCGCGAGGGCCGGATTTACCACGGGCAAACGCCACCAAATGCGCGATTCGGCTCGCGGATTCGGCGGAGCCGCCGTTGCCGGTCGGCTGCGCTCGCAGCGCCTGCGCGGCCCTCGCGTGAGCGCCGCCACGCGGCCGTGGCACCCTGCGGCATCGGAGGCCGGATGCTCGCCGCTCTCGCGCGTGGGATCGCGCTCGCGCTCGCCGCAGTGCTCTCGTGCGCTTGCGCGCAGGCGCCCGCGGCGCGCGGCTCGCCCGCTGCCGGCGAAGCGCCCGCCTCCGCCGACATCGTCTATCTCGGCGAGCACATCCTCACGATGGACCCGGCGCTCCCGCGCGCGCGGTCGCTCGCCGTGCGCGGCGCCGAGATCATCTGCGTCGACGCCGGCAACGCATGCCGCGCGCTCGTCGGCCCGGGGACGCGCGTCGTCGCACTTGGCGAGCGTGCGCTGCTCCCCGGCTTCATCGACGCGCACGGGCACGTCGCGATGCTCGCCTCGCTCGTCGAGCGCGTGAATCTCTCGGCGCCGCCCGTCGGCGCCGTCACGAGCATCGCCTCGCTCCAAGGCGCTCTGCGCGCGCAGCTCGCCGTGAACCCACCTGCACCCGGCGCTTGGCTCGCGGGCTACGGCTACGACGACTCGCTGCTCGCGGAGCAGCGCCATCCGACGCGCGACGATCTCGACGCCGTCTCGCCCGACGTGCCGATCGCGATCCTCCATGTCTCTGCGCATCTCGCCGTCGCGAACACCGCGGCGCTCACAGCGGCGGGCGTCACGGCGCAGACGCCCGACCCGCCGGGCGGCCACTATCGCCGGCGCGAGGGCAGCGAAGAGCCGAACGGCGTGATGGAGGAGACCGCGATGTACGCGGTGCTCGGGAAGAGCCCGCTCGTCGCGCCCGTGACACCCGAGCAGCTCCGCAGCGCGCTCGCGGTGTACGCGAGCTTCGGCTTCACCACGGTGCAGGACGGCGCGAGCAGCCCAGCGGACATCGCCGCGCTCACGCGGCTCGCGAACGAGGGCGGCGCGCCGCTCGACGTCGTCTACTTCCCGATGGTGCGCGATGTCGCGCAGCCGCTACCGGACGCGCCGCTGCGCGAGTACCGAGGCGGCGTCGCGTGGGGCGGCGTGAAGCTCGTCCTCGACGGCTCGCCGCAGGGCAAGACGGCGTACCTGTCGGAGCCCTACTTCGTTCCGCCGCCCGGGCAGGACGCGAGCTATCGCGGCTATCCCATCTTCCCCCAACAATTCGTCGACGCCGCGCTCGCGCGCTTCCTGCCAGCGGGCATCCCCGTGCTCGCGCACGCCAACGGCGACGCCGCCGAGGACATGCTGATCGACGCAGTCGCGAAGGCCGTCGCGCTCGCGCCGAACGCCGACCACCGCACGGTGATGATCCACGCGCAGACGCTGCGCGAGGACCAGCTCGATCGCGTGCGCGACCTGCACATCATCCCGTCGTTCTTCTCCGCGCATCCGTACTACTGGGGCGACTGGCACCGCGACTCCGTGCTCGGCGAGGCGCGCGCCGCGCGCATCAGCCCGACGCACTCCGCGCTCGCGCGCGGCATTCCGTTCACGATTCACAACGATGCGCCCGTCGTTCCGCCCGATTCGATCCGCCTGCTGTGGTCGACCGTGAATCGCCAGACGCGCAATGGGAAGACGCTCGGCGCCGAGCAGCGCATCGGCATCGAGGACGCGCTGCGCGCGCTCACCGTGAACGGCGCGCATCAATACTTCGAGGAGGCGAGGAAGGGCTCGCTCGCGGCCGGGAAGCAGGCGGATCTGGTGGTGCTGTCGGAGGATCCGCTGGCGATGGCGCCGGAGAAGTTGCTGGGGCTGAGAGTGGAGGAGACGGTGGCGCGGGGAAAGACGGTGCATGCAGCGGACTGCGACGAGTACGCCAACTCGCTGCCCCTGCCCGCCTCCGATCTTCGATCCCGAGCTCGGCATGCGTTGGCTCGATTTCGCCGACTCTATCTCTGTACGGACGACGACGTCAG
>DATBRS010000085.1:0-4017 GCA_036560185.1 Myxococcota bacterium
TCCGCGGCGCGCGCGGGATCCGCGTCCTTGCAATCCACGATGAAGCCGGCGAGGCGACTGCGATGCATCGCGGCAAGCTACCGCGCGCGGCGCGGATGCGGTGGCGTGCGAGAACGCGCGCGCCCAGAATGCTGCCACCTCGCTGACACTTCTCACGGGAGCGCTGCATGCGGAAGCTCGTCTGGGTCCTCGTCTCGCTGCTCGGCGCCGGCGCGCTCGCGCTCATCGCCACCGCGAACGGCGAGACGATCTCGAGCGTGTGGTTCCTGATCGCCGCGCTCTGCGTCTACGCGATCGGCTTCCGCTTCTACTCCGCATTCCTCGCTGCGAAAGTCCTCGCGCTCGACGATTCGCGCATCACGCCCGCGCATCGCCTCGCCGACGGCCGCGACTTCGTCCCCACCAACAAGTGGGTTGCCTTCGGCCATCACTTCGCGGCGATCGCCGGCCCCGGGCCGCTCGTCGGCCCGACGCTCGCAGCGCAGTTCGGCTACTTGCCGGGCACGCTCTACATCCTGGTCGGCGTCGTGATCGGCGGCGCGGTGCAGGATTTCACGATCCTGGTCGGCTCGATGCGCCGCGACGGCAAGTCGCTCGGCCAGATGGTGCGCGAAGAGATCGGCCCGATCGGCGGCGCCGCCGCGATGTTCGGCGTGCTCGCGATCATGGTGATCCTGATGGGCGTGCTCGGCCTCGTGGTCGTCAACGCGATGTTCGGAAGCCCGTGGGCCACCTCGACCGTCGCGGCCACGATTCCGATCGCGATGGCGATGGGCCTCTACATGGTGCGCGTGCGCCCGGGCCGCGTGCTGGAGGCGACCGTCTGGGGCCTCGCGCTGGTGCTGTTCATGGTGGTCGCGGGCCGCTGGGTCGGCGAGAGCGCCTCGCTGCGCCCGTACTTCGATCTGTCGAAGCAGACGATCGCGCTCTGCTTGATCGCTTATGGCTTCACCGCGAGCGTGCTGCCGGTGTGGCTGCTGCTCGCGCCGCGCGACTACCTCTCTGCGTTCATCAAGATCGGCACGGTGGCGCTGCTCGCCGCAGGCCTCCTGATCGTGCAGCCCGACGTGCAGCTGCCCGCGCTCACGCAGTTCATCGACGGCAGTGGCCCAGTGTTCTCAGGGAAGCTGTTCCCGTTCTGCTTCATCACCATCGCGTGCGGCGCGCTCTCGGGTTTTCACAGCCTGATCTCGAGCGGCACGACGCCGAAGCTGATCGACAAGGAGAGCGACGCGCGCTTCGTCGGCTACGGCGCGATGCTGATGGAGTCGTTCGTCGGCATCATGGCCCTGATGGCCGCGGTCGTGATGGACCCGGGCATCTACTTCGCGATCAACTCTCCGGCCGCCGTGATCGGCACGACCGCCGAGAGCGCGGCGCAAGTGATCTCCGGCTGGGGCTACGCGCTCGATCCGTTGCATCTCACGCAGCTCACGCGCGAGATCGGCGAGACCACCCTGTTGTCGCGCACCGGCGGCGCGCCGAGCCTCGCGGTGGGCATGGCGGAGATCTTCGCGCGCGTGCTCGGCGGCGAGGGCGTGAAGGCCATCTGGTACCACTTCGCGATCATGTTCGAGGCGCTCTTCATCCTGACGACGCTCGACGCCGGCACGCGCGTGGGCCGCTTCATGGTGCAGGACTTGTTGGGGCACGTTTCGAAGCCGCTCGGCCAGACATCGTCGCTGCCCGGCAACTTGATCGCCTCGGCGCTGATCGTCGCGGGCTGGGGGTACTTCCTGTATCAGGGCGTGATCGACCCCCTCGGCGGCATCAACTCGCTCTGGCCGCTGTTCGGCATCGCGAACCAGCTGCTCGCGTCGATCGCGCTCACGCTCGCGACCACGATCCTCATCAAGGGCGCGCGGCCGATCCATGCGCTCTGCACCGCGCTGCCGCTCACGTGGCTGCTCAGCGTCACGATGACCGCGGGCTGGCACAAGATCTGGAACCCCGATCGCCGCATCGGCTTCCTCGCGCAGGCGGAGCATCTGCAAGGGCAGCTCGCGAGCGGCGCGATCCTGCCGGAGAAGATGCGCGAGACGGGCGTCGTGATCTTCAACAACCAGCTCGACGCCGTCATCACCGGCGTGTTCATGCTCGTGGTGTGGATCGTGCTGCTCGACGCGTCGCGCACCTGGATCCGCACGCTGCGCGAGCGCGGCGCGGCGAGCGCGCCGACGCTCGCAGGAGCGACGTGATGAGCCGCCTCACCGAAATCGCGCGAGCGCTGCGCGACTTCCTGCGCGGCTTCGTTGGCGTCACGCACTTCGCGCACGACTCCCGTGCCGTGCGCGATGCACTCGCGTCGCGCGCCGAGAAACGGCGCGGGTGCTGTTGATGCGCGCGCTCGCTGCGGCGCTGCTCGCGCTCTCGCTCGGGTGCGCCGCACCGCCAGCGCCTTCCGCAGCCGATGCGCCCGCCGCGTCGCCGGTCGCGATCTCGTGGGAGCAGGCGCTCGCGCTGATTCGCAGCGGCGAAGTTCGCAGCGTCGCGCAAACGCACGCGCTGGAAGTCGCGCTCGTCACTGCGGACGGCGCACGCTACACGGCGCGCGAGCCCGGCATCGATGCCGTGCTCCACGCCGTGCGCGAGCTCGCGCCGAACGCGGGCGGGATCGCGATCGCGACGGAGTGACGCCTTCTCCGCGGCGAAGTGCTCAGACCCTCACAGCAGCGTCCCGCTGAGCACCACCGTCGCCACGCTGAAGTAGATCACCAGCCCGGTCACGTCGACGAGGGTCGCGACGAAGGGCGCGCTCGCGCTGGCGGGGTCGAAGCCGAGGCGGCGCAGCGCGAAGGGCAGCATCGCGCCGGCGGTCGCGCCCCACATCACGATCCACACGAGCGAGAGCGAGACGGTCACGCCGATCAGCACGAAGTGCGCGCCGAAGTTCTCCTCGGCGCCCGGCAGCAACGCGACGCGCACGAGGCCGATCGCGCCGAGCACGAGACCCAACAACAGGCCGATCACGACCTCGCGCCGCAGCACGCGCCACCAATCGCGCAGCCGCACCTCCTCCATCGCCATCGCGCGGATCACGAGCGTGCTGGCCTGGGAGCCCGAGTTGCCACCGCTCGAGATCACGAGCGGAATGAACAGCGAGAGCACGATTGCGCGCGAGAGCTCGTCCTCGAAGAAGCTCATCGCCGAGGTCGTGAGGAATTGCCCGACGAACAGCACCGTGAGCCACACGGCGCGCTTGCGCACGAGATCGAGAATGCTCGTCTCGAGGTAAGGCGCGTCGAGGGCGGCGCTACCGCCGATCTTCTGGATGTCTTCGGTGGCCTCTTCGCGCACGACGTCGACCACGTCGTCGATCGTCACGATGCCCTGCAGCTGCCCCTGCGCGTTCACCACCGGCACGGCCATCAGGTTGTTCTCGGCGATCACGTTCGCGACCTGCTCCTGGTCGAGGTCGTCGCGCACCGTGATCACGCGCGTGCGCATCACGTCGCGCACGAGCTTGTCCGGCGTCGCAGCGAACAGCTCGCGGAACGAGGCGACGCCGAGCAGGCGATTCTCCGCGTCGAGCACGTAGATGTAGTAGATGGTCTCGACGCGCTCGCGCGCCGCCCTGCGCAGATACGCGATCGCCTCGTCGATCGTCATCTCCGGCCGCAGCCGCACGTAGCGCGGACTCATCAGGCCGCCGGCGTCGTCCTCCGCATATGCGAGCAGCGCGGTGACTTCGCGCCGCGCCGTCGCGTCGAGCGCGCCGAGCAGCGCCTCGCGCCGCTCGGCCGGGATGCCCTCGGCCACGTACGCCAGGTAGGCGCGGGCCTGCTCCGGCGTGTCCTTGACCCCGGCGGCGCGCAGCACCGAGTTGCCCGGCGCCCAGATACCGCCGCCGGAGCGGGCCGTCGACCCGCCGAAAGACCCGGCCTTCTCGATGACCAGGGCACTCAGCCCGAGGTTCGCCGCGGTCAGCGCCGCCGTCATGCCGGCCGCACCGCTGCCCGCCACCACGACATCGACCTCTGCCGCCTGGAGCTCCATACTAGAACACGTTACAGTTTT
>DATBRS010000086.1:0-40774 GCA_036560185.1 Myxococcota bacterium
GCCGGCCGAGATGCCCTTCGAGACGATCGTGCTGCGGGTGTTCTTCCCGATGTGAAGCATCTTCGTGCCGGTGTCGGCTTGCTGTCGTCCGCGCGTCAGCGCGACCGAGTAGAACTCGCCCACCGAGTCGTCGCCCTGCAGAATGCAGCTCGGGTACTTCCAAGTGATCGACGAGCCCGTCTCGACTTGGGTCCAGCTGATCTTCGAGCGCTTGCCGCGGCACGCGCCGCGCTTCGTCACGAAGTTGTAGATCCCGCCGCGTCCGTTCTCGTCGCCCGGATACCAGTTCTGCACCGTCGAGTACTTGATCTCGGCGTCATCGAGCGCGACCAGCTCGACCACCGCCGCGTGCAGCTGGTTCTCGTCGCGGCGCGGCGCCGTGCAGCCCTCGAGGTACGACACGTAGGCGCCCTCTTCGGCCACGATCAGCGTGCGCTCGAACTGTCCGGTCTCCTGCGCGTTGATCCGGAAGTACGTCGACAGCTCCATCGGGCAGCGCACGCCTTTCGGCACGTACGCGAACGAGCCGTCGCTGAAGACCGCGGAGTTGAGCGCGGCGAAGAAGTTGTCCGAGTACGGCACCACCGAGCCGAGGTACCGCTGCACCAGCTCCGGGTGCTTCTTCACGGCGTCCGAGAACGAGCCGAAGATGATGCCGTGCTTCTCGAGCTCGGCCTTGTAGGTGGTGGCGACCGAGACGCTGTCGAAGACGGCGTCCACCGCGACGCCGGCGAGGCGCTTCTGCTCCAAGAGTGGGATGCCGAGCTTCTCGTAGGTCCGCAACAGCTCGGGATCGACCTGGTCGAGGCTCTCGTACTTCTTCTGCTGCGCGGGCGCCGCGTAGTAGTACATGTCCTGAAAGTCGATCTCGGGGTACGAGATCTGCGCCCACTTCGGGTGGTGGCCCGCCTCGAGCATCTGGACGAAGCGGCGGTACGCCTTGAGCCGCCACTCGAGCAGCCAAGCCGGCTCTTGCTTCTTCGACGAGATCAGCCGCACGATGCTCTCGGAGAGGCCCTTCGGAATCCGCTCCATCTCGATGTCGGTGACGAAGCCGTACTCGTACTGCTTGGCGGCGAGGTCGCGGAGCTCGGCGGTCTCGGACATTGCGTGCTCAGTTGTTGGGGTGGGACGCGGGCGCCGCGCTGTTCTCGATGCCGAGAAGCGGCTTCGCGACCAGCGGGCGCGCGAGATCGGCGAGCGTCACGCGCGAGAGCGCGTCGTTCACCGCGCGATTGATGCGGTGCCACGGCTCCTGCACGGTGCAGCGCGCTTCCTGTTCGCAGTGGCCGGGGCCTGCGGTGCATTCCATCAGGGCGATCGGGCCTTCGAGCGCGCGCACGATCTCGGCGACCGTGATCGCTTCGGGCACCCGCACCAGCCGGTAGCCGCCCTTCGCGCCGCGCAGGGATTCGAGCAGGCCCGCGCTCGCGAGCTCCTTCAGCATCTTGCTCACCACGGGCAGCGGCAGCGCGCTGGCCTCTGCCATCTCGCGTGCGGAGAGCTGGGCGTCGCGCGGCGCGGCCGCGAAGCGGGCGAGCAGCACGATTCCGTAGTCGGTCAGCTTGCTGATGCGGAGCATTGGCGCCTCTCCCGCGGCCGGCGGGCGAAGGACCGACCATATCGGACCAATTCAGTGCCGTAAATCTGGGACCGGGTTGGTGCGGATTATTCCGCGGCCAGCTCGAGATCCGAGAAGCGGGCGAGAGGCGTGAGCACGCCCTGGCCGTCGTGGCTCCAAGAGATGGGAGGTGCCTGCATCGCCCCCAGCCGGCAGACCCGCGAGGCGCCGAAGTCCGCAAGTAGGCTCCCCAGCTCGCGATTTTTCATCGCCGGGAAGCCGCCGAGGCCCGCGGACGCGAGCTGATGGGCGAGCGGCCGCAGCCATGCTTCGAGCGCGGCGGAGTCCGGGAGGAATTGCACGGGGAGGACTCGATGGAGAGGCGACGACCGGAAGGTGCGGTCGCGCTCCGCGAGCAGCGCCCAGCCGCCGCGCGGATCCCGGCGCAGCTCCGCTTCATCGCTCGCCGCGGCGCGCAGCTCGAAGGTGGCGATCGCGTTCGCACGCGACCCCTCCGCGTGGGGCGCGATCGCGCCGAGCGGAAACGCGCGCTGCTGCGCGGCGAAAGCGGCCTCGAGCGCGTCCAGGAGGGGTGCGCGCTCCGCCCAGCGCCAGCCGATCGCGGCGAGCGCGACCGGCGAGAGGCAGCCGAGCTGGTCCCAGAGCGCGACGTCGCGAGCGAGCGCGGCGCAGCTCGCGGCGAGATCCCCGTCCCGGCCCAGCGCGGCCACCGAGAAGCGATGCCCGTAGCCGACGAAGCGCTGCCACGGTCGCACGTGTGCGGCGATCGCCGCGACCGCATCGTCGCTGCCGGTCGCCACCACGCACTCCGCGCCCACGAACGCCTCCAGCGCCGCGGCGTCCGCGCGCGCGAAAGCCGCGAGCTCGACGCAACGCCCAACGCCGGGATCCAGGCGCGCGAGCTCCGCCGCGACCGCGCGCGCGGTGACGGGATCGTGCGAGCCCGAACGCACCAGCACGGGCGAGCCGAGCGCGAGCGGCGCGATCAGCTGGATCACGCTCGGCATCGGGATCGCGCCACCCAGCACGACGGCCGTCAGGGAGAAGCCCGAGACCGCGCGCTGGGCGCTCACCGGAGCCTCACGCTCGACCAGCGCGGCGAGCGTCGCCGCGCTCCACGGCGCGAAACCCACTTCGAGCCCCGCCGCGAGCGTCGCCGGATGGAAGCCGGTCGCCGCGGGCAGCTCGGCCGCGAGCTGTGCGCGGATCGCGCTCGCCGGATCGCGTAGCCGCTCGAGCAGCGCGCCGAGCACCGCCACGATCTCCGCGCGCGGGCGCCGGCGCAGCGCAGCGCCGGCCTCGCGCAGGCGCGCGCTCGCCGCGCGCAGCTCCTCCGCGGAGCTAGCTGCGCGCACCGAGCATCTCGTCCGCGGCGATCGAGCAGCCGCGCGCCTCGGCATCGGGCGAGCGCCCGAGCACCTCGAAGCCGCCGGGCAGCTCGCGCCCGAGGTCGGCGGTCTGCAGCGCGAGCACGCTGCCGGTGTTCGCGAGGTCGACGATCTGAATCAGGCCCGCCTCACCGGTGGGTCGATCCCAGCCGGTGTCGGGGTCCACGATGCGAACGCGCGTCCAGGGCGGAGCGAGCTTGTGGCGCGCGGTGTTCGGCCGCACCAGCACGCTGTCGTAGAACTGGCTGCCGAGCTCCGTCATGCCGTACTGGTTGACGATGCGCTCGGGCGGAACGCCGAGGCGCTCGCGCAGCTGCGCGTACAGCTCCTCGCGCGTCGACTCGCGCGCGCGACCCTTGAAGCCGCCGGTCTCCATGATGCGCGTGCCGGCGGGTAGCGCGAGCCGGCGGCCCGCTCGCTCCATCGCCTCGAGCAGGTGCACGAACGCGAACGCGGTGCCGCACAGTGCGATCGGCTCGCCTCGCGCGATCGCGGCTTCGAGCGCCAGCGCGAGCGACGCCAGCTCGAGCCGCCCGCGCTGCACGAAGTAGTCGCTGCTCGGCGCGCCGCGTGCGCGCAGCACGATGCCGAACATGTGGGAGAGCGAGGAGTCGTCGGCCTCGGCGGGGCTCGGCGCGAGCACGAAGATCGGCATGCGCCCGCGCGTGCCGATCAGCTCGGGGAAGACGCCCGTCTCGAAGCTCGGCAGCAGCGAGGCCTCGTACAGCTCGAGCGTGTCGAGGTAGAGCGTGCCGCGCTTCTCCGTGCTCGTGCCGCTGGTGCGAAAGATGTGCTTCGTCGTGAGCGCGGGGAAGCTGCGCAGCGGCAGCTCCTTGAACGCGCCCGTCGGCACCGGCGGAATCTCGCGCCAGGTGATGATCTGGCTCGGCCGCGCGCCGCGCCCGGCGGCGAACTTCCCGAACGGCTCGCAGTGCTCGAACTGGTGCGCGTAGAGGGCGAGCGCGAGCCGCTCGAAGCGGTCGGGATCGTGCCGATCGGGCTCGACGCGCATCCAGTGCAGCAGCTCGCGCTCGATCTCGCGGCGCTCCATCACGCGAGCTCGGCGAGCAGGATCTCGAGCGCGTGCTCGAGGGCGGCGCGTCCGACGCAGAGCGGCGGCGTCACCGAGAGCACGCGGCCGTCGTCGCCACTGGGCAACAGGATCACGCCGTGAGCCAGCGCGGCGGCGCACGCGCGCAGCGCCGTCTCCGGCGTGTCGCACTCGATGCCGAGCATCAAGCCGCGGCCGCGCACCTCGGCGACGCGAGCGAGGCCGCGCGTGCGCGCGCGCAGGAATGCGAGCGCCGCGGCGCCGTCTTCCGCGCTGCGCTCGACCAGCTTCTCGTCCGCGAGCACCGCCATCGAGGCCAGCGCCGCGGCGCAGCTCGGCGGATGGCCGAGGAAGGTCTGCGTGTGCAGCGCTTCGCCCTGCGAGGCGGGCCAGGCGTCCATCACCTCTGCGCGCCCGAGGCACGCCGAGATCGGCATGCCCGAGGCGAGCCCCTTGCCGACGCATAACAAGTCGGGGATCACGCCCTCGTGCTCGCAGGCGAACCAGCGCCCGGTACGGCCGAAGCCGGTGTAGACCTCGTCGAGGATCAGCAGCCAGCCCTCGCGGTCGCACAGCGCGCGCAGCTCGCCGAGGAAGCCGTCCGGCGGAACGCGCTCGCCACCGCGGCCCTGGATGGGTTCGGCGAGCACGGCGCCCACCGGCGCGCCCAGCTCGCGCGCGGCGCGCTGCACGTCGCGCACGTCGCCGAAGCGCGCGAAAGCAGTGCGGACGGGCAGGCGCGCGGCGAAAGGCGCGCGGAACGTCGGGCGATGCGTCGCGTCGAGCGCGCCGAGCGCGAGGCCGTGATAGGCGCCGCGGAAGGCGACCACGCCCGGCTTCCCGGTCGCGACGAGCGCGGTCTTGAGTGCGCTCTCGACCGCATCGGAGCCCGAGCTGCCGAGCACGGCGCGCGCGCGGCCGCCGCCCGGGAAGCGCGCGGTCAGCGCTTCCAGCAGCGCAATCTTCACCGCCGGCGGCTGCACGTCGCCCATCGCGTGCATCAGCTTCGCGCTCTGCTCCGCGACTGCGGCCACGACGCGCGGATGCGCGTGGCCCGCGTTCGCGACGCCGAAGCCGCCGCCGAGATCGACGAAGCGGTTGCCGTCGACGTCCCAGACGTTGGCGCCGGCCGCCCGCTCCCAACAAATCGGCGGCTCGGGCACGAGGCAGGTGACGTTGCGGCTCTCGACCGCGCCCAGCCTCGCCGCGAGCGCGCGCGAGCGCGGCCCGGGGACTTCGGTCCGGATCTCGGGCAGCAGAGTTTCGGGAGCGCGCACGGGGACAGCTTATTTACTTCGCTCGCCCGCGGCAGGTCATGTCGAGGTCGCTCGGCTTCGAGGACCTCCGCCTCCCTCGCTGCGCGCGCCGCTTCGCGTCGCTTGCCGATGTAGCCTCGCTCCCTCCGGAGGCTCTGTGGCGCGCGACGACATCGATCCCGGGCGGCATCGCGTCCAGCACGCTGAGTTGCGCGGGCTGCGCATCGCGTACGTCGACGAAGGCCGCGGTCCGGCGTTGCTGCTCGTGCACGGCTGGCCCGAGACGATGCGCATCTGGTGGCGCAACATCGCGCCCCTCGCGGCGGCGGGCTTTCGCGTGATCGCGCCCGATCTGCGCGGTTTCGGCGCGAGCGACGTCGCGCCGGACGGCTTCCACGACGTGCCGTCACACAGCCGCGATCTGGCCGCGCTGCTCGATCAGCTCGGGATCGAGCGCGCAGTCCTCGTCGGGGGCGATCTCGGCGGCGCGGTGATTCAGGATTTCGTGCTGCGCTTCCCTGCGCGTGTACAGCGCATCGCGATCTTCAACTCGCCGCTGCCCTACTTGAAGGGAGCGATGGACGGCATGCGCACGCGCCCGGCGCGCGAGGCGAGCGACTATTTCCTGCGCCAGGGAAACGAGGCCGACGCGCTCGCCGCCGAGCTCGGCAGCGCCGAGCAGCGCCAGCGTTACATCGCGAGCTTCTACGGCGCGCGCTTCTGGGCGCATCCCGGCGCCTTCGACGCGGAGGGCGTCGCGTTCATGACGGCGCCCTTCGCCGACGGCGCGAAGCTGCGCGCGAGCTTCGGCGGCTACGAGAGCAGCTTCCACGCGCGCGCCCGCAGCGAACCCGCGCTGCGCGGTGTGATCGATTGCGAGGCGCTGATCCTGTACGGCCCGTCGGACCACGTGATCTACCCCGAGTTCGATCGCATGGCGGCTGTCGTCTTCCCCAACCACGTCGGCCCGTTTCTGGTGCGCGACGCCGGCCACTTCTTGCAGTGGGAAGCCGCGCACGCGCTGAACAGCGCGGTGCGCGCGTTCTGCCGCGACCTCGCGTGAGCACGCGCGCCCACGTCGCGCTCGGCGCGAACCTCGGCGATCGCGCGGGCGCGCTCGCGCGCGCCGTCATCGAGTTGCAAGTTACGCCGGGCGTGCGCGTCGTCGCGGTCTCGCGCAACTGGGAGACGGCGCCGCTCGGGCCGCCGCAGCCGGCGTATCTCAACGCGGCGCTCGCGCTCGACACCGAGCTCGACGCGCTCGCGCTGCTCGTCCGGCTCCACGAGATCGAGCGCGAGGCCGGGCGCACGCGCAGCGCGGAGCGGAACCAGCCGCGCACGCTCGACCTCGACTTATTGCTGTTCGGCGGGCTCGTGATCGACGCGCCGGAGCTCGTCGTTCCGCATCCGCGCATGCACGAGCGAGCTTTCGTACTGGATCCGCTCGCGGAGATTGCAGGCGACGTGGTGCATCCGGTGCTGCGCGAGACGATCGGCGCGCTCGCCGCGCGCGTGCGCGACCCGGTGGCGGCGCGCGTCGCGACCTAATCGCTCTCGCTCACTCCGCGAGCCACTCCACCCAAGCGCCGTGGTGGTGGGCGCGGCCGAGCAGCCGATCCTCGCCGCCCGGCCAGCAGCGCAGGCGGATCTCGCACCAGTCGAAGTTCGCGGATTCGACGCGCAGCCATGCGAGCGGCGCCTCGGCGCTGGCTCTCGCGCCCGCATCGCTCATCAGGCCGCGGATGCGCTTGCGCTCCGCCTCGGACACGTACAGCCACATCACGCTGTGAAAGAGCACGCTGGTCGTGCGCTCAGGCAGCGTGGCGACCTCGCGCGCGATCCAGTCTCCTGCGCTGGCGCGCTCGAGCGCGACGCCAGAACGCAGCGCGCACTCGCAGGCCGCGCGCAGGCGCGCGAGCCGTTCCGCGTGGTCGGGCCAGAAGAAGGATTCGAGCCGCAGCCGTTGCTCGCGCTCGCGCAGGTCGATCGGGAAGAGGTCGCAGCCCTTGCGGCTCGCGATGCGCAGCGCGGGGCCGCGCGTGTCGAGCGGGCGGCCGCGCCATTCGCAGTCGAGCGTGAGGGGTGCGTCTGCGGGCCCGAAGCGCTGCGCGCCGAGCTCGTAGCGAAATTGCTCGAAGCACTGATTGAGGCCGGCGCTCGCGCCGATCTCGAGGAGCCGCAGTGGCCAGGGTTGCGCGCGCGCGATCTCGAGGAAGCCGCCCAGAAGGGCGCAGCACCGGCGCACCTCGTTGGTCTGGATCTGCTCCGTGAGGTGCACGCGGATGCGCGCCTCGTGCAGCTCGAGCGTGGCCTGCAGCGCGGCCCACGCGCGCGCCGCGTCGTAGTTCCCACCCGCGCTCGGGAGGCAGGCTGCCAGCGCGGGTGCATCGCCGCGCAGCGCGAGGAAGTGCGCGGCGCCGAGCAGGCGCAGCGGGACGTTGTCCAGCACCGGGTGGCCCACCCACCCCGCGATCGCCCGCGCGACGCGCCCACCGGCGGCGAAGTCGTCGGCGCAGCGGCCGAGCAGGTCGCCGTAGATCGGAGAGTCCATCGCGGCGCAGGTCTCGGCCTGCTTGCGGAACATCGCGAGGATCTCGCCGTCGCGCGCGCTCGGCTCGTTCATCGTTTCACCCCGGATAGAGCAGCAGCACGGAGAACGAAGCGTCGCGCAGCGCGGCGCGCCAGACGCGCGCGTCCAGCTCGCGCGCGAGCAGCGCGCCGCCGATGCGCGCGCACGCGGTCGCGAGCCACGCGCCCCCGAGCAGCGCGAACGCGACCTGGTCCTGCGCGAGCGCTGCGAACGCGCCGAGGCTCGCGAGCAGCGCGCCGTGGGTCGCGCGCAGCTCGCTGCGCCCGAGCGCATCCAGCGGCGCGAGCGAGTTCCGGCGTGCGAAGAGCGTGGGCGCGAGCAGGGCGAAGGCGCCGCGCAGCAGCGTTGCGAGCGCGCCGGCGACATGAAACGCGTGCCCGAGCTCCACCTGCGCGTCTCCCCGCGAATCGCCACGGTAGCGGCGATCGGGGCGACCTTCGCTGCGATACCGTGCCGCGCCTGCGAGCCGCGCGAGTCATCAGGGAGGACACCGCCGTGGGGGCGAACGCCAAACGAATCCGCGATTTCGTCAGCGCCTGGAGCCGCAACGACCTAGACGAGCTGATGGGCTTCTTCGCGCCCGATTGCGTCTATCACAACATCCCCGTCGCCCCGGTGAAGGGAACCGAGGCGATCCGCGCGACCCTGCACGGCTTCTCCAGCATGGCCAGCGAGGTGGAGTGGGTGCTGCACCAGATCGCGGAGAACGAGGCGGGCGTCGTGTTCACCGAGCGCACCGATCGCTTCAAGATCGGGGGCAAGTGGGTGGAGCTGCCGGTGATGGGAAGCTTCGAGCTGCGCGACGGCCAGCTGACCGCCTGGCGCGACTACTTCGACATGCAGCAGTTCACCAAGCAGCTGCCCGGCTCGGGCGGCTGAGGCGGCTCCAGCTCGCGGCGCGGCGCGCTGAGCATTTCCCCGGAATCGATTGCGGGGGGCGCAGCATCCGTCTCTGCTACGAATTCGCGCCCGACCGAAACGAGACCCCCGAGATGACCGCAGCGCTGAAGCGTGAGACCCCGGATTTCCGCCAGACGGTCGCGTCGGTCGCGGACTGGGCGGCTACGGCGACCCCGGAGCAGATCCTCGGCTGGGCACTCGAGCGCTTCGCGCCTCGCATGTCGGTCTCCTGCTCGTTCGGCAATCCCGAAGGCCTCGTCCTGATCGACATGCTCCACCGCATCGCCCCCGCCGGCGGGTTCCGGGTTTACACTCTGGACACGGGCCGGCTGCCGCAGGCGACCTACGACCTGATCGATCGCGTGCGCGATCGCTACGCGGTCGAGATCGAAGTGGTCTTCCCCGACGCGGGAGCGGTTCAGGCGATGGTGCGCGAGCACGGCATGAACCTGTTCTACGAGTCGCTCGAGAAGCGGCAGCTGTGCTGCCGGCTGCGCAAGGTCGAGCCGAGCCGCCGCTACCTCGCCGAGATCGACGCGCACGTCACCGGGCTGCGGCGCCAGCAGAGCGTGACGCGCGCCGAGGTCGCGCGCGTCGAGCTCGAAGGCGGCGGGAAGCGCGTCAAGGTGAACCCGCTCGTCGATTGGACCAGCGCCGACGTCTGGGCGTACGTGCGGAAGAACGGCGTGCCGGTGAACCGCCTCCACGCCGAAGGCTTCTCGAGCGTCGGCTGCGCCCCGTGCACCCGTGCCGTCCGCGCGGGCGAGGACGTGCGAGCCGGCCGCTGGTGGTGGGAGCAAGCCGACACCAAGGAGTGCGGCATGCACACCCAGGTCGAAGAGGGCGGCTCAGGCATCTAGGCGCGCGCTCCCTGCGCGAAGGTGCAGGGCATGCGCAGCTCGCGTGTAAAGGCCGCGCGGAACGTGGGCCTTCGCACTCAAGGTGCGGCGCTCCCGGGCCGATGAAGAGGCAGGCTCTTCTCGCCCGGAGGCGACACCATGCAAGCTCGGGCCACGCTCCGCGACCACCTCCTCTTCGCCGCAGCGCTGGCGCTGCTCCTCGCGCTCTCGTTGCCGGGCATCGCGGCGCACGCCGAGGACGGGATCGCGCCGTCTTCCCGCGAGCTCACCGGCCTGGGCGCTGCGCCGGCGCCAGGAGCGCCGATCGCGGCAGCGCCCGGCGACAGCTGCGCCGCTGCCGATCCCAACCTCGTCGCGAAGCAGTACGACGCTCAGCGCGAGGCCATGCAGCGCCTCGCCCAGGCCATGCAGGCCGAGGGCGACGGCGAGGTTCGCGTGCTCGACGGCCGCGGCTACGGCTACTTCGCCGACCGCAACCCGGGCATCGATCTCGCGCGGCTTCAGCGCGAAGCGCAGCTCGAAGCCCAGCGCGCCGCGCCCGCCGACCCGAAGCGCTAGACGCGCGCGCGGCTTTGACGCCGCGTAGCTGCGCAGCGTAATCTGCACCGGCGCGCGCGCCGGAGGAATCGATGGGCCCGGGAGCGAGAACTCGCTTTCGGCGGTGGACCGCGTTCCTCGCGATCGCTTGGGCGCTCGCCTCGTTCGTCGTCGGCCTCCAGTCGAAGCTCGACTCGCGAACGCGCGCCTGCGTTCCGTTCTCGTATTCGAGCGCGGCGGGCGTTCACGTCGTCAACGAGACCGACGCGGCCACGCGCGCTGCCGGAATCAAGCCGCGAGACCGCCTGATCTCGATCGCCGGGAGGCCGGTCTCCGAGTGGATGCGGCGCGGCATGCCCGAGCTCGAGGTCGGGCAAGTGCTCGAGGTCGTGGTGCTCCAGCGCGACGGCCGCCAGCTCACGGCGCGCGTGCGCGCCCTCTCGGCCGCCGACGCGCAGTTCCCCCTCTCGCAGCTGGCGATGGTGCTGATCCCGCTGGTCGGCCTCGTCTATCTCGTGATCGGCCTGGGCGTTTGGCTGCTCAAGCCCGACCGGCGCGAGTCGTGGGTGTTCCTGCTGTTCTGCGGCGTGACCTCGGCGCTACTCACGCTCGTCGGTCCGGCTTACGGGGCGGTGTGGGTGTTCGTGGGCGTCACGATTCCGTGGGTGGGCGCGACCGCGTTCCACCTGTTCACGACCTACCCGATCGAGCCCGCGTGGATCGTGCGCCACCCGCAGCTGCGCGCCGTCGTCTATGCGGCCGCTGCGCTGCTCAGCACGCTCTCGGTCGCGGGATCTTGGGTGGGCGTCTCGAACGACGGGATCGACTTCGCGACCACGACGTTCTCGGTGGGGCTCGCCTTGCTGTGCCTCGGCATCGCCATCACCGAGCGTCTGCGGAGACCCAGCACCAAGACCGCCGAGCGCGCCGACGTGATGCTCGCGGGCGGGCTGCTCAGCTTCGTGCCGATCATCGCGGCGATCGCCGTCCACGCGAGCGTCGGCACGGCGTTCGCCTGGACGCTCTCGATGGCGCTGTTCTTCCTGTTCCCCGCCGCGGTCGGCTACGGGATCGTGCGCCGCGACCTGTTCGACCTGCGCGTCGTAGCGCGCAGCAGCGCCGCCTACGGCGCCGCCACGCTCGCGATCACCGGCGTGTTCGCCGCGGGCATCACGCTCGCCGCCGGTGGCTTGCGGCGCATCGACGTCGACGCTCGCACGCCGCTCTTCTCGGTCGTGCTGATCCCCATCGCGATCTTCGCCTTCAACCCGCTGCTGCGGCGCGTGCAGCGCTTCGTCGACGACCTGTTCGACCGCGAGCGCCGCGCCTATCGCCGCGCGGTGCGCGAGATCTCCGAGGCGATGGTCTCGATGCTCTCGGCGAAGGAGATCGTCGAGCGCATCCTGATCGCCGTGACCGACACGATGGGCGTCGAGCGCGCGCTCGTGATGCTGCACGCGGATGCCGGCGATCCGTTGCAGCCGACCGCATCGCGCGGCGACTGGGATTCGGAGGCGCTCGGGCTCGAGCTCGAGCCCGACCATCCGGTGTGCCGGCAGCTGTGGATGCAGCGCCAGGAGTTGGCGCGCGGCGATTTCGACGACGAGCTCGATCCCGAGACGCGCGCCGCTTGCCAGGACGTGTTCGACATCCTCGACGTCGAGCTGCTCGTCCCGATTCTGTTCGGCGTCGACTTGCTCGGCATCATCGCCGTCGGACGCAAGCTCACGAGCGAGCGGCTCGGCCCCGACGAGCGCCAACTGCTGCGCACGCTCGCGAATCAGAGCGCGATCGCGATCGAGAACGCGAAAGCGTTCGACGAGATCGCGCAGCTCAACAAGACGCTCGAGGCGCGCGTCGAGGAGCGCACGCGCGAGCTGCGCGACACTCAGGCGCAGCTCGTGCAGTCCGAGAAGATGCGCTCGCTGGGCCAGCTGGTGGCGGGCGTCGCGCACGAGCTCAACAACCCGATCGGCTTCGTGCATGCGAACCTGCAGCTGCTCGAGGAGTACGTCGAGCGGCTGATGCGCGCGGACTCCGACCCCGCGCGCCGGCGCCGCGCGCGCGAGGCGATCGAGCGGCTGCTCGCGCGCAGCCAGGAGGGCGCCGGCCGCGTGAAGCAGATCGTGCAGGATCTGCGCACCTTCTCGCGCACCGATCAGGCGGAGCTCACGCAGGTCTCGCTCAACGAAGCGATCCAGCGCACGCTCGCGCTGATGGAGCCGCGCACGAAGAACGGCATCGTGGTCGAGCGCGACCTCGGCGACCTGCCGGAGGTGCGTTGCTATTCCGGCCAGCTCAATCAAGTGTTCATGAACCTGCTGATGAACGCCTGCGACGCGATGGACGGCCGCGGCAAGATCACCGTGCGCACGCGGCCCGCGCGCGGCGGCGTCGTGCTCGAGTTCCAGGACAACGGCCCCGGCATGAGCCCCGAGGTGCGCAGCCGGATCTTCGAGCCCTTCTTCACCACCAAGCCCGTCGGCAAGGGCACGGGGCTCGGCCTCTCGATCTCGCACGGCATCGTGGAGCGGCACGGCGGCACGATGAGCGTCGAATCCGCGCCGGGCGAAGGCGCGCGCTTCACGATTCGATTGCCGCTCGAGCCTCCGGCAGAGCTCGCGGGCGCCAGCGCGTGAAGCGACACCACGCCACGCCGTTCGAGCGCGCGACCGGCCTCGCTGCCGTGGCGTGGGCCGTCGCCTCGCTGGTGCTCGTGATCTACGGCCAGGCGACCGCGCCCGCGCGCGCCGAGCCGCCGATCTTCACGACTTCGCTCGGCGGCCTCGTGATCGTCAGCACGGTCGCGCCGGAAGCGGAGGCCGCCGGCGTGGCACGCGGACAGCGCGTGCTCGCGGTCGACGGCGTGCCGGTGCAGGAGTGGTATCGCCAGCGCGGCTGGGAGCGCATCGTGGACGGCGAGCCCGTTCACTACCGCCTCGAGCAGGCGGGCGGACGCATCGCGGACGTGGAGTTGCTGCCGAAGCGCTCGGGCGGAGCCTACGAGCGCTTGTTAGTGCCGGTGTTCGCGGCGCTGGTCGCGGCGGGCGCGATCTATCTGCTCGTGGGCGTGTTCGTGTGGCGGCTGCGCTCGGGCCGCACCGAAGCCTGGTCGTTCCTCTTGTTCTCGTCGTCGATGGCCACGACGCTCTTCAGCGCGGTGCACACCTTCGACGCGCCGTTCGGCTACGAGCGCATGGCGATCACGCAGCCGCTGCTCGGCGCGACCATGCTCCACTTGTTCACGCGCTTTCCGACGGAGCCGCCTTGGATCCTGGGGCGGCGCTGGCTGCGCGCGCTCCCCTACGGCGTCGCGCTGGCGTGCATCGTGATGCTGCCGCTCGAGCGCGTGGGCGTGCTGCGCGCCGGCGTGGCGATGAACACGGGCCTCGATCTCGCATTCGGCGGCGCCGTGGTGTCGCTCGGCATCCTCGCGGCGGAGCGCTGGCGCCGGCGCGGAAGCGCAGACACCGCCGCCGCCGATCTCGTGCTCTTCGGCGCGCTCGTCAGCTTCGTGCCGATGGCGCTGTTGTTCGCGGTGCTGCTGGTCGCTCCGGTGGCGGTCCCGATGTCGCTCCCGCTCGTGTGGTTCGGCGTGTTCCCGCTCGCCGTCGGCTACGGGATCGTGCGCGGCCGCCTGTTCGACGTGCGCGGCTTCGCGCGCTCCTCGGGCGCCTATGGCGCCGCGACGCTGGCGATCACCGGCCTGTTCGCCGCGCTGATCACCTTCGCCGACGCCGCGTTCCGCCGCTTCAACGTCAACGCCGAGTCGCCGCTGTTCTCCGTCGTGTTCCTGTTCCTCGCGATCCTCGCGTTCAACCCGCTGCGCAATCGCCTGCAGGCGCTCGTCGATCGAATGTTCGACCGGGATCGCGCCGGCCATCGCGACGCGCTGCGCGAGATCTCGGAAGCGATGGTCTCGATGCTCTCGCTGGGCGAGATCAGCGAGCGGCTGCTGCTCGCGATTCACGAGACGATCTCGGTGGCGCGCTCGATGGTGCTGCTGCTCGACGAGAGCAGCCGCGTGCTCCAGCCGAGTGCGTGGCGCGGCGAGTGGAGCGAGGAGGCGCGGCAATTCTCGCTCGAGGCGAGCCATCCGGTCGCGCGCCAGCTGTGGATGCGGCGGCAGGAGCTGGCCGCCGCGGATTTCGAGAGCGCCGCGGATCCCGAGACGCGCGAGCGCTGTCGCGAGGTGTTCGGCGCGCTCGAAGCTCAGCTGCTCGTGCCGATCCTGTTCGGCGTCGACTTGCTCGGCGTGATCGTGGTCAGCGAGAAGCTCTCCGGAGAGAAGCTCGGCGCCGAGGATCGCCAGCTGCTGCGCACGCTGGCGAACCAGAGCGCGATCGCGATCGAGAACGCGCAGGCCTTCGACGAGATCGCGAAGCTGAACGAGACGCTCGAGTCGCGCGTCGAGGAGCGCACGCGCGAGCTCGAGCGCACGCAGACGCAGCTCCTGCAGAGCGAGAAGATGCGCTCGCTCGGGCAGCTGGTGGCGGGTGTGGCGCACGAGCTCAACAACCCGATCGGCTTCGTGCACGCGAACTTGCAGCTGCTGCCCGGCTACATGGACAAGCTGATCGAAGCGCAGGAGGCCGGCGGCGACGCGAGCAAGCCGCGCGAGGCGATCCGCAAGCTGCTCTCGCGCAGCCGCGAGGGCACCGAGCGCGTGAAGAACATCGTGATGGACCTGCGCAGCTTCTCGCGCATGGATCAGGCGGAGCTCACCGACGCCGACCTCAACGCCGAGCTCACGCGCACGCTCGGCCTGATGGAGCCGCGCTTCAAGGACGGCATCCGCGTCGAGCGCGAGCTCGGCCAGCTGCCGCTGGTGCGCTGTTATCCCGCGCAGCTCAATCAGGTCTTCATGAACCTCGTGATGAACGCCTGCGACGCGATCGACGGGCACGGCAGCGTGCGCGTCTCGACCGAGCCGCGCGAGCACGGCGTGCGCGTCTCGATCGCCGACGACGGCCCGGGCATCCCGCCGGCGATCCGCGCGCGCATCTTCGAGCCGTTTTTCACGACCAAGCCGGCCGGACAGGGCACCGGCCTCGGGCTCTCGATCTCTCACGGCATCGTCGAGCGCCACGGCGGAACGCTGAGCGTCGAGTGCCCGCCGCAGGGTGGCACGGTATTCCGCATCGATCTGCCGTTGGTCGCGCGAGCAGCCGATGCGGTCGCCGCGACGGGTACTTGAGCGCGTCTTCGCGCCGCCGCGCTGCGGTAGGCTCCGTTCCCTCGAATGAGGGAGCACGCCATGCGACTCGGACTGAACCTCGGCTACTCCGGCGCGGAAGCGTCGATCGATCTCGAGAAGGTGAAGCGCGCGGAGGCGCTCGGCTTCGATTCGCTGTGGAGCGCGGAGGCCTACGGCTCGGACGCCGTGACACCGCTCGCCTACGTCGCGGCGCTCACGAAACGCATCAAGCTCGGCACGGCGATCATGCAGATGCCCGGCCGCACGCCCGCGATGACGGCGATGACCGCGATGACGCTCGATGCGCTCTCCGGCGGCCGCTTCATCCTGGGGCTCGGGCCGTCGGGCCCGCAGGTGGTCGAGGGCTGGCACGGCGTTCCCTACGGCAAGCCGCTGACGCGCACGAAGGAGTACATCGCGATCGTGCGCCAGATCCTCGCGCGCGAGAAGCCGCTGGTGCACTCGGGCGAGCACTATCAGATCCCGAACACGGGGCCTGGCACGAGCGGGCTGGGCAAGCCGCTGAAGAGCATCCTGCACGGGCGCAAGGACATGCCGATCTTCACCGCGTCGATCGGGCCTGCGGGCATCGAGACCAGTGCCGAGGCCGCCGACGGCCTGATTCCCGTGTGGATGAGCCCGGAGCGCATGGATCTGCTGACGCCGTCGCTCCAGAGAGGCTTCGCGAGAAGCGGCGGCCGTAACAACGCGGGCAACTTCCGCATCGCGCCCTTCGTGACGGTGGTGATCGGCGACGACCTCACGAAGTGCCGCATGCCGGTGAAGGGCTTCCTCGCGCTCTACATCGGTGGCATGGGTGCGCGCGGCAAGAACTTCTACAACGACTACGCGAAGCGCCTCGGCTACGAGGAGGCCGCGCAGAAGATCCAAGACCTCTTTCTCGACGGAAAGAAGATGGAGGCGATGGCAGCGGTGCCCGACGAGCTCGTGGACGAGATCGCGCTGGTCGGCCCCAAGGAGCGAGTGCTCGAGCGGCTCTCGGTCTGGAAGAAGTCGGGCGTGACGGATCTGATCGCCGGCGCGGGTCAGCCCGAGGCGCTCGACGTGCTCGCGCGCGGAGTGCTGTAGGCGGCGCTCACGCGAGCTCGCCCTCTTCGATGCAGTGCGTGAGCGCGGCGAGCGTCTGCTCGGCGAGCTCCGAGGCGAGCTTGCGCACGGCGAAGCGGTCGAGGCTCCCGCTCACGACCGCGATCCGATTCGAGAGCGTCAGCACGAGGCCGAGCCGCGCGCTGTCCTCGACTTCGGGCTCGGCGCCCACCGAGAAGCGCGCCTCGAATGCGAACAGCCCGATCCGGATGTGCGCGCGCATCCGTCCCGCCCCCAGCTCGAGCACGCGCAGCTCTCCCTGCACGGGCACGCGATGGAGACGCGAGCGGAAGTGGAGCGCGCGCTCGAGCGCGAACGAGGCGGGCGGCGGCTCGATCCAGCACTCGTGGTTCGGCAGCCAGCGCGAGGCGGCCGCAGGCGACTTCAGCACACGCCATACGTGGCGCGGGCTCGCGGCGACCTTCGCACTGAAGGCGAGGGTGAGCAGTGCTGCGTCTCCCTTCGCGCGCGACTCTACCGCGGCTCGCCGCGCGCGCCGCGCGTTTTCGCGCGGCCCCGCTCAGCGCAGGTCGCGCATGCGCGCGAGCGCCTCGTCGATGTCGCTCGCGCTCACGTCCAGGTGCGTCACCGCGCGCAGCCAGTGCGCGTCGCGCGTGCCTACGAGCACGCCGCGCGCGCGCGCTTCGGCGGAGTAGCGCGCCGCGTCAGCGCTCTTGAACAGCACGATGTTGGTCTCCGGCGCGTTCGTCTCGAAGCCGAGCGCGGCGAGCCCGGAGGCGAGCCTGCGTGCATTCGCGTGATCGTCCGCCAAACGCTCGACGTGGTGTGCGAGCGCATGCAGCCCCGCCGCCGCGAGCACGCCGGCTTGCCGCATGCCGCCGCCGAGCTGCTTGCGCACGCGGCGCAGCTTGGCGACGAGCACCTGCGAAGCCGCGACCAGCGAGCCGACGGGCGCGCCGAGGCCCTTCGAGAGACACACCGAGACCGTGTCGAACGGCGCCGCGAGCTCCGCCGGCGTGCGACCCGTCGCGACCGCAGCGTTCCAGAGCCGCGCACCGTCGAGGTGCAGCGCGAGTCTCGCGTCGCGCGCCGCAGCGGCGACGCGCGCGAGCTCGGGCGCCGGGAAGATCGTTCCGCCCGAGACGTTGTGCGTGTTCTCGATCGCGACCAGGGTGGCCGGCGCGAAGTGCGGGTCGTTCGGCGGCAGCGCGGCGCGCAGCTCGCGCTCGTCGAAGCGGCCGTTCGCGCCGATCGTCTGGATGTGCAAGCCCGAGAGCGCCGAAGCAGCGCCGCCTTCGTACTTGAGGATGTGGCAATCGCGGCTCGCGAGCACGACCTCGCCCGGCCGCGTGTGCACGCGCAGCGACGCCTGGTTCGCCATCGTGCCCGATGGGAAGAACAGCGCGGCCTCCTTGCCGAGCAGCGCGGCCACGCGCTCCTGCAGCGCGTTCACGCTCGGGTCTTCGCCGTAGACGTCGTCGCCGACCGGCGCTTTCGCCATCTCCTCGCGCATGACGGGCGTCGGCTGCGTCACGGTGTCGCTGCGGAGGTCGATCGCTCGCATGCACCCGAACATACGCTGCGCGAACGCCCTCTCGCTCGAAACCCCCGAATTCGGCACCGAGAGGCCGATTTGCTGCGTTTCGCGCTTGACTGTTCCGCGCGGACCTTCAAACATCCGCGCCGCGGCGCGCCTGACTCCGTCGGAGGGACGGACGTGGGGCGCCGAGTTTCCAAGATGTCCGGGCAGATGCTTGCGGCGACGCCCCGAGCGCCCGGCGGTGGGAGGTTTTCATGGCAGCGAAGAAGAAGGCAGCGAAGGCTGGCGGTGAGCTCATCATTTCGAAGTCGCGCACCAAGGCCGCGACCAAGACGTGCAACGTGGGTGGTGAGTTCTACGGCGCCCTCGACGCCGCGGTGCGCAAGCTGATCGCTCAGGCCGAAGCGCGCGCGATCGGTAACAAGCGCAAGACCCTGAAGGCGCAGGACCTCTAGTCCCCGCGATCGTTCAACGGGGGCCCGCGAGTGCGATCTCGCGGGCCTCTCGTGTCTCTGGCCGCGCAGCGAGCCTCAGCCCGCTGCGCTCTCGTCCGCCTCGTCGTCCTCGGAGTCCGCGGGCTCGGCGCTCGGGCGCGGCCGCGCCAATTCGTCCCGCACGTTCAGCTGATGCCCGACGCGGAACAGCCGCTCGAGCGTCGCACGCCGCAACACTTCGGGCAGCGGCACGCGATTGGCCTGCGCGAGGTGCTCGAGCCCGCGGCTCGCGGTGCGCGCCGCCTTCTCGAGCGCGGTCGGCATCGACTCGGCGTCGCCGAGCGGCAGCTCGTCGGCCATGGCGACGCGGTTCGCGAGGGCCATGAAGGCGAACGCGTGCGGGCGCCGCTCGTCGTCGGCGAGCTGTGCGAGCGCGCGAAACAGCGCGAGCTCCTGGTCGCGCGAGACGGGCAGCTGCGGCATCCACACCGGCAGCGTCCACTCGCCGACCGCGTGGCGATCCTCCGCCCGCGGCAGCGCGTCCAGCTGCTCGGGCCGCAGGAACGCGTACACGCGTTTCGCGTCCTCGATCGGCGGGAAGCCGAGATCCTGCAGCCGCCCGTCGCGCCAGCGCAGCGCCCACTCCTCGGCGTCGGACTCGAGCTCCCACTGCGCGCCCTGCAAGAGCCGGTAGTAGATCCAATAATCGTTCTCGAACAGCACGCGCAGGAAGGTGAGCAGGTCCTCGAAATCGTCGTCGTCGCGCAGCGGCTCCAGATAGAACTGCCCGTCGAGCGTGTGCGCAGGCACCGGCGGCTCCCAGCTGTCGTCGCCGTTCGGCTTCAGCGTTACGCGCGCGCGCGAGCGCAGCTCGAGCACGAGCAGCTCCGCGTCGAGGGCGCGCGCCGCGCGCAGCAGCGTCTCCTCGCCCGCGTTCGCGAGCGCGCCGAGCCAAGCGTCGAGCTTGCCGCGCTCGGGCACTGCGGCGTTCCACACGTCGAGGTCGAGGCACGCCACGAGCTGCTCCGGCGTCGTGTGCTCGAGCAACCAACCCGCGTCGTGCAGGCCCACCGCCTTCACGGTGAAGCACAACTCTGCGGGAGGCAGCTGCTCGATCAGGGCCTCGGACTGCATCGAGAGATCGATCAGCTCGGCACGGCGCGCGACCGGCGTCTCGCACACGAGGGCGACCTGCGCGTCGAGGCCGAGCTCGGACATGCGCTTGCGCGCGGCGACGCGGTCCTTGCGGGCGAGGGTCAGCAGCTCGCGCGCCGGGGGAGAGAGGGCGGGCTTGAACATGGGTCGCGCAGAGTAGGGCGCTTCTTCCGATTGCTCCCGTCGCCGAGCACGCGGCGCGCGAGGTCACCTGCGGTCGCGAGATGTCGCGCGCCGTCGAGTAGGCTGCGCGCTTCGCGAGGGGATTCGGTTGCAGCGCGCGCGCAGGTGGTCGTGGCTCGCCGGAGTGGCGTTGTTCGCCGCCGTGATCTGGCACGCCGCCGACCGCGGCGCGAGCCGCAACGAGCTGCTGCGCGACGCTGTGCTCGATCTCGACGCGCGCGTCGCGCTGCATGCGCGCGTCGCGTGCGAGCCGCGCGTGGCGCGCGCTTCGCCACTCGCGGCCGGCAGCGCGCCGCGGCTCGACGCCGAGGCGCGCTTCGTGTGGTTCGAGGCGGCCGGCCCGGACGGCCGGCGTCAGATCCACCGCATCGAGCGCGCGACGCACGCGCTCGTCTGCCTCACCTGCGGCGAGGCGGGCAACAATCGCCGCCCTGCGCCGCACCCGACGGCGCGCGCGGTGCTCTTCGACACGGACCGCTTCGCATCGTGGCTGCGCCCGATCGATCGCGAGCTGATGGTGCTCGCGACGGACGACGGCCCCGCGCGGCCTTCACGCCGACTCACCTGGGACGCAGCGCGAGACACTCACGCGCTCTACGACCCGAGCGGCCTCGGCGTCGCGTGGTCGCGCTACGCCATCGCGGGCCGTGCCGTGCGCGCGCCCATCGAGCTCGGCCACGGCAGCCTCTCGCTCGGGCGCATCGAAGTGCTGGCGCGCGGCGGGCTCGCGCCAGTCACGCCGATCGCATGGTCGGCGGACGCGCGCGCGTTCGCGTTCGCGGGCGGATTCTCCTTCGCGCGCTTCAGCGAGATCGCGGACTTCGCGCGCGAGGCGTCGCTCGCCCTGCCCGCTGCGAGCGCGTTCGACGACAGCGTCTCGTACTCGGCGGACGGCTCGCTGTTCGCGCGCGCAGAGCGCGCGGGTCGCGCGACGCGCGTGTGGCTGGGCGAAACCGGCGCGGCGCCCGCAGAGATCGCGCTCGGCGAGCTGTCCGCGTGGGGCGAGCCCATGGGCATCGCGCTCGCGCCGGACGGCTCTGGCTTCGCGCTGGCGCAAGAGAGCGCGCGCGAAGAGCGCATCGTCTGGGCCGCGCTCGCCTGCGCGCACGAGGCCGAGAGTCACTGACTCGGCGCACGATTCCCGGCGAAGGCCTCGGCGGCTGTGATCTAGGAGGCGCTCTTCTTCTCGGCGCGGTACTTCGCCCAACGCTTCTTCGCGGCACGCGAGATGGCTGCGCGCGCAGCCGCGCTCATGTTGCGGCGCTTGCCCTTCGTCTTCGCTCCCTTACCGCCGACGACACCCGTGAGCGCAGCCACGCGCTGCTTCACGGCGGCCAGCTCGCGCTCGAGTCTCGCCTCTTCGTTTCTCAGCTCGGCCAGCACGCGCGCGAGTGACTTCTGCCAGTTCATCGGGCACCTCCTGCAAGCATGCTTGCACGCTCGGCGCCGCTCTGTCGAGTGGGTGCGAGTGAATCACTCCTTCGAGAGAGTGAGCGGCGCGGCGCTCGTGTGGCCCGAAATGGGAGGGGGCGCCGAGCTATCGTTCGCGGCATGGCGACCGTTAGAGAGATCCGCAACGCGCTCGCGGGCCACGCGCCGCAGCTACTCGACGGCACGTCGCGCGCCGCGGTCGCGATGGTGTTGCGCGAGCGCGAGCGCGGGCCCGAGGTGCTGCTGATCGAGCGCTCGACCAAGGCGGGCGACCCGTGGAGCGGTCACATGGCCTTCCCCGGCGGCCGCCTCGACGTCGGCGAGACCGTCGAGCAGGCCGCGCGGCGCGAGACCCACGAGGAGGTGGGCCTCTCGCTGCACGACGCGGATCCGCTCGGCCGGCTCGACGACCTAACAGGTCGGCGCGCAGGCGCCTCGACCGGCCTGATCATTTCGGCGTTCGTGTTCCATCACCACGGACAGACGCCGCTGATATATCAGGAAGCCGAGGTGGCCGAGGCGCTCTGGGTCCCGGTCGACGATCTTTCCGCTCCCGACCGCCACATCCACAAGGCCTTCCAAGGCACGGGCGGCATGGCGTTCCCCGGCATCGTCGTCGGCGACCCCGATCGCCACATCGTCTGGGGGCTCACCTACCGCTTCATCGAGGTCTTCCACCGCGTGGTGGGCCGCCCGTTCCCGAATCGATGGGGCGCGATCGAGAGCTTGGTGAAGTAGCCCGCGCGGGGCCACGGAGCCCTACGCCGGCATCACCGCGAGATCGAGCACGAGGCGGTCGGCTTCCTTGTCGAGCGCTTCGCGCAGCGCGCGCAGGTCGCAGGCGTCCGGCACTTCGGCCTTGAGCTGCAGCTCGTAGTTGGGGGCGCCGCCCGGGCCCGGCTTCGAGCGCGTCGCGAGCTCGACGATGTTCACGCCGCGTTCGGCGAGCACGCCGCAGATGGAGGCGACGATGCCGGCCTTGTCCTCGCCCGCGGCTTCGATCCGGTAGAGCCTCGTGCCGGGCGCAGGCACGGCGGGCCGCGGCCCGGTGTCGAGATGTCGTAACAAGATGGTGAGGCCGTGCTCGCGCTCGAGGCGCTTCGCGCCGACGGCGAGGGCGTCTGCGGAGCTCGCGGCGCTCGAGGAGCACAGCAGGATCACCGCGAAGTCACTGCCGAGGATCGTCATGCGCGAGTCCTCGAGGTTCGCGTCCGAGTCGAGTACGAGGCGCGCGAGCTCGGAGACGAGACCGGGCCGATCACGGCCGATCGCGGAGAGAATGAACCAGCGGCGCATGGGAGGACCTCCAGCGAGTCGCGAGCCTACCGCTCTCGCGTCGCATGCGGCTCGCCGCGATCGTGACCGGCGCACTCGCGCACGGGCAGAGGCGGGTACTTGCGGTAGCGCGCTTCGTCGTCGGCGCGTCCACAGCGCCAGAACTCGCTGCCGCGCGCGCTGCGCTGGACGCGCGCGTGTGCGCACTCGGCGCACAGGCCGACTCGGCGTTCGAGGCTGTCGTCGCGCGCCATCGTTCGCGCCCCGCGGTGTTCGGTCGTCACTCGCAGCATGGGCACGGTCGCGCAATGCGACGTGCGGCGCTTCGCCCGGTGACTCACTCCGATCCGCCTGTCTAGAATGCGCGCCCGTGCCCGCCGACGACTCCGCGCCCGATCTCGCGCAGCGCGCCGCGCGCGTGCTGGCGCTCGCCGAAGCCTGGCTCGCGCCTCGCGTCGCGCAGCCGCCGCCCGCCGAGCTGTTCGCGCGCCACCTCGCGTTTCGCTGGGAGAGCGCGCGCGACGGGCGCGCGGGGCGCCTCGTCGCGATCGCCGATCCCGCGCTGCACGATCTCGACGACCTGCTCGGCGTCGAGCGCTCGCTCGCAAAGCTCGTTCGCAACACCGAGCAGTTCGTGGCGGGGTTGCCCTCGAATCACGTGCTCCTCTACGGCGAGCGCGGCACGGGGAAATCTTCCGCGGTGCGCGGCCTGCTGAGCCGCTTTGCCGCGCGTGGCTTGCGCATCGTCGAGGTGCACAAGTCCGACCTGCTGCATCTCCCCGACGTGCTCGCGGCACTGCGCGGGGCGCCTTACCGCTTCCTGCTCTTCAGCGACGACCTCTCCTTCGACGAGGGCGAGAGCGGCTATCGCGAGCTGAAGGCCGCGCTCGAAGGCAGCCTCGAGGCGCCGCCGCAGAACGTGCGGATCGTCGCGACCAGCAACCGCCGGCACCTGCTGCCCGAGAAGCGCTCGGAGAATCAACAGGTGCGCGTCGACGAGGACGGCGAAGTGCGGCTCGGCGAGGCGCTCGACGAGAAGCTCGCGCTCTCGGATCGCTTCGGCCTCGTGCTCGGCTTCTTCGGCTTCGATCAGGCCACGTACCTGCGAATCGTCGCGCACCTCGCCCGCAAGGAGGGCGTCGAGCTCGACGACCTGATGCGCGCCGATGCGCTGCGCTGGGCGCTCGATCGCTCGTCGCGCTCGGGCCGCACGGCGAGCCAGTTCGTCGCGGACCTCGCGGGCCGGCTCGCGCTCGAGAAGTCGCGATGAGCATGCGCGCGGTCGGCGCGGCGACGTTCGTCGCTGCGCTGCTGGCCCCGGCTTCGAGCGCGCTCGCGGCCCGCCCCGAGCCCGAGGCGGGCGTAGCCGGCGCAATCGCGATCGAGACGCAGGTGCGCCCTCCGGCGCTCACGCTGCGCGAGACGCGCGGTTCCGCGCCGGCCGGCGGCATCGAAACGGCAGCGCCGGCGGAGCTCGCCGCCGAGGCTCCGCCCGACGAGCCGCCCACTGCGCTCGACGACGAGCTGGCCTCGATCGACGATTCCTTTCTCGACGAGGATCTCGGCCCCGACCCGGCGGAACGCGATCTCACGCCGCGCTGGAATCGCCGCGTCTTCGCCTTCAACGAGGGCTTCATCCGCTGGGTGCTGCGGCCGATCTCGCGTGGTTATCAGGCCGTCACCCCCGCGTTCCTGCGCGAGATGTTGAACCGCGGCTTCGACAACCTCGAGAGCCCGGTGATCCTCGCCAACGACGTGATGCAGGCCGACCCGTGCCGCGCAGGCCGAACGCTCGGGCGCTTCGTGCTCAACACGACGCTCGGCCTGGTCGGGATGTTCGACGTCGCGACCGAGCTCGGCTTTCCGCGCCACGACACCGATTTCGGCGAGACGCTCGGCCGCTACGGCGTGCGCAGCGGCTCGTTCTTCATGCTGCCCGTGCTCGGGCCATCGACCGCGCGCGACACCTTCGGCGAAGTCGTCGACACGGCGCTACGGCCCGAGGTCTGGCTGCTCGGCGGCTTTCCGCGCCTCGCGGTCACCGGCAGCGACGGCCTCTCCACCTACGACATCCAGGGCGAGCGCCTCGACGCGCTGCGCGAGACGTCGGTGGATTTCTACGCCGCGATGCGCAGCGCCTACCTGATGGATCGCGACGCGCGGATCGCAGAGCTGCGGGCGGCCGGCCGCTGTGGGCTCGGTCGGAGACCCGCGCCCGAGTGAACGAGGCGCCCTGCGACGCCGCGCGCGGCCGCTACTGCGCGGCGTGGCTCGCGGGCACCAGGCTGCGCGTCTGCAGCGTGACGACGAGCTTCTCGAAGCCGTCGCGCTCGAGCACCGAGGTGTACTCGCTGCGGCGCAGCGCCAACTCGCTGACGGTGCCGTTCAGGAAGATGTCCATCACGCGCCAACCGCCGGCGCCCGGGCGCAGCCGATAGTCGATCGCGACCGGGTCGTCGCTAGCTCGCTTCAGCTTCGTGCGCACGAGCGCGGTGCCGCCGGGAGCGGGCTGTACGGCGCCGACTTCGAAGACGAGCCCCGTGTTCGTGTCGAACTGCTCCGCGTAAGTCTTCACGGTGAGCCCCGAGAACGCCGCGATCCAGCGCCTCTGATCCGCGGGCGCCGTCGTTCGCCAATGCCGGCCCAGGACTTTCGCCGCCATCAGCGGCAGGTCGAAGGTCTGGCTCACGACCGGAGTGAGCTGCGTTCGGCGCGCTTCGAAGGAGAGCGAGTCGCCGGCTCGCATCGAGACATCGAGCGCAGCGTAGAAGCTCTCGATCGGAGCTCGCGCGGCGTCGAGCGACGGCGCGGCGGCCAGGCTGGCATCGGCTGCGGCGGGGGCAGCGGGCAGCGCGCAGATCGTGGCGAGGAGGAGCAGTCGCAGCGGGAGTCTCATGGGCGCGCACCTTAGCGGGAGGAGCGCGAGGTTCAGCGGGGCCGGAGTGCGCGCCTCAAAAGATTCTCGAGCGCCCCGCCGGCGCGATCGCGCCGGAACGGGCGAGCGGCTCTCGCTTCGCGTCACTCCCCTAACACGAAAGCGCACACCGCTCGGTTGAAGCCGTCCGGATTGTCGGTCATCACGGAGTGAGCGGCCTGCGGAACGATCGCGAGCGTGCCTCTCGGCAGCACGTCGTCGACCATCTTGTCGGCGACCTCGGGAGACATCACGTCGCTGGCCGCGCCGCGCACCACGAGCGTCGGGCACGGGATCTTCGCGAGCGCGTCCCACAGCCGCTTCGCGATCTCTCGCTCGCGCGCGAGCACCTCGGCCTCGCTCTGCGGCCGGCCCGCGTGGAACTTCGGATCGAGCTTGCGCTCGAAACGTCCGTCGGCGCGCAGCTTCAGCTCGTGCTTCGCCATGCGCGCGAGGGATTCTGGGCGACCGGCCGGGAAGTTGTGCGCGAGCACGCGCTGATACTCCGCGACCGACGCGACCGAGCCGTCGCCGCGGCCCTCGGCTTCCTGCCGGATGCGGGTCGTTCCGCGCACGTCGAATTCGGGCGCGCTGTCGACGATCACGAGCCCCGCCATGCGCTCTGGGTGCTCGCCCGCGAACAGCATCGAGGCGCGCCCGCCGAGCGAGTGGCCGACGAGCACGAAGCGCTCGATGCCGAGCGCTCGGGTGACGGCCTCGAGATCCGCGACCAGGAAGTCGTAGTCGTATCGAAGCTCCGGATCGTGGGCCGAATCTCCGTGCCCGCGCTGATCGATCGCGACCACGCGGTAGTGCGGCGCGACCAGCTTTGCCAAGTCGTCCCAGATGTGCGCCTCGTTGCCGAAGCCGTGCACGAGCACGAGCGGCACGCCCTCGGAGCTCCACTCGAGACAGTGAATCGCGTTGCCGCTCGAGCCTTGGACGAAGAAATCGCGCGGTGTCATGCGCCGACTCTACCCCGCGCGGGATTCGGATTGCAGCGCTCGCGGCGCCCGCACGGACGCTCGCGCGCGCGTTCACGTGATCGGCCGCTCGACGTTGATTGCGCCCTCAATCCGACGCCGAGAGCGAGCCGGCTCGCTGCTAGCTTGCGCGCGCCTTCGCAGGGAGAACGCGATGCCCGCCATCGAGACGACGCCGGCTCTGGTCCGCAGCACCTACGAGAGAGTCGAGCGCACGCTCGCGATCGTGCGCAAGCGCCTCGCGCGGCCGCTCACGTACGCGGAGAAGGTGCTGCTCGGGCATCTCGCCCACGCGGAGACACAGGAGCTCGAGGCGGGGAAGTCGTACCTCGAGCTGAGCCCGGACCGCGTGGCGATGCAGGACGCGACGGCGCAGATGGCGATCCTCCAGTTCATCTCGTCCGGCCGCGACGAGACCGCGGTGCCGAGCACCGTGCACTGCGACCACTTGATTCAGGCTCATCAGGGCGCGGCCAAGGACATGGCCACGTCGAACGTGACGAATCGCGAGGTGTTCGACTTCCTGCGGACGGCGTCGGCGCGCTACGGCATCGGTTTCTGGGGTCCCGGCGCGGGCATCATCCATCAGGTGGTGCTGGAGAAATATGCGTATCCGGGCGGCATGATGATCGGCACCGATTCGCACACGCCGAACGCGGGCGGGCTCGGCATGTTCGCGTGCGGCGTCGGCGGCGCCGACGCAGTGGACGTGATGGCAGGCTTTCCGTGGGAGGTGCTCTACCCGCGCCTCGTCGGCGTGCGCCTGACCGGCAGCCTCTCTGGTTGGTCAGCACCGAAGGACGTGATCCTGAAGGTGTGCCAGCTGCTCACCGTGAAGGGCGGAACGAATCGCGTGGTCGAGTACTTCGGCCCGGGCACGAAGTCGCTCTCGTGCACCGGCAAGGGCACGATCACGAACATGGGCGCGGAGCTCGGCGCGACGACCTCGATCTTCCCGTACGACGAGCGCATGGCGATCTACCTGAAGTCGACGGGCCGCGAGGAGCTCGCGGATCTCGCGACCAAGCATGCGGAGCTGCTCGCCTCCGATCCCGAGGCCCTGCGCAGCCCTGAGAAGTTCTACGACGAGATCGTCGAGATCGATCTCTCGAAGCTCGAGCCGCACATCGTCGGCCCGCACACGCCCGACCTCGCGCGCGCGATCTCGCAGATGGGCGCCGACGCCGCGAAGAACGGCTACCCACCGAAGCTCTCGTCCGCGTTGATCGGCAGCTGCACCAACTCGTCGTACGAGGATCTCTCGCGCGCCGCCGACGTCGCACGCCAAGCGGCGGCGCGGGGCGTGAAGTCGAAGTGCACGCTGTGGGTCTCGCCCGGCTCGGAGCAGATCCACCAGACGATCAAGCGCGACGGCCAGATGACGGAGCTCGAGTCGATCGGCGCGCTCGTGCTCGCGAACGCCTGCGGCCCCTGCATCGGGCAGTGGAAGCGCGACGACGTGAGCAAGGGCGAGGCGAACTCGATCCTGACCTCGTTCAACCGCAACTTCCCAGCGCGCAACGACTCGAACCCGAGCACGCTCGCGTTCATCGCCAGCCCCGAGATCGTGATCGCCTACGCGCTCGCCGGCACGCTGGCCTTCGATCCGCAGAAGGACGAGCTCAGCGCCGCCGATGGCACGCGCTTCAAGCTGAAGCCGCCCGCGCCGGCGCCGGAGATCCCGTCGCGCGGCTTCGTGACCAGCTTCGAGGGTTATCAGGCACCGCCGACGAATCGATCGGGAGTGCCGGTCGCCGTGGCGAAGGGCTCGGAGCGCCTCGCGCTGCTCGAGCCCTTCCCCGCATGGAACGGCAAGGACCTCGTGGACATGCCCGTGCTGATGAAGGCGAAGGGCAAGTGCACGACGGACCACATCTCGGCCGCGGGTCCGTGGCTGCGCTTCCGCGGCCACCTGGACCGCATCAGCGACAACCTGTTCATCGGCGCGATCAACGCCTTCAGCGGCAAGACCGGCGAGGGCGTGAACGTCCTCACGGGCGAGGTCGCGGCGTACCCGAAAGTCGCGCGCGACTACAAAGCGCGCGGCCTCGCGTGGATCGCGGTCGGCGACGAGAACTACGGCGAAGGCTCCTCGCGCGAGCACGCGGCGATGGAGCCGCGCCACCTCGGCGCGGGCGCGGTGCTGGTGCGGAGCTTCGCGCGCATCCACGAGACCAATCTGAAGAAGCAAGGCTTGCTGCCGCTCACGTTCGCCGACGCGAAGGACTACGAGAAAATCCAAGAGCAGGATCGCGTATCCATCAGCGGGCTCACGAGCTTCGCGCCCGGCGTTCCCCTGAAAGTGACGGTGAAGCACGCGGACGGCACGACGGACCGCTTCGACGCGAAGCACACCTTCTCGGCGGAGCAGATCGCGTGGTTCAAGGCGGGCTCGGCGCTGAACATCCTGCGCAAGGGGAAGTAGGAATCAGCCGGCGCGGAGCGCCCCTGCCCCGCTGTTTTTCATTCGGCATGCGGTAGGAAGCGCGCCGTAGGACTACAGTGGCCGGCGGTCGAAGGATTTCCAGCGCCGATGTCCCGCACTCTCCTCGTCGTGAACCCCGCCTCGCGCGCTGGCGCGACCGAGCGTGGCTTTGCCGGGATCGAGAGATCGCTGCGCGGCGCGCTCGGGAGCTACGACCTCGCGTTCACCAAGGCGCCGCGCGACGCGGTGCGCATCGCGCGCGAGGCAGCGACCGCGGGCTACGCGCGGCTGCTCGTGGGCGGCGGCGACGGCACCGCGAGCGAGATCGCGACGGGATTGCTCGGCGCGCAGCGCAACGAGGACGTGACGCTCGGCTTCCTCCCGCTCGGCACCGGCGGCGACTTGCTGCGCACGCTCGGCGTGCCGCGCTCGCTCGGCGGCGCGCTCGAGATCCTGCGCGCGGGCAAGACGCGCGAGATCGACGCGGGCCGGCTCACCTACACGGACGACGCGGGGCAGCGCGCGCAGACCTTCTTCGTGAACGAGGCGAGCGCCGGCCTCGCGGGCCTCGTCGCGCAGCTCGTGACGGGCGCGACGAAGTCGCTCGGCGCGACCGGCAGCTTCTTGTTGGGGACCGTGCGCGGCCTCGCGCGCTATCGACCGTTCGCGGCGCGCGTGCGCGTCGACGGCGCGCTCGCCCACGAGGGGCCGCTGGTGTTGGCCACGGCGTCGAACGGGCGCTACTTCGGCGGCGGCATGTTCGTCGCGCCCCATGCATCGCTCGACGACGGGTTGTTTCACGCCGTGATCATTCCGGGCATGAGCAAGCCGGAGCTGCTCGTGCGCCTGCCTTCGCTGTACACGGGCAAGCATCTCGGCGCGCCCGGCGTGCGCGAGCTGTGCGGGCGGCACGTCGAGGTCGAGCCGCTGGCCGCGCCGCACCGCTTCGAGTGCGACGGCGAAGCGCTCGGCGGCGCGCCGCTCAGCGCCGAGCTCGTTCCGCGCGCGCTGCGCGTGATTGCGCCGGAGCCGCGGTGAGCGCAGAGCTGCTGCCCGACGATCCGCTGTTCGCCTTCATCCGCGAAGCTTGCGCCGAGGTCGCGCGGCGCGCGCGCTACGTGAAGATCGAGAGCGGCGAGCTCGAGCGCTTCGCGGTGATGCTCTCGGGCAAGCGCCCGACGCCGCCGGCGCTCGATCCCGCGCATCTCGCGTTCGACGACGAGGCCACGACGGTCGCGTTCGCGCTCACGCTCAACGCGATCAACTTCGGATCGGGCTACTTCCCGTATCTCGCGAAGAACGGCGCGCTCTCGGGCTACCGCACGATCGCGACCGCACTGCGCGCGCGCTTCGAACGCGAGGGCGCGTTCACGGCCGCGCAGCTCGCGCGCGTCGCGCGCGCCGACTGCGCGCGGCTCTTCGGGCAGGAAGAGACGGGGCCGGCGGGCGAGCTGATGGGTCTCTTCGCGCGGGCGTGGAACGAGCTCGGTCAATGGCTGATCGAATTCTACGGGGGCGCGTTCGAGGGGCCGGTGAAGGAGGCCCGCGGCAGCGCCGAGCGGCTCACACGCTCGCTGGCGCGCATGCCGATGTATCAGGACGTCGCGACTTATCAGGGATTCCGCGTTCCGTTCCTGAAGCGCGCTCAGATCACCTGCGCGGATCTCGCGACCGCCCTGCGTGGGCGCGGCCTCGGTCGCTTCGAGGATCTCGGCAAGCTGACGATCTTCGCCGACAACCTGGTGCCGCACACGCTGCGCATGTTCGGCGTGCTCTCCTACGACCTGCTGCTCTTGCAGCGCATCGAGCGCGAGGAAGAGCTCGCGAGCGGCAGCGAAGAGGAAGTCGAGATCAGAGGCTGCGCGCTGCACGCGGTCGAACTGCTGTCCGCGGCGTGCGCGCGGCGCGGCTACGCGATCGCGCCGCACAAGCTCGACCTGCTGCTCTGGTCGCGCGGGCAGAGCGCCGCGATCAAGGCCAAGCCGCGGCACCGGACGCGCTGCACGTACTACTAGCTGCGCCGCGCGCGATCTTCTCTATCGTGCGCGCCCACTCGAAGAACGAAGAGGTGCTATGATGGCGACCAAGAAGGCGAAGCGAGCGCGCGCGAAGGCGAAGGTGCCGGCCGCGAAGAAGGCCACGGCGCGGCCCGCAGCCGCACGCGCGCAGGGTCCGGAGATCTCGTCGGATCTGCGTAAGGTGGCCCTTGCGCACGCGCTGCGGCGGCTGAAATAGCGCGGCGCCGACGACGCGGGGCGTCGCGCGGCGACGCAGCGCCGAGAGCGCCGCGACACCCGCGGCCGCCGATCGGCGCGACGCCGGGCACGCTCGCGATTCCCGCCGACGCCGCCCCGACGCGCATCCACGTCTACGAGTACGCAGCGGGCATCCAGCGCGAGCGCGACGTCGCGGATCCGAACGAGCTGCGCGCGTACCTGAAACCGGAGACGAACGTCTGGGTCGACGTCCACGGCTTCCGCGACGAGGGCAAGCTCTGGGAGATCGCCGAGGTCTTCGGACTGCATCCGCTCGTGCTCGAGGACGCGACCAACGTCCCGCAGCGCGCGAAGTCGCAGGTGCACGCCCACGAGCACGTGATCGTCTGCCGCGTGCCCGTGCTCGACGAAGCGCGCGAGATCCAGACGCCGCAGGTCTGCCTGATCCTCGGCCGCGGCTGGCTGATCACGGTGCAGGATCGCGAGCACGGCTTCTTCGAGCCCGTGCGCCAGCAGATCCGCGAAGGCGTCGAAGAGATCCGCAACCACGGCGTCGACTACCTCGCCTATGCGCTGATCGACGCGGTGGTCGATCGCTACTTCCCCGTCGTGCAGGAGTTGGCGGAGACGCTCGAGGATCTCGAGGCCGAGGTCGCCGAGCACGCGTCGGTCAGTCATCTGCCGCGGATTCAGCGCGTGCGCCGCGCGCTCACGGTGATCCGCCGCGTCGGCTGGCCGCAGCGCGAGGCCCTCGGCGAGCTCGCGCGCGAGCCGTCGGCGTTCATCACGGACGCCGCACGCGTCTACCTGCGCGACGCGGAGCAGCACATCCGCCAGATCGTCGAGCTCGCGGATTCGTCGCGCGAGCTCGCCGGGCTCGCGACCGAGATCTACCTCTCGCAGGTCAGCCAGCGCACGAACGAAGTGATGAAGGTGCTGACGCTGGTGTCGAGCATCTTCATCCCGCTCACCTTCATCGTCGGCGTGTACGGCATGAACTTCGACTTCATGCCCGAGCTCCACTGGAGGCTCGGCTACCCGATCGTGCTGTTCTTCATGTTCGGCGTCGCCCTCGGGCTCAGCATCTGGTTCCGCACGCGCGGCTGGTGGGATTAGGGTCCGGCGGGGAGGACGCACTACCGCTGGCGCTGAGCGCGCGGCGCGTCGTTCTCAGGGCGCGCGATCTGCGCTCGCGAGCTCGGCCAACGCGGCGGCGAGCCGCGTTCGTTCGTCCGCGCCGAAGCCCGGCAGCCCAGCGTCGCGGGCGGCGAGCTCCTCGCTGAGCGCGCTCTCGGAGAGTCGCGTCGGGAGGCGCGGCACCAGCGCGGCGATGCGTTCGGTGATGCGCGTCAGCGCGGGGCGGAGCTGGGTGTCGAGGTCGTACGCGGCGACACTCGCGGGAGACGCTGGCGCTGGGGCCGCGAGCACGGCGCTTTGAACTCCGCGGCTCGCCTCGAGCAGCGCGCCGAAGAATTTCTCGAGCGCGAGCGGCGCGGGCGCCGCGCGCGCGTCGCTTCGCGCCGCCGCCTGCACGGAAGCGACGGCTGCGGAGATCACCGCCGCCTCGCGTTCCGGCACGAGCACGGGCGCGCCGCTCGCGCGCTTCGCCTCCGCGACTGCGGGCATCAGCGCGAGCCGCTCCGCGAGCGCGGCGATCAGCGCGAGCGCGGGCAGGGCGGTGCGCCGCTCCGCCTGCTCCGCACCCAGTGCGTGCGCGCGCAGCCGCGCGAGCGTGCCGTCGCCCTCGCGCGCGAGCAGCCATGCATCGAGCTCGGCGGCGAGCGCCGAGCGATCCGCCGGCAGCCAGTACGCCTTCACGTCGCGGGTGAGCGGCCCGAGCTGCGCGGCACCGGGAACGAGCGCGCGCCAACGCGCTGCTTCGAGCGTGTCGGTCACGACGGCGACGGCTGCACCCGAGGCGAAGGCATCGCGCACGGCCGCGTTGCCTTGCAGCGGCGTGATCGCGGCGCTCGGGAAGAGCGCGCGGGCTACGCGCTCGAGGTGCCCGCCGGCATTAACCGTGAGCGAGACGCCGGGCTGCGCGAGCGCCGCCTCGCTCGCGAGCGCCGGATCGCGCGCGAGCACGACCGCGCCCGACTCCGCGATCGGCAGGCTGAAGCGGCCCGCGATCGAACGATCGGGGCGCACGGTCACGCCCGTCATCGCCACGTCGAAGCGGCCGGCGGCGAGCGCGGCGTCGAGCTCGGGCCAGCTCAGCGCGACCCACTCGATCGCGTAGCCGCGCTCCGCCGCGAACGCGCGCGCGACGTCCGGGTCGAGGCCCGCGTAGTCGCCCGTCTCGGTGAGCTCGCAGAGCGGCGGGTAATCGCCCGTTACGGCGACGCGCAAGGTCTTGTCGGCGGCGTTCGCGGCGAGCGCTGCGAACAGCGCGAGCGCGGCGAGCGCGCGCGAGAGCGGTGACCTCACGTGCCGATCACTCCGAGCAGCTCGGGAATCTCGGTGATCACGTGATCGGGGCGCAGCGACTCGGGTAGCTCGGCGTGCCGCTCCATGATCCAAGCCGTGCGCATGCCGAGCGGCTTCGCGCCGGCAAAATCGTGCTGCGGCGAATCGCCGACGAACAGCACATCGCGCGCCGCGACGCCGGGCGCCTTCGCGAGCGCGACTCGATAGATGCCGGGGTCGGGCTTGCACGAGCGCGCCTCCTCGCTCGTGGTCGTCGCGTCGAACAGCTCGGCGATGCCGAGCCGCGCCCAGATCGCGCGGAATTGGTCGTCGTCGATGTTGCTGACGACGCCGAGGTGCAGGCCGCGCGCGCGCAGCGCAGCGAGCGTCTCGCGCACGCCGCTGCGCAGCGCGATGAAGCGCGCGCCCACGTCGCTCTGGCTCTCGTAGAGCGCCTCGCTGTCGCGCGCCTCGAGCCCGTATGCGCGCAGCATGCCGAGGTAGGCGGCGCGGAACATGTCGCGGTGCAGGTAGTACGGGCGCGCGTTGTAGTCGGCGCCGGCCGAGGCCATCGCGCCGCGGTACTTCGCCCGCACGCGCTCGAAGGGCTCGTCGATGCCGTGCTCGCGAGCCAGCGCCTCGAGCACGCGATCGAAGTGCGGGCGCGTCGCGCGGTAGCTGAACAGCGTTCCGCCGAGGTCGAAGAACACCGCGCGAATCGCCATCTTGCCGGGGCTCCTGCGAGGGCGCCGCACGTTAGCCAGGGGCCTCGAGGTTTGACCCGTATGGGGCGCTCGCCTAAGTTGCGCCGCCTTTCGCGCCGTCCGAGCGGGTTCCCCTTCGCCGCGGCGCTAGCGCAGACGCGCGACACCTCGAGGTCCGGGCCATGCTATCCGCCGACGAGATCGAGCCGGGTTCATCCTGCACGCACAAGAACACGGGCCTCCGCTACAGCGTGGTGGAGGTGAGCCCGGACGAAGTGCTGCTCTCCGCCGAGAGCACCGGCATGACCGACCTGACCGTGCCGATCCCGCTCTTCCTGTCCGAGTTCGCGATCGGCTCCTACTCCACGCGCCGCACGGGCGGCGGAGGCGGAGGCCCGCGCCGCAACAGCCGGCCGGCTTCGAAGGTGACGGTCGCCCCGACCGGCCCGAAGTCGCGCGGCAAGATCAAGAAGATGGTGCGCGACCGCGGCTTCGGGTTCATCCGGGGCGAGGACGGCAAAGAGGTGTTCTTCCATCGCTCCGGCATGAACGGGAGCGAGTACGACTCGATGGATGAGGGGCAGACGGTCGAGTACGTGATCCAGGAAGGACCGCGCGGCGCGCGAGCGGAGTACGTGAAGGCGGTCGTCGAGGGGGCCTGAATCGCGCGGGCTCCTGACGTCTCGAATCGTTGCAGCGCGGAGACGGCGCGGGACGGGCTGCGGCGGCTGGCTCGCGGCGGGCCCGCTCCCCTGCTGGCGTCCCGTGAGTGGTTCAGCGCGCGATCCGTCGCGGCGTGGCGCGGCTCGGGGCGCGGGCCCGCGCTGCGCTTGATGCCGCCTCCGCCCGCCCCGCGCCGTCTCCGCTTGCCTCGTGCGTCGGCGGCTCGACGGGATGCGGAACGAGAGCTCGCGCCTACAGCTGGTAGCGGTGCACGATCGGGAGCTTTCGGCCGCTGCCGAAGGCTTTCGGCGAGACGCGCAGTACGAGCGGGGCTTGGCGGCGCTTGTACTCGTTGCGGTCGACGCGGCGCACGATGCCGGCCACGGTCTCGCGCGTGGCTCCGGCGGGCGGAGCAATTAGGGCGGCGGCGCGCTCGCCCTCGATCGCTTGCTCGAGCACGGCGTCGAGCACGCCGTACTCGGGCAGGTCGTCGCTGTCCTTCTGGTCCGGCGCGAGCTCCGCGCTCGGGGGCTTGTCGATCGTGCGCCACGGGATGATCTCTCGCGCGCGGTTGGCGAAACGCGCGAGCGCGTAGACGTCGCGCTTGTAGACGTCGCCGATCACGGCGATCCCGCCGACGGTGTCGCCGTAGAGCGTGCAGTAGCCGACCGAGAGCTCGCTCTTGTTGCCGGTCGCGAGCACCAGGCGGTTCTCCGCGTTCGAGATCGCCATCAGCGTCGCGCCGCGGATGCGCGACTGGATGTTCTGCTGCGCGAGGCCGTAGTTGTCTCTCGCGCCGAACAGCTCGGCGAACACACGGCGGTAGCTCTCGTAGATCGGCTTGATGTCGACCGTGCGGATCGAGATGCCGAGGTTCGCCGCGAGCGCGTGCGCATCCTCGACGCTGTGGCCCGAGGAGAACGGCCCGGGCATCGCGACGCCGGTGACGCGCTCGCGCCCGAGCGCCTCGACCGCGAGGTGCGCGGTGACGGCGGAATCGACGCCGCCGCTGAGGCCGATCACTGCGCCGGGCGGGAGGCCCTGCTTGCGGAAGTAATCGCGGATGCCGAGCACGAGCGCGGCTTCGAGCTGCGCTACGGCGTCGGGCTCTGCGACGGCGTCGAGCGCCGGGGCGCTCGCGAGGTCGACCAGCGCGAAGGCGGGGGCGAACAGCGGCAGCGCGGCGAGCACGCGGCCGCGCGCGTCCGCGACGAAGGAGCCGCCGTGGAAGATCAGCTCGTCGTTGCCGCCGACCTGATTGCAGAACGCGATCGGCACGCCGTGCTTCGCGGCGAGGTCGCAGAAGATGCGGCGCAGATCGGCGGGCTTGCCCGCGTGCCACGGCGAGGCGCTGAGGTTCACGACCAGGCGCGCCCCCGCCTGCGCGAGCTCGCCCGTCGGGTCGGCGCTGTAGCCGACGCGATCCACCCAGCCGTCCTCGCACACCGTCAGGCCCAGCAGCGCGCCGCCGGGCAGCGCGACCGGCTGGCGCTCCTCGGCCGGCGCGAAGTAGCGCTTCTCGTCGAAGACGTCGTAGGTCGGCAAGTGGGTCTTCGCTTGCTCCGCGACGCGCTTGCCGCCAGCCAGCAGCACGGCCGCGTTCTGCAGCTTCTTGCCCTCGCGCCGCTCGGTCGGCAGCACCGCGCCGACCGCGATCGCGACGCGCTTCGAGGCCTCGGCCAGCGCGTCGAGCTCGCGCAGCTGGTCGCGCACGAAGCCGTCGCGCTCGACCAAATCGAGCGGCGGGTAGCCCGTGAGCGCGAGCTCCGGCAGCACCACGAGATCGGCGCGCTCTGCCGCCGCGCGCGCTGCGGCCTCCTCGATCAGCTTGCGATTGCCGGCGAGGTCGCCAACCGTGGGATTGATCTGTGCGAGCGCGACGCGCATCGCGCCAGGCTACCGCCCTCGCGCGCTCCGCGCGCGAAGCGCGACTACTCCGGGCCGCGCACCGCGTATCCGCGGGCGCGGAAGTGCGCGAGCACGCCGTCGGCGGCGAGGATGCGATCGATCGATTGCATCGCCAGCGCGACGCGGCTGCTCGCGAGCGCGGCGTCGGCGAAGCCGAGCCACTCCGCTTGCGCCTTCTCGACGAGCGGCTTGATCTCGGGCGCGCTGCCGATCGCCTGCCAGCAGGCGGCCTGCTGATCCGCGTAAGGCACGGCGAGAAACGCGTCGATGTCGCCGTCGGCCCACGCCTTGGCGCGCTCGCGCATCGCGCCGACGTCGCCCTCGAGCCGCGCGATCGTGGTCTCGAGGCACGCGACTTGTTGGGCCTGCGGAATGTCGCCCAGCGCCGCCAGCAGCTTGCCCGGATCCTCGAGCTCGATCTTCACCTGGCGAATCGGCAGGTCGCGCTTCTTCGCGAGCTTCACGACGCGCTCGTGCACGTCGTTCTCCATGGTGAGCCCGACGCGGTCGGCGGCCCGGTCGAACAGGCGACCCGCGGCGAAGATCGGGCGCAGCTCGTCGAGCTTGCCGTCTCGCGGCGCGTACTTCGCGCGCAGCGCGGCGAAGCGCGCGTACAGCGGCGCCGGCAGCACTTGTGCGAGCTGCGCTTCGCCGGGATTGCGCTGGATGCCGCGCCACTGCCGGTAGAGCCGAACGCCGCCGATCAGGCCGACGTGCGCGCTGACCGCGCCGCCCGCGGCGATCACTTCCTGAGACTCGTCGAGAACTTGCTCGACCGCCGCCGACTTCCACGTCATGCGCTTCGGGAGCGGCTGCAGGAGACCCAGCAGCCAGAGCGTGTGATCGCCGTTCGAGATCTTCCAGAGCTGCGGGCCCGGCCGCTCGCCGAGGACGACGATCTCCTCGACCGGCTCGCTGCTCGCGTCGACGCGCGCCGGGGCGGACTCCTCGGCGAGCACGCCCACCGGAGCGAGCAACGAGAGCAGCGGCAACGCGGCACACAGCGCAGCGGCAGATTTCTTCACGTGCGATCCTCCCGGTGCGCGCGAGTCACGGTAGACCGCGCAGCGCGCGCCGCGGTTCGCTCGCATGCGGCGCCGCCCCTTGCCCGCTCAGCGCGCGGCGCACGCGGCTACGCTGCGGCGCCTCGGAGGATCGATGACGCGCGACTCGGATCTGATCGGCCCCAGCTCGAGCTTCTACGTCTCGCAGCGCCTGCGCATGCACTACGTGGATTGGGGCAACGAATCCGCGCCGCCGCTGCTGCTGATCCACGGCGGCAAGGATCACGCGCGAAACTGGGATTGGGTCGCGCGCGACCTGCGGCGCGACTACCACGTGATCGCGCCCGATCTGCGCGGCCACGGCGACAGCGCCTGGGTTCTCGGCGGCTCCTACGCGGTCGGCGAGTTCGTGTTCGACATCGTGCAGCTGGTCGACGCGCTCCAGCTCGCGCCGCTCACGATCATCGGCCACTCGCTCGGCGGAGCGATCTCGCTCCACTACACGGGACTGTTCCCGCGGAACGTGAAGAAACTCGTCGCGATCGAGGGGCTCGGGCCCTCGCCGGAGCTGGAGAAGCGGATCGAGGAGCCGCCCGCCTCGGCGCGCTTCCGGGAGTGGGTCAACTCGCAGAAGGAGATCGCGAAGCGCCAGCCCCGCCGCTACGCGTCGATCGACGAGGCGGCGAAGCGCATGCAGGAGGAGAACGAGTTCCTGTCGCCGGAGCAGGCGCGACACCTGACCGTGCACGGCGTCGCGCGCAACGAGGACGGCACCTTCTCGTGGAAATTCGATCCCTACGTGCGCAGCTTCGCGCCGGTGCGCCTGCGCGGAAACGACGTGCGCTCGCTCTGGGAACGCATCACCTGCCCGACGCTGCTCGTGCGCGGTAACGAGAGCTGGGCGAGCGATCCGGTGAAGGACGGCCGCATCGCGTCGTTCAAGAACGCGCAGCTGGTGAACGTGCCGAGAGCCGGGCACTGGGTCCACCACGATCAGCTCGAGGTGTTCCTGCGCGAGGTGCGGAAGTTCCTGGCGGCGTGAGGCGCGCACGCGGCCGGCGCTCAGGCCTCCGGCAGCGCCGCGGCGCCGTCGCCGTAATAGACCAGCAGCATGTCGCCGAACGCGGCCGGCTTCTTCTGCCCCTCGATCTCGAAGCTCGCGGAGATCGTCGCGCGCGCGCCTCCGCCCGGCACGTCGCGCAGATCCTTGAGCGTGGCGTGCAGCCGCACCTTGTCGCCGCAGCGAACGGGCGCCCGCAAGCGGATGTGCTCGACGCCGGGGTTCACGATCAGCCGCACGCCCGCCACCTCGACGATCTGCGCGAGCAGCATCGGCGAGAGCGAGAGCGTCAAGTGGCCATGGGCGATCGTGCCGCCGAACGGCGATTCGCGGCGCGCGCGCTCGGGGTCGACGTGAATCCACTGGTGGTCGCCGGTCGCCTCGGCGAACAGATCGATGCGGCGCTGGGTGATCTCGATCCAATCCGAGGTGCCGAGCTTCTTGCCGACCCAGTCGCGCAGCGCGGCGATGTTCGGAAGCGTGAGCGACGCCATCGAGCTTCTCCCAGACCGCGCAGTCTATCTCCGAGCGCGCGAGTGGGACCCCTCAGCGCGGCTCGACGTTCACGACCTCGAGCCAGCTGAGGGTCGAGGTCTCGTGCCGCAGCACGGCGTCGCGCGCGAACCAGGCGGCGGGCAAGGCGCCGACGCGGCGCACCGCGAAGCCGCTGGCGTCGGCCAGCACGTCAGCGACGAAGTCGAGCTCGTGCACGCCCTCTTCGGTCCAGGCCGTGAAGCGCACGCACGAGCGCGGCGCGGCGGTGAGCACGAGGCGCCGGCCGAGCGCGCCCGCGAGCGCGGCGTGCGCGCCCGCCGGATCGCCGAGCCAGCGCTGTACCGGCCCGCGCGCGGTGAGCCGCGCCGCGCGCAGCAGGCGCGTGAGCTGCGCGAGCCCGCGCGCCGATTCGAGCGAGAGCGGCGCGGCGAGGTCGAGGAAGTCGTGCAGCGGGTCGGGGCCGTGGCGCAGCAGTTGGGGCGCGAACTTCACGGCCAGGCCGCAGCGCGCCTCGGATTCCGCTGTTACGGCGGCGAGGGTCGCGGGAATGCGCAGCGTCGCGGGCAATTCCGAAGCTCCAACCGGGGCGCGCTGCGCGGCGCGCGCTGGGCGACAGTATCGGCGTGCGCGGACGGAATCACGATGACTGACGCCGCGGGCGCGGGGGTGCGCTTCGGCGTGCGCATCGCCCCACGCGACGCGTCCGCCGCCGCGCTCGCGGCGTGCGTGGCGCACGCGCAGCGCGCGGAGGCGCTCGGCCTCGATTGGCTGGGCGTCGCGGAACGCTTCGATCTGGCCGGCGGCGTTCCGGACGCGCTCAGCGTGTGTGCCGCATTCGGCGCCGCGACCGAGCGCGTTCGCATTGCGACCGCGGCGTTGCCGCTACCGCTTCATCACCCGCTGCGCGTCGCGGAATCCGCGGCCACGATCGATTCGCTCAGCGCGGGCCGGCTCGAGCTCGGCGTCGGCCTCGGCGCCGCCGAGACGCCATTCGGCAGCTTCGGCCTCGAGGCCGAGGAGCGCGCGGAGCGCTTCACCGAGGCGATCGCGATCCTGCGATCCGCCTGGGGTGCCGAGGCCGTGAGCTTTCGCGGCAAGCACTTCGCCTGCGAGAACGTGAGCGTCTACCCGAAGCCGCAGCAGCCGGGCGGGCCGCCGCTCTGGCTCGCGGCCAGCGCACCCGCCGCGCTCCGGCGCGCCGCGCAGCTCGGCGTCGGCGTGATGCTTCCCGCGCACGCCGATGCGAGCGCATATCTCGAAGCGTGCGCGCGGGCGCACGAGCCCGCGCGCGTGGTGCTGATCGCGGGCCCGGAGCGCTCGCGCGAGCAGCTCGAGGCCGCGCTCGAGCGCTGTGCCGCCGCCAGCGAGCGCGTCTGTCTGCTCGATGTCGCGAGCGCAGCAGCGCTCGAGCGCGCCGCAGAGCTCGCGGCGCGGATGCGGTAGGGAACCCGGCCGGTCCAGCCGGGGACTCCGGCCGGGGACGTTCCGCAACTAAGTCAACGAATCGATGGCGATGCCGAGCCGAGTCATTTGCGGCCGGGGACGTTCC